>NZ_JAMKBZ010000002.1:0-306183 GCF_053772255.1 Rhodopseudomonas parapalustris | reverse complement strand
AACCGACACTCCCAAAACGCAAGAAAACCACGGTCACCCCGCGGCTTTCCTGCAAAATCGAATACTTGCCAACAATCGATCAGCCAACAAAATCAACCGCTTCCAAATTGTTCACGGACGACTTCCAATCTCTAAACATCGCGCCCCTTCGGCAAGATGCTTTCGCAGACATCCTACGGTTGCCGCCAATCGCCGTGTGTCGAAGTGCAGTCCACCCGGACCGACGCCCAGTACCGAACTGGAATCAACACGATCGACGCTGTTCTTGACTGCGCTCAGTGTGTCTTCGTCAACGTATTCTGACGGGAACGATTGCTCGATATCCATAATCTAACTCGCACTCCGTTGCTGGTACGATGTCGGTTCAATGATCTCGATGAAGAGTTCAACGCGCGCGTCCCAGTTGTTGAGCTTAGCAAAGCGGATCATTTCGTCCACGGGCGGCCGAGTGTTTGCTGAAACCTTTACCGCTGTAGCAAACTCATGTGCCGTCGATGCCATCGAAACACCCGGAATTCCCGCGATTTCCTTCATGTTCGTGCTGACGACGGGCAGCCCCATGGCAACGTACTCATAGACCTTTAGGGGGTTGACGAAATGCGTTACGTTGCCCGGGACAAAGGGAATGACTCCGGCTTCGGCATGAGCCAGATAGGCTGGGAGATCACGCTGCGGCTTGACACCAAGGAAATGAACATTCTCAAATGTCGCCGAAATACTGTCCTGCCGAGCAGGATCGGCGCCACCGATCAACACAAAATCAAAGTCAGGGAGTTGCGCGGCGCAGTAACTCAGCAATTCCCAATCGAACCACTCGCCCCACATCGCCCCAGTGTAAATAACAATCATTCGTCCGACCGGAAGGTCTGCCGGACGCGCGAAGACGGAACTTCGATCGAAAATTCGATCATTCACCGCGTTTGGAATCAATGCCACTTCCCGCTTAGAAGCTTCGGATAGCTTCTGCTGCAACGTTTTCGCCGAAGCCACGAGAACGTCCGCCTGTTCGATGAAGCGCCGCTCGACCGATTGGCTATACCATTCCCATCCAAGTGAGGTTTCCCAATTATCTATATAGTCATAGATTGTAGTGACTCGCTCTCTGAAGCGCGACTTGAGGGCCTCGATTACCGGAAGCAAGCTCGGGTGTGGAAACTCCGAAATGACCGATACTCGAACGTCAAACTGACCATATCTGTCCGCGATCTCGTTCGGGTTAAAATCCTTCAGCGCATAGAATTCAAAGAGGGATAGGTCAACGTCGAAGTAGATCTTCTTCTTTTCCTCGAAACTTGGATAAATGTTCACGAACACAACTTTACAATTTTTCCTTGCAAAGGCGATTGCCATCTGACTGCAGCGTTGACCGCCACCAGAATCCGTGAACGGGACGCCAGAAAGAATGATAACGATCTTGCGAATACCTCGACGCTCGACCTCGACTGCCGAGCGATGAAGTCGGCCGGCGATGTAGCCGTTCACCCATTCATGTGTTAGCCAGGTGCTCGAGGCATTCTTCGCAAGAACGTGAGAGTAAGCATTGAAATCACCGAAAGCAGATTCTCCATCTCCATAAGCGTAATTGTACATGAGGCGTTTGGATTGTGCCGCCTCGACCGGAGCATTCCAAACCACGCGCGCCAAGCGACACACGGCCCAATTTCGCGATACGCGGCGTAGCTCCAAAGCAAAGGAAGTGTCCTCACCCGTCTTCGTCAAATATTCGGGAAAACCGTGCGTTCTCTGGAAAGTCGCCTTCGTGACCGCAAGCGCGCGCGCCGACGGAAGAAAATTCTTGAGATCGATATTGTCGAAGTCCCAGATGAACTGTTTCGAGTGCGCGTTCGACTCCGACGCTTCATAGAGACCACAGGCGGCATCAAGCGTGTCAAAGGTCGTGAAGGCACCAATCAATTCCTGGAAGAAATTGGCCTGCAGCACAGTACCTGCGTCGACGAACGCGATGAGATCAGTTGAAACCCTTTGGACACCGATGTTGCGTCCTCGCGCAATGTTGACACGGCCCGCCTCCACGATTGTGACGTCGATAGGAGCTGACGCGCCCCATTCACGCGCGAGTTTGACGGTGTTGTCCGAACTGCCGCCGTCGACGAAAATGAGTTCTCGCGGCAGTGAGGATTGGTTCGCAAGTGATTCGAGGAACCGAATAATTGAAGGCGCTTCGTCTCGTACGGTTGTTACACAACTGAATGGCAACAAGTTGCCGCAAAATGGCTCTTCAACAACATCAACCCGAATCGGCTTAAGGGGCTCAATCAACTCATATGGATTGAATGCCTGTCTAATTAGTTCGAACGCTGCGGTCTGTTGTTTGGCCTCAAACACAGGAGATTCAATACGTCGCTCGTCCACAATGCCGAGCAATGGCTTAGCGGTGGAGGCCGTCGTCCGCGGCCCATACTCTTGAGAAAGGCGTTCCCTTATCCATCCGAAGGCGCGCCCGACGCCGCCGGCCCGCACAAGCCGAACGAAGTACGAAATTCTTTTGCCTGTCGCGCGTGGATTGGAGATCAGCAGCCGTGCTGCAGTCGACAGCCACCTAAACGGCTGGGTCGCTTTCCATGAGGTGGAGCCAACAACAGCTTTAGCAAGATACTCCCAATCATTGCAATCACTTAAGGCCGAAAGCAAGCGCGCATTCAAATCCGCGTTAGCTTGCTTGACCGCCTGCAACTCCGCAGTGGTTACACGGTTGGTCTCTGCTTCGCTGATTAAGCTATTCCGAATGGTAGCCAGTTCACCCGCTTGCGCCTCCAAAGCAAGCACCGCACATTCCCGCTCAGCCGTGAGCCTCGTCAGTTCTTCGTTGGCCCGGCGCAACGCTGCGATATCCGGAGCAATCGAGATATCCGATAAATACAAGGCGCGGGCGAACGCCGCGGTGACATAAACGAGCAGAACCTGCTGCCCATTCCACATCGCTGCAGGCTCGACACTTGCATCTAGGACGGAGCAGTGTGCCAGTTGCAGTGAGTCGAGCACGGTCGGAATGTTCTCGGCCAAAAAAGTGTATTCGTGCTCGCAGTAGCGCTCGATCTCCCGATACGGGACAAGGACGACGAGTGCTGACCCGGCAAAGGCCGCGAGTTTTTCTGCTGTGGCCCAAGGATCGGCGAAATGCTCAAGGGTGTTGGACGAGAATATCACGTCCCAAACATGAGGCAGCGGGGTCGCCGAAATGTCGACGCAATCGAACTTGCACAAAGGATATCTAAGGCGCGCCTGTTCCACAGCCGGCCTCGCGAAATCTATTCCGGTTAGTTCCGTGTTCAGCGCGCTTCTCAGCAGATCGGTACCATCGCCGAGGGCGCAGCCCCAATCCAGAACTCGCAAACGGTTGCTGCGGATCGCAGAGACCAACCAGGCCGGCATGTTCTGAAGCGCCAACCCGGCAAAAGCCCGGCTCTGGTGCCGTCCACCGCGCTGTTCCCAATCTTCAATGAAGCGGTGAGACCAATACGATTGTGTATTCACGTCGTTCATCTCTGCCCCAGCATTCATTGTAGTCTCAGCACAGACTCGATACATGGCACGATCCGCCCATTAAATTGGATCGGACGAACTGATTGCATAAAGGCGATGCCTTCGATGTGCTCGATATATTCGACATCGAGAGGGCTCCCGCGCTGCAGCGCAGTCGAAATCATATAGCGGTCGCTCGATAGCAGATTACGAAAGCTGAATGCCGCGGTGAAACGTTGCGGACTCGTGCCGTGCGCGGGCCCAATGGGCGAACTGACACCCGTAATCAGATCGAGGCCAGACAGCGTCTTAATCGAGAAGGCGACACACAGTCCAGCCGGGCGCTCGCCCGCAGGGAGGCTCCCGCCAATCTGAAGGCTGACCATGTCGTCTCCTTCGACGACAAAAGTCGCCCGACCAGATCCGTCGTACATTTCTATGGTATCGATCAATCCAGTGGTACGTCCCCAGCGCGCGACTGGCCGATTGGCCGGTCCGAGTTCGCCGTCGGAGGAAGAGATGACGCGACTGTGATCTTGCGGTGGCACCGCCGATCCTTCAACCGACATTTCAGCCGAGGTTCCGGCTGTAGACTTTGGCCGCTGCGCAATTGAATGCGGAAGGAACACGGCTTCCAGATAGTCCGCTGTCACTCGTGTCACTTCGCCGATGGCTCGAAGAGCGCCGTGTTCGATCCAGATAGCCTGATCGCAGAAGGTGCGCACGGCGGCCACGTCATGGGAGACGAAGAGCACCGACGTGCCACTCGATTTCAGGTCTTTCAACCGCTGAAGGCATTTTGCTTGAAACGCTGCGTCCCCGACCGCGAGAGCCTCGTCAACAACTAGGATGTCCGGATCGATGCACGCCTGCACAGCGAAGGCGACCCGCACATACATACCACTTGAGTACATCTTCACCGGTCTGTCGAAGAACTCCCCGATGTCAGCGAAATCCTCTATCCCATCGATCCGGTCGGAGATCTCGCGGGCGGACAAACCGAGGATCTGGGCATTCAGGATCGCGTTCTGTCGGCCGGTGAACTCCGGGTTGAAGCCTGCGCCAAGCTCCAACAGCGCTCCGATGCGTCCCCGGACAGCGACTTCGCCGGTAGTAGGCGCCAGCGTGCCGCAAATGATCTGGAGCAACGTCGACTTGCCGGAGCCATTGCGGCCAATAATCCCGACAGTCTCCCCCGGCCCCACGCTGAAGCTGACGTCACGCAGCGCCCAATGCTCCTTGAAATAGGCACGCGGCGTCCGGCCCAGCGCGCGCGCAATGCGGGGTACGACCATCTGTTTCAGGCGATCCTGGGGCTGGTCGTAGATGAGATAGGACTTGCTGACGTTCCTGACCTCGATGACAGGTTCAGAGGACATCGGCGAAGGCCTTCCGAGTCTTTGCGAACCAAAGGTATCCCAGGACAGCGACTGCAGCTGCCACTGCCGAATAGAACGCTAGCCCCAGCAGATCTGGCGTGTCGCCAAACAGTAGAGCGCGACGTGACTGCTCCATAGGGAACGTCAGCGGATTAAACCCGATCCAGGTGCGGAATTCGCTCGGAAGAGCCCCAGCCGGATAGAATAGAGGGGAAAGAAACATCAGCATCGTCGTTGCGAGCGAGATCACCTGGGCTGTGTCACGCACAAAGGTCCCGAGAGAGGCCAAGAACCACATCACCCCCAGCAGCAGCAACATGAACGGCGCCAGGATGATCGGTACCCACAGGCCGGTCCAAGCAAGGTGAACTTGCAGCACCAGCGACATCGAAATGAACACCATAAATCCGATCGCCATGTTGAACACGGCGGCGAGCAACGCCACGATCGGCAGGATCTCCAGTGGAAAGACCAGCTTCTTGACGTAGTTTGCGTTTGCAAGAATCAAGGTTGGGGCGCGGCCGATCGCCTCGCTGAAGAGGTTGAAGACCAGCAAGCCGATAAATAACGCCATGGCGAAGTTGATCGGGGCTTGCCCGTCTTCTGCCCAGCGAGCGCGGAAGATTGTTCCGAACACAAAACTGTAGATTGCGACCGTGACGAGCGTCTGAACGATATACCAGCCGAGGCCACCAAGCGATCCCTTGTAGCGCGCCTCGATCTCGCGTCTTGCCAGGGCTATAATTAAGCTCCAACGAGTGAATAGGTTCTCTAACATACCGCCCGCCCGGCGCTGAGTACGCAGGCCGTCGACTGGTTCTCCGTGCCTGCGCCAGAAGTCAGGAACTCGCGGCACAGATCAACGATCCGGCGTGCCGCCTTGCCATCGCCATAGGGAGAGACACCCCGGGCCATCTGGGCATAATCGGCTTGATTGGTGAGAAGCCGGCTCGTCTCGAGCACAATCCGTTCCCGGTCAGCTCCCACCAAACGAGCGACGCCCGCCTCGACCGCCTCTGGGCGCTCGGTCTCGTCCCTCAGCACCAAAACGGGCTTGCCCAGCGCAGGGGCCTCCTCTTGGATGCCGCCACTATCGGTTAGAATCAAAGTCGACCGCTTCATCAATGTAACTAGGTCCTGGTAGTCAGCTGGCGGAATCAGATGAATCCGCTCCAACTCAGATAAACGGGCATGAACCGGGTGACGAATGTTCGGGTTTGGATGAACCGGGTAGACGAATTCCGTGTCCGGAAATCTGTCATGAAGCTCTCGAATCGCGTCGCAAATCGCTAGAATCGGCGCGCCGAAGTTCTCGCGCCTGTGTGCGGTTACTAGGACGAGACGCCTTCCGGCGCCAACGGGGAACGAGCACGGCAGGTCCTTGCTCGAAACTTCCAGGAGCGCATCCACCACCGTGTTGCCCGTGACATGGACCGAGCCGGCGGATACTCGCTCGGCTAGCAGATTCGTTCGCGCTTTCTCAGTCGGCGCGAAGTGGATGCAGCTGACGAGACTCGTGACGAGGCGGTTGAGCTCCTCTGGGAAGGGGCGCTGGATGTCGTGGGTGCGCAGCCCCGCCTCGACATGCCCGATCGGAATGCGGCGGTAGAACGCCGCTAGAGAGGCGATCATCACCGATGTAGTGTCACCCTGAACAAGGATGAGATCGTAACCCTCAGACGCAAGAAGCGGGTCAAGCTTGAACAGAATGCTGCCACTTAGACCCGCAAGCGTCTGATTGTCCTGCATGACGTCGAGGTCGTGATCAATCTCGATCGAAAAGATCCCAAGTATCTGTCGCACGAGGTCGCGATGCTGACCAGTGCTTACGACAGTAACATCAGCCCACTCTTGTCGTTTCAGTTCGGATATTACGGGCGCCATCTTGATGCACTCAGGGCGTGTGCCAACCAAGCAAAGGACACGTTTTCTTCGGATGCTCATCATTTGTCTGCTTTTGTAAAGCTAGTTTTGTATCTTCAGTCGATTTTTTTGTCTACGAGACTTGTGAAAAGTTCGCGAAACTTTCCTTCAATGATCTCCCGAGAGCTCAGCTCGAACACGCGGTTGCGGGCAGCCATGCCCATTGTCTGCAACGCACATTGGTTCTGCAGGAGCGCGACAATCGCTTGCTTCAGGCTCTCGACCGACTCAGGCTTCGCAACGAAGCCTTCCACTCCGTGCCCTTACAAACTCTGCGCATCCCGCCACATTTGTGACGATCCCTATCTCTCGATACCTCAGAGTCTTTGATTTCATCGTCCAGTCGTCATGGATGACTCTAAGATTAGCCCAGGCTCGCCCTACTTTCGTTTCAAATAATTCGCGATTTCTCTTCAGACACTTTCGACCAGTTATCAATGCTGCCCTGTCCTGTAAATTCAGGACTATTGCGCTACTGCCTCGGGTCGATCAAGAGTGTGAATTCGCGGAGGGGGTGGAAATTCTTCGGATACAGACAGTGCCACGACTATCTTGGTGCATCCCGCCGACGCGCTGCTGTCGTTTGAATGGAGTGTACAATTGCGACAAACCTTTACGCTGCCCCAGTTGGCGCTGGGACGTTCGTTCGTCAGCACTTGAGTCATTGCCCTACGTCATTCCCGTGGCGAACGCGACGCGTGGGGCCAGCACAGCATTAAAGCCGCGGACAACCCGTGCTTACATATTCCGCCATATTCAATCCACCCTGACGTGTAAAGTGACGTCAGCACCACGAAAGGCACAAAATGCCGAGTGTTGCATTTTGTACACCGGTTATAGGTGCACATTGGAGCCATCAGCATTATCGTGCCGAACAATGCGCTCGACACCCTTCAGGGAAGGACGGAGAAGGATCCAGATTACAACGCAATATCAATAATATAGAAGTTCGCAGTTTTGTTCTGAATGCCGCGCCAGCCTTTTAGATTTTCATCCGTGATCGTCCGCAGAATGTCCGCGTAGCGGGTTCTCGGAGCGTCGCCGTGGTGGTTCCATGACGAAGTGCGGCGGATGGCGGCGCACCTCTCGCTCTAACGAACGGATCGCAGCGACGAACCGCGCGCGATGGGATGATCTGGCCGAACCGGCGCGGGCTGGCGAAACCATGGCGCGGGTGGCCGCCCCTGCGGTGCGGCAACACATCCAACGACGGGGTTGAGAGCGAAACGTAGCCGCCGTCGACCTTCCCGACTGCTGGAAGCCAACGTATATTCATGTATTGACGTTTCTAAGATTGCTGTCAACGTATATATTGACCAAAAGCTCATTTTTGTATACAAGTATATTTACGAAATTGGCACCTTTGTATTTTTATGAGTTGACAATGAGTGTCCGAGACATCGTTCGACGGCAATATCAGCGGCTTGTTGATAGCGCCGCGAGCCGTTCCGGCCTGCAAACGCCGCCGGAAGGATGGCTGCGTACTGTACGCAAGGCACTAGGCATGTCCGGTCCCCAACTCGCCAAAAGGATGGGTGTTACGCGGGCACGGGTAGCTCAGGCCGAGCATGCCGAGCTCAGCGGCGGCGCAACCCTTAAGTCCATGCAGGCCGCAGCCGAGGCGATGGGCTGCCGGTTTGTCTACGCTGTCGTTCCCGACAACCGCATCGAGGATGTCATAGCTGCCCAGGCGCGAAAGAAGGCTCTGGCGCTTGTAAGGACCGCAAGCACCCATATGGCTTTGGAGAGCCAGAACCTATCGAATGAGAAGATCGCCGACGAGGTTGACCGGATGGCAAACGAGCTGGCCCGCGAAATGCCGCCTGACCTCTGGAGCGACAAATGACCGGGCTCACGGATTACCCAGACGGGGCAACGCCACTCGACCCCAACGAGATGGGCGGACTGAAATTCAAGCACATCACTACGCGTGAAGAGCTCGACGAGCTTGAGCAGGCCAACATCGAATCCGGCTTGCGCTGGCTCGCCCGCCATCGAGGAGACGTGTTGACCGACGACTTCGCTATCAATCTTCACAAGCGCCTGTTCGGCGACGTGTGGGACTGGGCAGGGAAGTTCCGCAGGACCGGCAAGAATATCGGAATCGATCCAGTCCACATTCCGGTTGAGCTTAGGATACTAATGGATAACGTCCGGTATTGGGCTGAGCATCAGACATACCCTGCTTCGGAAGCGGCGGTCCGGTTTCACCATCGCCTTGTCCAAATACATGCCTTCCCGAACGGGAACGGTCGACACTCGCGTATCATGGCCGATGCGATTTTGGCTCGCGTCTACAAAGCGGAGCCGATTGACTGGGCCGGTGGACACGATCTTCAAAAGATGAATGGAAGACGCGCGGAGTATATTTCCGCGCTGAAGGCGGCAGACCAGGGCGACTTCGCTCCGCTAATGACATTTGCAGCCATATATGGCGACGCCCAATGACGGAGGCTACTGATTATTCGAACGTAACCTTGAGGGCGACACAGTCGAGATTTTGCGGATCTGATCCGTAGGAGGGATCACAACCCGTATCAGCAGGCTTCGCCCAGTTTCATGCTCTGCGTTGCGCCAGTCCGGCTCTGCGCAGACACGTATGACGACCTCCCAATCCCATTTCTGACGAACCGAGACTCGGCGCGCCTGCGGATGCAAAGCGGCGCGTCGGCAAAGCAGCGCGCATCTGGCTGGCCGACGCCGTTCGGCCCTACGCCGCCCGGCTCTGAGCCTCGCCGCCGATCAGGTGCACGCGATTGCGGCCGGCAGCTTTGGCCTGATACAGCGCGAGGTCGGCGTCTTCGAACAGGTCGGTGATCCGCCTGCGATGCGGACGTCCGATCGTGGCGGCGCCGATCGAGGCGCTGATCTCGATACGCCGACCGTTCCAGAACAGCGGGCGGTTGAGCATCACGATAGTCCGCTCCAGAACCTCGGCGATCCGCGCCGGACTGGTCGGCGTCCGCAGGATGATGGCGAATTCGTCGCCGCCGAGCCGGCTGATCAAGCCGGCTTTGGCGAACGCTCGCCGCAGACGCTGCGCCACCTCGCACAGGCACGCGTCGCCGGCCAGATGGCCGAGCGTATCGTTGAGCTCCTTGAAGCCGTCGAGATCGATCAGAACCAGCGCCGACGCGAAGCCGTGATTCAGACCGTCGCCGACCACCTCGCGATAGCGCGCCTGAAACAGCGCGCGATTGGCGAGCCCGGTGAGCGGATCGGTTTCGGCCTGCCGCCGGAGGCACTCGATCGCTTGCCGGTCGGAGGTGACGTCCTGCTTGCAGCCGAAGATCCGCACCGGCCGATCGCCCTCGCGCAGCGCATCGATCGACAGACGCATCCAGCGGGTTTCGCCGTGGCAGGTTCTGATCTCGGTATCGAGCGTGACCGGACGACCGTTGCGGATCACCTCGGCGCGGGCGAGCTCCATGTGAAGCCTGGATTCCTCGGCGTAGAGATCGACGATGCTGGCGCGCCGCAACGGGTTGTCGGCCGGATAACCGAAGATGGCGTAGACCCCCGAGCTCCAGCGCAAGCGCTCGGTTTCAAGATCGCACTCCCAGACGCCGATCCGGGCCGCGTTCAGCGCGCGATCGTACAGTCGCAGGCGAGCCTCGTCCGACAAGACCGAGGCAGTATGGTCTTTCCTCATCGGCGATCCGGCAGCATTCCACGGCTTTATCCAAGTACCCTAAGAACTAGGGCTGCCGCATTAAAGAATTCTATATGCCGGCCCGCATCCATCTGTCGCAGGCATGCGCGGACGGTGCGCCGCCGAGCCGCGCCGTTGCCGGCAAGATCAATCGGGTTTCAGCGCCGCAGGACGCGAGCGCGGGGCGCGCCTCACACCGCCCCGACGCGCGGCTCGGCGATCTCGGAAATCCGCGCCATGTCCAGGATCGTCAGGCGATGCCGGCCGCTCTTCACCAAGCCTTGCTTCTGCCAGGCGCTGAGGGTGCGGCTGACGGTGAAGTAGGTCAGCCCCGCCATCGAGGCGAGGTCGATCCGGGTCACCGGGGATTCGATATGGACGCCGGCCGGCGTCGTCACGCCAGCCTGAGCCGACAGCCGCAGCAGCGACGCGGCGATCCGCTGCGCGATGCACTTTCCGGTCATCTCTGTCGCGCGCTGCAGCATCTCGCGGGTCCGGTCGCCGGCGATACACACCACGTTTTCGGCGATCGTCGGGCTCTGCTGGGTCAGCGCGACGAAGGTGCCGGTCCGCCACGCCAGCACCGAGGTGGCCTTGATCGCGGTCGCAGTCGCAGGATAGGAGCGCTGGCGAAACGCCGCTACGCAGCACAGATCACCCGGCCGCATGATCCGCAGCGTGATCTGCTCGCCCTCGCTGTTGATCTGGCTGATACGCACCAGGCCGCTGACGATCAGGTACAGATATTCCGGCACGTCGCCCTGGTGAAACAGCGCCTGCCCGACCGGAAATTGCCGCAGGCTCGATGCATCGAGCAGACGCGACGTCTCCGCCGGCGGCAGTTGCGAGAACAGCGCGCTGCGTGTGGCGGCGGCGCGTAGGACACCCTTTTCCATCATCGACCTTGCGATTTTGCGGCGTTCATCGTCGGGCGTTTCCTACAGCCCCTTCCTATCAGCGCCCAGCGCGCAGCGGGCTTTGAAGGCCTCTAATCGACCCGTGAAGAAATGTCACAGTCGCGAGCTTTTCCAGCGCGCATCGCGCTCGCGGCCGGCGTTGTTTGCTCGAAAGCAAACAGCCGCGGCGCGCCGCTCGCTATGGTCGGCCCCGATCGAGAAAGCCCGGTTGCCATCGAGATCAGAACCGAAAGGTCGCGATCGCGGTGGCCTCGCGCTGGCCGGCATGCCGGCTGCGGCGGCTCCGCACGGCCGACCTTTCATTCGCAGGAAGGGCGAGCACATCGCCACGCGGCACGCCGACGAGGCGGGCGACGATCGATTGGACGGGATTGGAACATGACAGCGGATGCGCATCCGGACACGCACAGGCTGATCGGCGACTCGCGCACGGCAGGGCGCCGCGAAGCGCTGCGAACGATCACTCTGGCGGCGCTGCTGACGTCGAGCAGCCAGATCTGCTTTGCGCAGTCGGCGACGCCGGGCGCCACCATCACGCTCGACACCATCGTGGTCGAGCAGCGCCGCGAGACCGCGCGCGCCCCGGCACGGCCGCGCTCGGTGGTGCGGCGCGCCGCGCCGGCGGCAGTGCCGAGCGCTGCGCCGGCCGCCTCCGCCGAACGAACCGTGGACCTCGTGCGCGAGCGCTTCAACGTGCTGGCCGGCGGCGTCGCGTTGGTGTCGCAGCAAGACATACCAAACGCCGGCAACCCGACGCTCGCCAATACGCTGTCCGGCGTGCCCGGCCTGATCATCCAGAACTTCCTCGGCGCCAACGACCAGCCGCGGATTCAGATGCGCGGCTCGGCGCAGCAGAACCCGGCAGAGCGCGGCGTGCTGGTGCTGTACAACGGCCTGCCGATCAACCGCGCCGACGGCTCCTACGTCGTCGGCTTCGCCAATCCGCGGCAGGCCGAAGCGATCGAAGTGTATCGCGGCTATATGGCCAACCGGCTCGGCGCCACGGTGCTGAGCGGCGCGATCAACTTCATCTCGCCGACCGGATCGAGCCAGCCCGGCGTGCAGATGTCGGTGAGCGGCGGCAGCTTCGGCCAGATCAACAGCAGCGCGCAGATCGGCACGAGGAAGGACAATGTCGATGCGTTCCTGCAGTTCGACACCACGCGCCGCGACGGCTTCCGCGACTACAATTCGTCGGACCGCACCAGCCTGAACGCCAATGTCGGCATCGCGCTGTCGGAGAACGTCAAGACCCGGTTCTTCCTGGGCTACACCGATCTCGGCTTCGACGTCGCCGGCCCGATCAACAAAACGGCGCTGTTCGCCAATCCGCGGCAGACCGCGACCGGGCCGACCGTGGTCAACGGCGCCGCGATCAATCCGGGGCCGAACGCGGTGCGCGACAAGCCGCGGCGCGACGCCAGCCAGTTCATGATCGGCAACCGCACCACCGCGACGTTCGATGCGCATCTGATCGATATCGCGCTCGGCTACACCTCCACCGACGACACCTTCCGGTTTCCGATCTCCTCCGGGGTGCGTGCCACCAAGGGCGGCGACTTCACCGGCCTCGTGCGCTACGCCTACAATCCGGCGGACGCGCTGCTGCCGCTGTTCGAAACCACCGCGCAATACAGTGTCGGCTCGGCGGATCGCGACTACTATCTCAACCAGAGCGGCATGACCGGCGCGCAGTTCGGCAGCAACCGGCTCGACGCACAGACGCTGTCATTGTTCGCCGGCGCCAATGTGCCGGTGTGGCAGCAATGGACGGTGTCGCCGGCGATCTCCTACGCCTATGCGACCCGCGACAACGACGACCGCTACACCGCCGCGACGCGGCCGACCATCGCGTACAATCCGGCCAAGCCGACCGTGCTGCTGCCGAACGGCTCGGTGCCGACCCAGAACACCAGCTACGCACGATCCTACTCGGGCTGGAATCCGAGCCTGGCGCTGTCGTATCGGCCCGACGCGACGCAAACCTTCTTCATCGCCGGCAGCCACAGCTTCGAGCCGCCGACCCATGACGACCTGATCGCGACCATCAACGGCACGCCGAATTCGAGCCCAGGGCGACCAACACCGGGCAATCCCAAGCTGGTTGCGGCGGCGTTCGCGACGCCGAACCTGTCGGCACAGACCGCGGTGACGGTCGAAGGCGGTTGGCGCGGCCGGGCCGATCGGTTCTCCTGGGACGTCGTCACCTACTACTCGTGGATCGACAACGAGCTGCTCAACCTGCGCGACGTCACCGGCGCCTCGATCGGTGCGATCAATGCCGACCGCACCACGCATTTCGGCATCGAGCTCGGCGCCGGCGTGAAGTTCACCGACAAGCTCTCCGGCCGGCTCGCCTACACCTATCAGGACTTCCGCTTCGTCAACGATCCGCTGCGCGGCAACAACAAGCTCGGCGGCGCGGTGCCGCATCTGATCTACGCGCAGCTGCAACTGCAGGCGACCGACGCCTGGATGGTGCAGGGCGCTGTGCGCTGGAGCCCGGCGTCGGTGCCGGTCGACAACATGAATACGCTCTATGCCGATCCCTACGCGGTGGTCGATCTGCGCAGCGAGTACCGGATCGACAAGACGTTCCGGGTGTTCGGCGAGATCACCAATCTGTTCAACAAGACCTATGCGGCGACCTCGCTGGTGGTGGATCAGGCGCGCGCCGACCAGGCTGCCTTCCTGCCCGGCGACGGCCGCGGCTTCTACGCCGGCATCAAGGCGTCGTTCTGATCAACCAGCAGGGATACGATATGACCAAACGCCTTCTCGTGGCGGCCGTCGCGGCCGCCCTGCTCGTCGCGCCGGCGATCGCGGCCGACTCGGCCAGCCTGTCGCACTTTCTGGAGCAATGGGACGCCGACAACGACGGAGTCGTCACGCTGGCCGAGATCAGGCAGGGACGCGAGCATCGTTTCTACGCCTTCGACGCCAATGCCGACGGCTATCTCGATCGCGACGAATATGCGCGCTTCGACAAGGTGCGCGACGCCGGGATCGCGCGGTTTTCACCAGAGGAGCAGACCAAGATCCGGCAGATCGCCGATGGCCTGACTCTGCCGCGCAACGACACCGACGGCGACGGCCGGGTGTCGCGCGCTGAGTTCGTCGACGGCAGCGCTGCGTGGATGAAGGCGATCGACAAGGACGGCGACGGGCGACTGACCTCGCGCGACTTCCCGGAATAGCGGTCCCTCGGGTGCCGGTGAACGGATTCAAGAACGAACCGCGCCAACAATAGGCATGCGACGCCGCAATGTTGTGCACGCCCGGCCGCGCGCGATAAGCTCAGCTTTCGGGAAGCGATAAGAATCGGCACTCGGCGCAAAAAAGAGCTGCGCACCAGCGATGCGCAGCTCCATCGATCAGCGGATTCCCGATCTTCTGGATTATTGCAATCCGATCGTGGTGAGATCCTGGAACCAGTGCTGTGCCTGCACGAAGCTCTTCACCTTCGGCGACAGCGCGTGCGGATTGGTGTCGTGCACCACCCACACCATCGGCGCGTCGTCGACGATCAATGAATGCGCCTGCGCCAGCAGTTCGTCCTGCTTGTTCGGATCGAACGTCGTCTTCGCCTCGTCGATCAGCGCATCGACCTTGGGGTTCTTGTAGCCGCCCCAGTTGACGCCGACCGGCGCCACCTGACCGGAATGGAAGAACCGCACGATCGCGTAGAGCGGATCGGACGTGACGTAGGCGACGTTGTTGGCGGTGATGCCGGCGTTGGATTCGTCGGCCGCCCCCTTGCGCCATGCAGTGTACAGCACTTCGAGTTCGACCACCTTGAACTCGACGTCGATGCCGATTTCCTTGAAGCTCTGCTGCAGGAACTCGTTCATCGGCAGCGACAGCATCTGGCCGGTGCCGCCATTGGCGATGATGAAGGTGGTCTTCAGCGGCTTCTCCGGCGAATAGCCCGCTTCCTTCACCAGCTTCTTGGCTTCGGCCAGATCGTATTTGATCTTGAACGACGGATGACCGAACCACGGGCTCGACGGATCGACCTGACCGACCGCGGGCTTGGCGAGGCCGTTCATCAGTCCGACCACCGCGTCGCGGTCGATCGCGAGATTGAGCGCCTTGCGCAGGCGGATATCGGTCCAGGGTGAGCCGGGCAGCACGCTGAGGTGATAGTTCCAGACGTGCGGCGTGACGTTGTCGACGATCTTCATGCCGGCGGCCTTGAGCTGCGGCACGGCGTCGGGTGCCGGCGTCTCGATCAGATCGACCTGCCCGGCCAGCAACGCATTGGTGCGGGTCAATGCCTCCGGCATCGGGACCAGCACCAGCTTATCGACCTTCGGCAGTCGCGATTTGTCCCAATAGTCGTTGTTCTTCGTCAGCTCGGCGAGTTCGCGCGGCACCAGCTTGGTGAGCTTGAATGGGCCGGTGCCGGACGGATTGGCGGCGAACTTGTCCCAATCCTTGCCGACCTTTTCATACTGCGCCGGGCTCGACACCAGGAACCAAAGCATCTGATACGGGAAGAACGAGTCGACCGTCTTGGTGGTGATCTCGACCGTGTAGTCGTCGATCTTCGCCCAGCTCTTCACCGAAGGCAGCCGCGTCTTCACCTGCGCGCTCTGCCGCTTGTCGAATTGCGGCGCCTTGTCGTTGAGAACCTTGTCGAGATTCCAGATCACCGCGTCGGCGTTGAAGTCGCTGCCGTCGTGAAACTTGACGCCCTTCCGCAACGTGAAGCGCCATTTGGTCTTGTCGGCATCGTCGACCTTCCACTCGGTCGCGAGCCCCGGCACGAGCTTGCCCGGCCGATCGCCGACGTTCATCTCCCACGCCACCAGCGGATCGTAGATGGTGTAACCGGTGAACTGATACGCGCCGGCGCCGCGATCGGGCTGCCCGGTGGTGAGCGGAATGTCGGCCATCGAGATGCCGTAACGCACCACGGTCTCCGCGCGCGCCGCGCCGATCGCACTCGCTGCGGCAAACAACACGCCCAGCACCCATGAACTCTTAAGCCGCACCATCAACTGATCTCCTCATGACGATGGGCGAACCGCTTGCAATGGGCGCGCCACGCCCGCCCCGCAGTTTTGCATTGCGGCTCTGCGCGATTTTTCACAAACGCTGCCTCGGATGACGGATGCACGCGACGGCAGCCTGCCGCTTTGGCTGGCACATGCATTGCATTGACCAGCCTGCCAATTAGTCACTGCGAAGGGACTCTCGTCGAATGCGTAATTCTCGTCTTAACAACCGCCGCGCTGTACTGCTCGCTCTGTCGATGGCGAGCGTCTTCATGGTGCCGTCGCTGGCGTCCGCCGAATCCGTGCTGCGCATCGGCATGACGGCCGCGGACATTCCGCGCACGCTGGGCCAACCCGATCAGGGCTTCGAAGGCAATCGCTTCACCGGACTGACGATGTATGACGGCCTGACGATGTGGGACCTGTCGTCGGCAACCAAAGCGAGTGTGGTCATCCCCGGCCTCGCCACCGAGTGGAAGGTGAACGACGCCGATCACACAAAATGGATTTTCAAACTGCGCCCGGGCGTGAAGTTTCACGACGGCAGCGACTTCAACGCCGACGCCGTGGTGTGGAACGTCGACAAGGTGCTCAACAAAGAAGCACCGCAATACGATCCCAGCCAGATCGGCGTGACCGCATCGCGGATGCCGACCTTGGTCTCGGCAAAGAAGATCGACGACATGACGGTGGAACTGACCACCAAGGAGCCAGACAGCTTCCTCCCCATCAATCTCACCAACCTCTTCATCGCCAGCCCGACCAAATGGAAGGCGCTGTACGAGAAGGCGGAAGGCGCCGACGCCAAGGCGAAATCGACCGCCGCCTGGGCCGCATTCGCCAAGGACGCGTCGGGCACCGGCCCGTGGAAGATGGCGAAGTTCACGCCGCGCGAGCGGCTCGAGCTGGTCAAGAACGACGGCTACTGGGACAAGAACCGCATCCCGCATGTCGACCGCATGGTGCTGCTGCCGATGCCGGAAGCCAACGCCCGCACCGCGGCGCTGCTGTCCGGTCAGGTCGACTGGATCGAAGCGCCGGCCCCCGACGCCGTGAAGGAAATCGAGGCCCGCGGCTTCAAGATCGAGAAAAACGAACAGCCGCACGTCTGGCCGTGGCAGTTCTCGCGGATCGAAGGCTCGCCCTGGAACGACATCCGCGTCCGCCGCGCCGCCAATCTGTGTATCGATCGTGAGGGTATGCGCGACGGCCTGCTCGCAGGCCTGATGGTGCCGGCGACCGGCACGTTCGAGCCCGGCCATCCCTGGCGCGGCAAGCCGCAATTCCAAATCAAATACGATCTGCCCGCGGCGCAGAAGCTGATGAAGGAAGCCGGCTACGGCCCGAACAAGAAGCTGACCGTCAAGGTGCAGACTTCGGCGTCGGGCTCTGGCCAGATGCTGCCGCTGCCGATGAACGAGTATCTGCAGCAGGCGCTGGCGGAGTGCTACTTCGACGTCAAGCTCGACGTCATCGAGTGGAACACGCTGTTCACCAACTGGCGGCGCGGCGTCAAGGATCCGTCGGCGAACGGCGCCGATGCGATCAACGTCACCTACGCGGCGATGGACCCGTTCTTCGCGCTGGTGCGCTTCCTGCAGTCGTCGATGGCGCCGCCGGTGTCGAACAATTGGGGTTACATTAACAACCCGAAGTTCGACGAACTGGTGAAGAAGGCGCGCACCACCTTCGACGACAAGCAGCGCGACGAAGTGCTGGCCGAGCTCAACGCCGCCTCGATCGACGACGCCGCGTTCCTCTACGTCGCCCACGACGTCGGCCCGCGCGCGCTCAGCCCGAAGGTCAAGGGCTTCGTCCAGCCCAAGAGCTGGTTCGTCGACTTCTCCCCGGTGTCGATCGCGCCGTAAGAGGCACTGCTGAAACCCCACCCCGTCATTGCGAGGAGCGAAGCGACGAAGCAATCCAGCCCAGTGCACTGATCACTGGATTGCTTCGCTGCGCTCGCAATGACGGGGGAGACGTCTCGATCCGACTGACCGCATCCTCGTTCGAGTGAGAGTCCCGTGCTCGCCTATATCGCCCGCCGAATCGTTTATGTCGTTCCGATCGTCCTCAGCGTCGCGCTGGTGTGCTTCATGCTGGTGCACATCACGCCCGGCGACCCGCTGGTCGCCGTGCTGCCGGCGGACGCGTCGCAGGAGCTCGCGGCGCAGCTTCGCGCCGCCTACGGATTCGACCGGCCGCTGCCGGTGCAATTCGGGCTATGGCTGTGGAAGGCGATGCACGGCGATCTCGGCACCTCGATCGCCACCGGACGCCCGGTGCTGGCCGAGGTGATGCGTGCGGTCTCCAACACCGTGATGCTGGCGATCGCCGCGGCGATCATCGGCTTTTCGTTCGGGCTGCTGTTCGGCCTGATCGCCGGCTACTTCCGCGACACCTGGATCGACAAATTCGCCACCGGCATCGCCATCGCCGGCGTCTCGGTGCCGCACTACTGGCTCGGCATGGTGCTGGTGATCGTGTTCTCGGTGCAGCTCAATTGGCTGCCCGCAGTCGGCGCCGGCCCCGGCGGCTCGGGACAATGGGCCTGGGACTGGGCGCATCTGCGTTACCTGGTTCTGCCGGCGATCACCACCTCGGTGATTCCGATGGGCATCGTCACGCGCACGGTGCGGGCGCTGACCGGCGATATCCTGTCGCAGGACTTCGTCGAAGCGCTGCGCGCCAAGGGGCTGCGTGAGACCGGCGTGTTCGGACACATCATCAAGAATGCGGCGCCGACCGCGCTCGCAGTGATGGGATTGCAGCTCGGCTACATGCTGGGCGGCTCGATCCTGGTCGAGACCGTGTTCTCGTGGCCCGGCTCGGGCCTGCTGCTCAACTCCGCGATCTTCCAGCGCGACCTGCCGCTGCTCCAGGGCACGATCCTGGTGCTGGCGCTGTTCTTCGTACTGCTCAATCTCTCGGTCGACATCGCGCAGGCGCTGATCGATCCGCGGATCAAGCGGGCCTGACGTCATGGGAGCACCGACGATGAGTTTGACCGCTGCCGACGCCGCACCGCAGACCGCCCCCGCCGGCAAGGCGCGCGGCTATTGGGCCAATGTCGGCCGCCGACTGATCCGCGACAAGATCGCGGTGATCTGCGGCGTCATCCTGCTGCTGATCGTGCTGGCCGCGGTGCTGGCGCCGTGGCTGCACCTCGCCGACCCATACCATGGATCGATGATCCGGCGGCTGAAGCCGATCGGCACCGCCAACTATCCGCTCGGCACCGACGAACTCGGCCGCGACATGCTGGCCCGACTGATCTATGGCGGCCGGCTGTCGCTGTTCATCGGTGTGCTGCCGGTGATCTTCGCCTTCCTGATCGGCACCTCGCTCGGCCTCGTCGCCGGCTATGTCGGCGGCAAGGTCAACACCGCGATCATGCGCACGATCGACGTGTTCTATGCCTTCCCCTCGGTGCTGCTGGCGATCGCGATCTCCGGCGCGCTCGGCGCCGGCATCACCAACTCGATCGTGTCGCTGACCGTCGTGTTCGTTCCGCAGATCACCCGGGTGGCCGAGAGCGTCACCACCAGCGTCCGCAACATGGACTTCGTCGAAGCCGCACGCGCCTCCGGCGCCGGCGCTTTCACGATCATGCGGGTGCACATGCTCGGCAACGTCTTGGGACCGATCTTCGTCTATGCCACCGGCCTGATCTCGGTGTCGATGATCCTGGCCGCCGGTCTGTCGTTTCTCGGCCTCGGCACCAAGCCGCCGGAGCCGGAATGGGGCCTGATGCTCAATACGTTGCGCACCGCGATCTACGTCAACCCGTGGGTGGCGGCGCTGCCCGGCGTGATGATCTTCGCGGTGTCGATCTGCTTCAACCTGCTGAGCGACTCGATGCGCAGCGCCATGGACATCAGGAACTGAGGCGATGAGCAAAACTGTTTCCGCGATCGCAGAGATCGAGAAGTTCGAGCCGATCGAAGACATCGGCGGCGTCGCCCAGCCGCTGCTGCAGGTCAACGGCCTCACCAAGCATTTCCCGGTGCGCGGCACCGGTCTGTTCGGCGGCGCCAAGACGGTGCGGGCGGTCGACGACGTCACCTTCTCGATCGCCAAGGGCGAGACGCTCGGCATCGTCGGCGAGTCGGGCTGCGGGAAGTCGACCACCGCGCGACTGTTGATGCACCTGATGCCGACGACCGCCGGCGAGATCATCTTCGACGCCCGCCAGGTCGGGCGCGAGCTGAGCTTGCGCGAGCTGCGCCGCGGCATGCAGATGGTGTTTCAGGACAGCTACGCTTCGCTCAACCCCCGCCTGACGATCGAAGACTCGATCGCGTTCGGCCCCAAGGTCCACGGCATGAGCGATGCCAATGCCCGTGCACTGGCGCGCGAGCTGCTGAGCAAAGTCGGCCTGCGCCCCGAGAACTTCGCGCATCGCTATCCGCACGAGGTTTCCGGCGGTCAGCGCCAACGCGTCAACATCGCCCGCGCGCTGGCGCTGTCACCGCGGCTGGTGATCCTCGACGAGTCGGTGTCCGCGCTCGACAAATCGGTCGAGGCGCAGGTGCTGAACCTGCTGGCCGATCTGAAGCGCGAATTCGGTCTGACCTATCTGTTCATCAGCCACGACCTCAACGTGGTGCGCTACATCTCCGATCGCGTGCTGGTGATGTATCTCGGCGAAGTGGTCGAGCTCGGTCCGGTGGATGACGTGTGGGATCAGCCAGCGCATCCCTATACGCGGGCGCTGCTGGCGGCGATGCCGTCGTCCGATCCCGATCGCCGCACCGAAGTCCCGCCGATCACCGGCGATCCGCCGAACCCGATCGATCCGCCGGCCGGCTGCCGATTTCATCCGCGCTGTCCGTTCGCAGAGGCGCTATGCTCGCAGGCCAAGCCGAAGCTGTCGTCGATCGGCGACAGCGGCCATCAGGCCGCGTGTTTCATGGCGATCCCCGGCTCGGGACATAGCCGCGCCCCATAAGGAGAAATCAGCAATGATCAAACCCGACCCCGCCACGATCAAAAAGATGGCGGCGATCGCAGGACTTCCGGTCGACGACGAGGTTGCGGCGCGGATCGCCAACTCGATCGGCCCGGCATTCGATGGTTTCACGCCGATCGCCGGTACGCTTCCATTCGATCTCGAACCATCTACGTACGTTGTGGCGCAGAACGAGGGCGCGCGATGAGCCTCGGCAATCCTGCGCTGCTGACGCTGACCGAAGTCGCCGAGGCGATCGCGGCCAAGAAACTGTCGTCACGTGACGTTACCCAAGCCTGCCTCGATCGCATCGCGCGGGCGCAACCGAAGCTCAACGCCTTCATGGCGATCGAGCCTGAGAGCGCGCTCGCCGCAGCTGATGCGGCCGATGCTGCACTGGCCAAGGGCGAGCGCAAAGGCCTGCTGCACGGCGTGCCGCTGGCCCACAAGGACATGTACTACGAGGCCGGCTTCGTGGTGACCTGCGGCTCGAAGATCCGCCGCGACTTCGTCGTGTCCACCACCTCGACCGCGCTGCAACGACTGAAGGACGCCGGCCAGGTGCGGCTCGGCACTCTGCAGATGTCCGAATTCGCCTATGGCCCGACCGGGCACAACGCGCATTACGGCGCGGTGCGCAATCCGTGGGGGCTCGACCACATCACCGGCGGCTCGTCATCCGGTTCCGGCTCGGCAGTCGCCGCGCGGCTGACGTTTGCGGCGCTCGGCTCCGACACCGGCGGTTCGATCCGGATGCCGGCGCATTTCTGCGGCGTCACCGGGCTGAAGACCACCGTCGGGCTGATCAGCCGCGCCGGCGCAATGCCGCTGTCGCATTCGCTCGACACCGTCGGGCCGCTGGCCCGGACAGCCGAAGACTGCGCGCTGCTCACCGGTCTGATGGCCGGCGCCGATCCCGCCGCCCCGACCGCCTCGCACGGCCCGGTGCCGGACTATCTGGCCGCCACCAAGGGATCGTTGCAGGGCGTCAGCATCGGCATCCCCAAGACGTTCTATGTCGACGATCTCGACGCCGAGGTCGCGCGCGTGCTCGACGACACCAAGGCGGCGCTGGTGCGCGAAGGCGTGCGCGTCGTCGAAGTCGAACTGCCGGACCAACGCCAGCTCAGCGCCGCGGCGCAGCTCGTGCTCGCGGTCGAAGCCGCCGGCTTCCACGGCCAGTGGATGCGCGAGCGGCCGCAGGATTACGGCCCGCAGGTGCTGATGCGCTTGCAGAACGCGCTCGCGATTCCCGCCGTTACCTATCTCGAAGCGATGCGGTGGCGCGGCGTGGCGCTCGCCGAGTTCGTGGCGGCAGTGGCCGGTGTCGACGCGGTGCTGGCGCCGGTGTCGCCGGTGCCGGCACCAACCATTGCCGATAGCGATGTCGGCAACAGCCTGAACGCCGAGGCCGTGATCCAGCGGCTGACCCGCTTCACCCGGCCGATCAACTATCTCGGTCTGCCGTCGCTCGCGATGCCCTGCGGCTTCTCGAGCGCCGGATTGCCGATCGGGCTGCAACTGATCGGCCGGCCGTTCGACGAGGCTGTGCTGCTGCGCATCGGCGCGGCCTGGCAGCGCGCCACCGATTTCCATCGGCAATGCCCGGAGCTTTAGATGACGAACTTGGTCGATATCCGCGATCTCAACGTCCGCTTCACCGGCGAGCGGACCGTCTACGCCATCAACGATCTCAGCCTCACACTCGGCCAGGGCGAAGTGCTCGGGCTGCTCGGCGAATCGGGTTCCGGCAAGAGCGTGACGCTGCGCGCGCTGATGCGGCTGCTCCCGAAGAAGCGCACCGCGATCACCGGCAGCATTCACGTCGCCGGACAGGACGTGCTGGCGCTCGACGACGAGGCGCTGTCGACCTTCCGGGGGCAGACCGTGTCGATGATCTTCCAGGAGCCGGCGCTGGCGCTCGATCCGGTCTACACCATCGGCGATCAGATCGCCGAGTCGGTGATGCGCCACGAGGGCAAGAGCAAGCGCGAGGCGATGGCCCGCGCGCTCGAGATGCTCGAAGTGGTCCGCATCCCGTCGGCGAAGCGGCGGCTCGACGCCTATCCGCACGAGATGAGCGGCGGCATGCGGCAGCGCGCGATGATCGCGCTGGCGCTGGCCTGCAAGCCGAAGATCCTGCTCGCTGACGAGCCGACCACCGCGCTCGATGCCACCGTGCAGATCCAGATCCTGCTGCTGCTGCGCGAACTGCAGCGCGAGTTCGGCATGTCGGTGATCTTCGTCACCCACGACATCGGCGTGGCGATCGAGATCTGCGACCGGGTCGCCGTGATGTATGCGGGGCAGACCATCGAGCAGGGCACGCTGCGCGACATCGTGCGCGACCCTCGGCACCCTTACGCGCAGGGCCTGCTCGCCTCGACGGTGCACGGCGCCAAGCGCGGCGCACGGCTGGAGACGATCCCCGGCGCGCCGCCGTCACTCGATAGCAAGCCGGTAGCCTGTTCGTTCGCACCGCGCTGCGCCCACGCGCAGCCGCGCTGCTCCGCCGGCCTGCCGCCCGAAGTCGCGCTAGGCCCGGGCCGGATGGCGCGCTGCATCCTGGCCGAGCCGGCCGCGGTGGTCGGCTGAGGAGACCGCCGGCGATCTCGGGCGGCATGTTCGCGCGCAGTGTCGGCGGCGATCCAATCGAAGTAAGCGGAACTCATCGGCTTTCTCTCTCGGAAAGGCCGGGGGTTCTTGGTGACCGTCTCGACGAGAGAAGTGAAAGCGCTCGCCGGTGGAGATGTTCCAGGAGACGCGAGCGGAGCAAAGACCGGCCCCATGGGGCTTGGAAGGGCTCTGGATCGCCTTTCTCCCGACGACGTTTGACCGTGACCCGCCTTGATCGCTCGGCGCGCTCGCCCCGTGATCTCCTCAACATACTCGGCACCGTCGGAAAGGTGGGGCCTCGTTCAAGTCACTTCAACGAAGCTGCGCCGGGGCTATTTCGGTTCGCCTCACCATCCAAAGCGCTCGGATATCCGCTCGATGTTTTGGATAGCTAAGGACAGAAATTCCTGATCGCCCTGCGCAAAGCCGGCGTCAAGCAATTCCTTCTGCAGGTCTCCCTTCCAAGCTTCCATGAGTGAGCACCTTACACTTTCGTCCCAGACCACTCGTCCTAATTGCATCGGCACGAAGTTGTTATTGCTCCCCGTGAGGCACGTATATAGCTTCGCTTTGTCAACTGCGCGACTCAAATAGGTCAGAGATGCGAGTAATTCAAAGTGCTCGAAAAGAGCTGTGTATTCTGGCTTCGTAAAGACGTAGTCCGATGTCCACACTTCAAACAACTCGTGAAGGTGGTCGCTAAGCGCGGATTGACTTTTGCTTAGATTTGGCAGCAGCTTCCAATAGTCTCTCTGATTCCCTTCCCATGTGCCAAGGAACAGGTGCGAGACAACCGTCTCGGTTCTGTCCCGCCTCGTCCATACCCGTGTAGAGAACAGTCTAAACAATTCAGCGTAGCGTCTCGCTTTCAGAAGACCTAGGCCGTAGCCATAGAACAGCAGGACGGCAGGGTAGGTGAGCAGGCCCAATATAGCGGTCAGCCCGTTTGCGGCGTCTCGATAGCTCAGGCGCGCAATTATCTCAGCCGCTCCAGAAAAATCAGTTTCGGTGCCGAACCTTCCCACCACACCGAAAATCCTCGTCAACGGCTCGCATTGCGCCTCGTAACGCTGTACGGCAGAAACGTAGCGCTCGTTTGACCAAGCACCGTTCGCCTCGGCAGCCTCACGCGAGGTGAATTGATGGAGTCGTCTCAGTTCCTCGCCGATCAACTCGTCCAGTTGGATGCGAAACTCCGAATGGGCAAGAAACCTCTTCGCGCTCGACACCATGATAGCCACACTTCGTGGATTCGTGCGCTGAGCCTCAACTTGAGCGACGACCATGGATTCGAGCCGGCTCAAGAATACATCGGCACTTTCGATCTGGATCACTTTGCCTACCCGATGATTGACCAGCGTCTGTGCGATCTCAGAAAGGGAGCCACGCGCTGCCCAATACAGCGGATAGCGGCGATTTGGTGCGCGGGTGATTGCAGCCCTCAGTGCAGGGTCCCAATCTCCGGACCAGCCGCAAATGATTAAGCCGTGCTCGTCAATAATCCGGTCTAAGAGAGCATCTAGCCGAGCCGTATAGACGCCGAGTTCCGCATCCGTGTTGCGGATGCGCGTATCGAGATAATCCCCATGGACCTTGACGACATAACAGCGGCTATGGATGAGAGGGACAGCGCCGTCGATTGCGTCGTCCGAGACGATCACCGTTGGCTCGACGCCTGCCTCTCTCAACGCGTTTTCTAGAAGCCGGTCGAAATTCGTCGTGATGATCACTCTTACAAAGCCGGTCGAAACCAGACGAGCGATTGCCTGATGTGCGGCTGTCGGGGTTTTCTTCCCGGCTTCAATATCGTCAGGTGTTGGCTCGATATAGTTATGGAGGATTGCGCGGCGCTCGTCCGGCGTGGTCGATAATTGGTCCAGCAAGTCCGAATACTTGGGGTCGACCCCGAATTTCTCTCGATACCACGCCGCCCAATCTGGAGCGTCCTTGACCCCTTGAAGGGCGCCAATGCGTCGTACCAAGTCGAGGGTAATCTCCCAGCCCGTTGGAATCTCCGATCTGCGCGAGACGCCAGATCCGATCAACAGGCAGTAGACGCCCTTGTTCTCGTATACCGAAAAGGCCAGCGATGTGAGTGCATCGATCACGACAATGTATCCTAGGCAGGCAGGAAAGGCTCGGCGGCGGGTGCGAAACGTGTCTCACCTGTTGTTGCGTCAACCGTGAGAATCGGAACGGCCGGATAGACAGCGGCCCAGGTCGAGGTGTGATTGATCCAGGCTGCGGCGCTTGGAGATAGCCAGCCCGTGAGCGTCGTTATGTCGGCATAGCGCTGCGCCAGGGGCAGTGCGAGGATTGGTTCGTAGTGCGCAACACGGTTCCGCAGAATGCGGAAGTCTTTCAGATGTGCTGCGATGTCGCTTCGCTGCAGTCCCTTCGTCTGGAAGATCGGCCGGAGGACACGCCACAGATGGTTGTTGGGTGTCCGACCGAATAACGAGCTCCAAAAACCGAAATTCAGCTCGGCCACCATTTGAGCGTGGGTGGCCGCCTTTTTCTCCCGCAGCAAATTATCGCAAGCGATTTCAACGCAACGCTGCTGATAGGCAGTCGTTAGAACCGCTGGGTCGTCCATCCAATCCGCACCAAACACGTCCGCCAGGGCCCGGTCCGAGACGTTGCGAAGCGCCACTTCCAGCATATGTAAGGGGCCGTAGAGTGCAGCCGAGAGAGCCACGTTGAACGAGTACAGCCGCGTCGCCAGAGCATCGTCCCCATCAGCCCAGAGCCGGTAGGTTCCGAAACGGGCAGGTGAGAGAGCATCGACCAGGCTGGGCATCAGATTGATTCGGAACTTGAAATTTCAGAAAGCATAGCCTATAAATAGCGCGTATCCCCCGGCTGGTCCCTGCTCTTGCATACCGCCGGGGCAAGTTTTTTCAGGCCCCGCCAGCGGGGCCTTTTCTTTGCTAATTGCGTCCCCCGACGATTTCCACTGGCCCCGCCTCTTGATCGGCCTTCATTCCTTAGGCTCCGGCGGGAGAATCTCAGCCATGCTTTCCTCGATGCCGTGGAGGTAGCCGAAGACAGCCAACTGCTACCCGAAAACTGCCCTGAGCTTCCCCAGCTCGATAAAGAACTGCTCTGCTCCCACATATGGTCTCCGCGCATGGTGCCCAACCGTTGCTCGTAGGCTTTGGCGCTCTTCAGGGGCAGAAAGTCGCCTCACGTTGCACGCGCTGATGCGGCTGCTACCAAAGAAGCGCACGGCGATCACCGGGAGCATCGGGTCGCCGGACAGGACGTGCTGGCGCTCGACGACGAGGCGCTGTCGACCTTCCGAGGACAGACCGTGTCGATGATCCCCTCTTGCGCGACCCTCGGCACCCTTACGCGCAGGGCCTGCTCGCCTCGACGGTGCACGGCGCCAAGCGCGGCGCACGGCTGGAGACGATCCCCGGCGCGCCGCCGTCGCTCGATACCAAGCCACAAGCCTGCTCGTTCGCGCCGCGCTGCGCCCACGCGCAGCCGCGCTGTTCCGCCGCGCTGCCGCCGAACGTCGTCGTCGGCCCGGGCCGCGCCACGCGCTGCGTGCTGGCCGAACCGGCCGCGATGGTCGGCTGATCGCAGGCCGCGCCGCGGCGCTGCTGCCGATCGACGCAGGCCGAAAACAATCCTGTGGCAGCAAGCCGGCAACTGGTGTTCATTGCCGGGGGGCCGTTCTGCGATCACAGCCGGGCCCTGATTGCGATCCATGGGCACCCTTCTGCGCATGCCGGACCGACAGCACCCGACGCCGATCGTCAGCGACGACCTCAACGATCATTTTGCCGCGATCGTCCATCACTCGTTCGACGCCATCGTCGCCAAGGATCTGCGGGGCGTGGTGCAGAGCTGGAATCCGGCAGCCGAGCGAATTTTCGGCTGGACCGCAGCCGAGATCATCGGCCGCTCGGTTCGCGACCTGATCCCGCCGGACCGGCAACATGAAGAAGACAGTATCCTGCGCCGCATTCGGACCGGCGAACTGGTGCCGAAGTTCGAGACCGAACGGCTGCACAAGAATGGCCGCCGTATCCAGGTAGCGGTGACGGTGTCGCCGTTGCGCGACCGCGACGGCCACATCGTCGGCGCCTCCAAGATCGCCCACGACAACACCGAAACCTTCGAGATCCGGACGCGGCTGATCTCCAGCGAGCGGCAATTCCGGATGCTGGCGAACTCGATTCCGCAGCTCGCCTGGATCGCCGACAGCGTCGGATCGGTATTTTGGTACAACGACCGTTGGTACGACTACACCGGCACGACGCTGGAGCAGATGCGCGGCTGGGGCTGGACTGCGGTCCACCACCCGGACCATGTCGAACGGGTCAAGACCAGGATCCAGCATTCCTGGGACAGCGGCGAAGAGTGGGAAGACACGTTCCCGCTGCGCGGCAAGGACGGCAACTATCGCTGGTTTCTGTCCCGCGCCAAACCGCTGCGCGACGAGAGCGGCAATGTGTGGCGCTGGTTCGGCACCAACACCGACATCACCGAGCAGCGCCAGCACGAACAGCAGATCCAACTGTTGATGGGCGAGATCAATCATCGCGCCAAGAACATGCTGGCTGTGGTGCAGGCCCTGGTCCGGCGCACCGCCGACAGCGCCTTCGCCGAGAGTCTCGGTGCGCGGCTGCAGGCGCTCAGCCGCAACCAGGATCTGCTGATCAAGCGCAACTGGACCGGGACACCGATCGGCGAACTGATCGAATCGCAACTCGCCGTCGTCAACGATCTGATCGGAACCCGCGTGGTGATCGACGGCGAGCGCAAGCTGCTGTTGTCGCCGGTGGCAGCGGAGACGATCGGGCTGGCGATCCACGAGCTGTCGACCAACGCCACAAAATACGGCGCGTTGTCCGACCTCCACGGCGTGGTGCGGATCGAGTGCCGCGTGCTCGACGATCGAGCTGACCGCAAGCTGGTAATGGTCTGGCGCGAGACCGGCGGTCCGCCGATCGGCCATCCAGGTCATCCCGGCTTCGGCACGGTGATGATCGACAGCAACCCGCGCGCTGCGCTCGGGGCCGAGGTCGAGATCGACTATCCGCCCTCGGGGCTGTGCTGGCGGCTTACCGCACCGCTCGAGCGCGTCATCACCATGTCCTGACGCCCCGGCGCTTCGCTCCAAGACGCACTGGTCGCCGCCTCAGATGTGAGCTGCCAGATCGGCCAGGTCTTCAATCAGCACGCCGCTCTGCACCAGCATGGTCTCGACCTGCGCCACCGCTTCGCCGACTGACAGGCCCGCGGTATCGAGCACCAATTCGCTCGCAGTCGGCGGCTGATAGTCGTTGCCGATGCCGGTGAAGTTCGGCAGGGAGCCTGCGCGCGCTTTGGCGTAGTGCCCCTTGGGGTCGCGTTGCTCGCAGACGTCCGCCGCGGTCGCAACGTGAATCTCGCGGAAACGATCGCCGGCGATCCGGCGCGCCGCGGCACGATCGGCGAGCGCGGGCGATACTGCCGCCACGATCGCGATATGGCCGTTGGCGGCCAGATGCGCGGCGATCTCGGCGAGGCGGCGGATGTTCTCCGCCCGATCAGCCGGCGAGAAGCCGAGATCGTTGTTGAGCCCGGCGCGCAAAGTATCGCCGTCGAGCAGGATCGGCGAACCGCCGCGATCAAACAGTCGGCGCTCCAGCGCGCGCGCCAGTGTCGACTTGCCGGAGCCCGGCAGTCCGGTAAACCACAGCACCGCGCCCTGGTGGCGATACCGCGCGACGCGCTCGCCCGGCTGCAGGGCCGACTCGACCGGCACGATATCGGCGGTCGCAGCACGCTGGCCCGAATCGACGCTGAGCACCAGGCCGCCGCCGGCGATCCGTCCGTTGATCTCGATCACCAGCCGCCCGGTACGCGGATTGTCGTCGGCCGGATCGGCCGCCACCGGCTGCGACAGCGACAGGTCGATTTCGCCGACATGGTTGCGTTTGATCTCGGTCGCGGCCTCGCTGGCGAGATCGCCAGGATCGACCGCCTTCTCGATCGCCACCACATTGGCGCGGGTCTCGCGGGTGCCGAGCCGCACCAGCACCGAAGCGCCGGCGGTGAGCGGCTGATCATGCAGCCAGAAAATCCGCGCGCGCAGCCGGCGGGTGTCGCGCGGAGCATTTCCGGCATGACCGATCACGTCGCCGCGCTCGACGAACAATTCGCGGTCGAGCGTGATGCCGACCGAACGGCCGGCGCCGAACGAACCCGCGAGCGGCGTCACCGGCCAGCCTTCGACGGTCTTGATCCTGGCGATCTTGCCGGCCGGCATGATGACGATGTCGTCACCCGCCCGCAGATGTCCGGACTCGATGCGGCCGGCGACGATGCGGCGATCGTCGAATTTGTAGATCGCCTGCACAGCGAGCCGCAGCGGCAGCGCGTCGAGCGGCGGCGCCGGCGTCAGACCGTCGAGCGCCTCGACCACGGTCGGACCGAGATACCAGGCGATGTTCTCGGTGCGGGCGGCGACGCCGTCGCCGTCGCGCGCCGAGATCGGAATCACCGCCGTCGGCGTGACGCCGAGCGTGGTCAGATGCGCGGTGATCTCGTCACTGATGTCGTTGAAGCGCGCCGCCGAGAACTCGACCCGGTCCATCTTGTTGACCACGACGGCGACCTGCTTGATGCCGAGCAGTTGCAGCAGATAGCCGTGACGCCGGGTCTGGTCGCGCACACCTTCGAGCGCGTCGATGATCAGCACCGCACCGTCGGCCTGCGAGGCTCCGGTGATCATGTTGCGCAGGAATTCGGCGTGGCCGGGCGCATCGATCAGCACGATGTCGCGCGAGCGGGTGCGGAAACGAATCTGGGTGGTATCGATGGTGATGCCCTGGTCGCGTTCGGTCTGCAGCGCGTCGAGCAGGAACGACCACTCGAACGGCATGCCACGACGGGCGCTGACCGCCTTCAGCATCTCCAGCTTGCCTTCGGGCAGCGAGCCGGTTTCGTGCAGCAGGCGGCCGACCAGCGTCGACTTGCCGTGGTCGACATGGCCGACGATGACGATGCGCACCAGAGGACGGACGGCGTCGGCGGCAAGCGAGGCGGGCGGAACGGCGATGGTCATGGCGTCACTCACGGGTGCGGATCACAGATAGCCGGCGACGCGAAGCCGCTCGAACGCGTCTTCGGTCTCGTGGTCGAGCGCACGGCCGGCGCGCTCCGGCACCTTGGTGGTCTCGAGTTCGAGCAGGATCTCGTCGATCGAGGCAGCGTTCGATGCGACCGGGAAGGTGATGTCCTGGTCGCCGAGCGAGCGGTAACGCTTGCCGTCCTGCGCCAGATACAGCGGAATGATCGGGATACCTTCGCGCTTGGTGTAGGCCCAGATGTCAGCCTCGGTCCAATGCAGGATCGGATGAATGCGCAAATGCGCGCCGGGCGGCGGCGAAGCGTTGAACTGATCCCAGAATTCCGGCGGCTGATCACGCACATCCCATCCGCCCTCGGTGCCGCGCGGCGAGAACACCCGCTCCTTGGCGCGCGTGGCTTCTTCGTCGCGGCGGATACCAGCGATCAGTCCGTCGAAGCCGTATTTGGCGAGCGCGAGTTTGAGGCCCTCAGTTTTGCGCGCAGCCGAGCGTGCGGCCGGCGGCAGCGTCGGGTCGACGCTCTCGATCGACGGGCATGGATCGACACGCAGATCGAGTTCCCATTCCTTCGCGTAGGTGTCGCGGAACGCGTACATCTCGGGAAATTTCTTGCCGGTATCGACGTGGAGCGCCGGGAACGGGACGCGGCCGAAGAAGGCCTTCCGCGCCAGCCAGATCATCACGTTGGAGTCCTTGCCCAGCGACCACAACAGCGCCAACTTCTTCAACCGCGCGAACGCCTCACGCAAAATATAGACGCTCTGCGCCTCCAGCGCGTCGAGGTGATCCATCGCGCGGAGCTGCTCCGCCAGTGGCGGCTCAGGGACCAAAACCCGCTCAGGGATCGAAACCAGGGCGGCGGTTTCTCGCGCAGCGAGCGTCATGACAAGCTCCCGAATTGGCGGCCCCGATCATCACGGGGCCGGTCGTGGCTGCTCGCCCAAGAGGCCGTCCAAAGCAGGGGGAGAACGGCTATCTCTGCGGCGCGCAAAACGGAGACGAAATTTCTATTTCGAATGCCGCCGATAGAAGGAATAATTTTCTATCGATGACGCTTGTCAGATACATAGATAGAAAATACTTCTAGTCAATCCTTCTTCGTCGATCGCCCCGATGTTGATCACGACGGAACGGATGTCGCGATGATCAGGACGCAGTGACCAATGACAGAGCTGGCGCAACCTCTTCCCTCCTCTGCCCCCGCCCCCTCCGGGGTGGAGGCGCGTGCGCAGGCGCTCGACGCTGCGCTACGTACCGCGTCGCCAGGCGAGGTCATCGCCGCGGCGCTCCGCGAGATCGGTCGCGACAAACTCGCGGCGGTGTCATCGTTCGGCACCGAGTCGGCCGCGCTGCTGAAAGTAGTGGCCGATGTCGATCCGGCGATCCCAGTGGTCTTTCTCGACACCGGCTGGCTGTTCGAAGAAACGCTCGCCTACCGCGATACGCTTACCGAACAGCTCGGCCTGCGCGACGTGCGCTCGATCAAGCCGCTCGACGCCGATCTCGATCGCGATGACGCTGCGCGCGAGTTGTGGTTTTCAGATCCCGACAAATGCTGCCTGATCCGCAAGGTCGAACCGCTGAAGCGTGCGCTGGCACCGTTCGACGGCTGGATCAATGGCCGCAAGCGCTTTCAGGGTGGCGCGCGCGCCGACATTCCGGTGGTCGAAGCCGACGGCAAGCGGCTGAAATTCAATCCGCTCGCCAATGTCACATCGGCCGAGATTGCAGCGATCTACGCCACGGCGAAACTACCGCCGCATCCGCTGCTCGCTTCGGGCTTCCTGTCGGTCGGCTGCATGCCGTGTACTAGCCGGGCGGAAGCCGGCGATGATGCGCGTGCGGGGCGTTGGCGCGGCAGAAGCAAGACGGAATGCGGCATTCACACGATGAAGACTTCATAGGACATTGCGGTCGCAACGGAGCGAACATTGGAATGCCGTTTCGTTGACTTGAAGCACGTTGTTCGTGACCTTCGCTTCTCCGCGCCGACGACGAAACCGTCGTCAAGCCCAATGGAGACTATCAATGCTTCGCCGTCTTCTTCCGATTGTCGCCGGCCTGCTGGTGGCGACCGCGGCAAACGCCGCCGACGTCTCACTGTTGAACGTCTCATATGATCCGACACGCGAGCTGTACGCCGATCTCAACAAATCGTTCGCGGCTGATTATCAAAAGGACACCGGCAATCGCATCACCATCAAGCAATCGCACGGCGGCTCCGGCGCGCAAGCTCGCTCGGTGATCGACGGCCTGCAGGCCGATGTCGTCACGCTGGCACTCGCTTACGACATCGACGCGATCGCCAACAAGGGACTGATCGCGAAGGACTGGCAGAAGCGCCTGCCTGAGAATTCCTCGCCCTACACGTCGACGATCGTGTTCCTGGTGCGCAAGGGCAATCCGAAGGTGATCAAGGACTGGGACGATCTGCTCAAGCCCGGCGTCAGCGTGATCACGCCGAATCCGAAAACCTCGGGCGGCGCGCGCTGGAACTACCTCGCGGCCTGGGGTTACGCGCTGAAGAAATCCGGTTCGCCCGAAGCCGCTCGTGACTTCGTCGCCAAGCTGTACAAGCAGGTTCCGGTGCTCGATACCGGCGCACGCGGCTCGACCGTCACCTTCGTCGAACGCGGCGTCGGCGACGTGCTGCTCGCCTGGGAGAACGAAGCGTATCTGGCCGTGAAGGAATTCGGCGCCGACAAGTTCGAGATCGTGGCGCCGTCGCTGTCGATCCTCGCCGAGCCGCCGGTTGCCGTCGTCGATACCGTCGTCGACCGCAAGGGCACGCGCGCCGCGGCTGAGGCCTATCTCAAGTACCTCTATACCAAACAGGGTCAGGAAATCGCCGCACGGCACTTCTACCGTCCGCGCGATCCCGACGTCGCCAAAGCACACGCGAACGACTTCGCCAAGGTCGATCTGTTCACGATCGATGACGTGTTCGGCGGCTGGACCAAGGCGCAGACCGAACACTTCGCCGACGGCGGCGTGTTTGATAAGATCTACAAGAACTAAGGGGCGCCGATCGCGATAAGTGCGACGCGGTCGCGATCCGCAGAGTTGGGGACATTATGCTTAGAACCGACAGTGCGCTCCCCTTCTGCGGGCAGGACCTTCGTATGTGGATCGAATGTTCAGCCGCTGAGTCCGCAATGACTCGTCCCAGCGAAGGCGGGGACGGGTCGCGGATAGCCGAGGCGCCAAAAGCTGATGGCGTCCGCGCGTCAGCTCAGACGCGTCCACAGGTGACGCCATGAGCATCGCGGCGCGCCGCCGCTCCTTGCCGGGGTTCGGGCTCACCATGGGGCTGACGATCACCTGGCTGTCGCTGCTGATTTTGATTCCGCTCGCGGGCCTGTTCGTGAAGACCGCCGAACTCAGCCCGGCGGAATTCTGGGCGATCGTAACGTCGACGCGCACGCTGCATGCGCTGAAGATCTCGTTCGGCCTCGCCTTCGCGGCGGCTTGCGTCAATCTCGTCGCCGGGCTGCTGATCGTCTGGGCCCTGGTGCGCTACCGCTTCCCCGGCCGCCGCATCTTCGATGCGATCGTCGACATTCCGTTCGCGTTGCCGACCGCGGTCGCGGGCATCGCTCTCACGACGCTGTTCGCGCAGAACGGCTGGCTCGGCGCGCCGCTCGCGGCGCTCGGCATCAAGGTGGCGTTCACGCCGCTCGGCATCTTTCTGGCGATGATCTTCATCGGCATTCCATTCGTGGTGCGCACGGTGCAGCCGGTGCTGATCGATCTCGACGTCGAGGTCGAAGAAGCCGCCGAATCGCTCGGCGCCTCGCGCTGGCAGACCATCCGCCGGGTGATCCTGCCGAGCCTGGTGCCCGCGGCGCTGACCGGGTTTGCGCTCGCCTTCGCCCGTGCCGTCGGCGAATACGGTTCGGTGATCTTCATCGCCGGCAATCTGCCCAACGTCTCCGAGATCGCGCCGCTGCTGATCGTGATCCGGCTGTCCGAGTTCCGCTACGCCGACGCCACCGCGATCGCAGTGGTGATGCTGATCGCGGCGTTCCTGATCATTTTCGCGCTGAACCGCCTGCAACGTTGGGCACAGACGCGATCGCTGGCTCCGGTGTAGACTGATGACGATGGTGGCGACGACACACATCCGGCGTTCAGCCCGTGAGGCAGCGGTCCCTGTGGCCGCGGCGCGCCCGCGTGCGGCCCGACGCTCGGCCCATACCGAACCGCTGCTGGTGCGGCTGGCAATCATCGGTTTCGCAGTCACCTTCCTGACCGTGTTCGTGATGCTCCCGCTGATCCTGGTGTTCGCCGAGGCGCTGTCGAAGGGTCTTGGGTTCTATCTTTCGGCGCTGGCCGACGACGAAGCGCTGGCGGCGATCCGGCTGACACTGATGGCCGCGGTCATCTCGGTCGGCCTCAATCTGGTGTTCGGCGTCGCCGCCGCCTGGGCGATCGCCAAGTTCGATTTTCCCGGCAAGACGCTGTTGATCACGCTGATCGACCTGCCGTTCTCGGTCTCGCCGGTGATCTCCGGCCTGGTGTTCGTGCTGCTGTTCGGCGCGCAGGGGTTCTTCGGTCCCTGGCTGCAGGCTCACGGTATCCAGATTCTGTTCGCGGTGCCGGCGATCGTGCTGGCGACGACCTTCGTCACCTTCCCGTTCGTGGCCCGCGAACTGATCCCGCTGATGCAGGAACAGGGACAACAGGAAGAAGAAGCTGCGATCTCGCTCGGCGCCGGCGGCTGGACCACGTTCTGGCGGGTCACGCTGCCGAACATCAAATGGGGCCTGCTGTACGGCGTCCTGCTCTGCAACGCCCGCGCGATGGGCGAATTCGGTGCGGTGTCGGTGGTGTCCGGTCACATCCGCGGCGAGACCAACACCATGCCGCTGCTGGTCGAAATTCTCTACAACGAGTACCAGATGGTGGCCGCTTTCGCGATCGCCTCGCTGCTGGCGCTGCTCGCGCTGGTGACGCTGATCGTCAAGACCGTGCTGGAAGACCGCATCGAACAAGGGCTGCATCCCGATGACCATTGAAGTCCGCAACATCGTCAAGGAATTCGGCAGCTTCCGTGCACTCGACAATGTCGATCTGCGGGTCGAGACCGGCGAGCTGATGGCGCTGCTCGGCCCGTCCGGCTCCGGCAAGACCACGCTGCTCCGGATCATCGCCGGACTGGACTGGCCGGATTCTGGATCGATCGCCTTTGACGGCGAGGACGCGCTGGCGCGCGGCGCCGCCGAGCGCCATGTCGGCTTCGTGTTCCAGCACTACGCGCTGTTCCGGCACATGAGCGTATTCGAAAACGTCGCGTTCGGCCTGCGGGTGCAACCGCGCAAGATCCGCAAGCGCGAGGCCGAAATCAAAAAGCGCGTCGGCGACCTGCTCGACCTGGTGCAGCTCGGCTGGCTCGCCGACCGCTACCCGAACCAGCTCTCCGGCGGTCAGCGCCAGCGCATCGCGCTCGCCCGCGCGCTGGCGATCGAGCCGCGTATCCTGCTGCTCGACGAGCCGTTCGGCGCGCTCGACGCCAAGGTGCGCAAGGAGCTGCGCGCTTGGCTACGCAATCTGCATGAGGAGATCCACGTCACCTCGATCTTCGTCACCCACGACCAGGAAGAAGCGCTCGAGGTCGCCAACCGCGTGGTGGTCATGGACAAGGGCCGGATTGAACAGATCGGCTCGCCCGGCGACGTCTACGAGCGGCCGGCGTCGGCCTTCGTGCACGGCTTCATCGGCGAATCGATCGTGCTGCCGGTCGACGTTCAGGACGGACGCGTTCGCCTCGGCGACCGCGTTCTCGATCTCGCCGCCCAGGATGCTGCCGCCGGCCCGTCGAAGCTGTTCGTCCGCCGCCACGACGTTACGGTCGGCCCGAGCGGCAGCGGCGTGTTCGAAGGCGCCGTGAAAGCGGTGCGTGCGTTCGGCCCGATGCAGCGCGCCGATATCGTGCTGAACGGCGTCGGCGGCGAGACGCTGATCGAGATCGACGCACCGCGCGACCACTCGCTGAAGGTCGGCGACCGCATCGGCCTGCACCCGCAGCGCTACCGGATTTTTGCCGACCAGTGAACGATCGCGTCCGCCGGGCGACGGTTAGCTCGTTCCAGCTGCAAATGAATCCGAACCAACGTCGGTTGATCGCAGTTTCGTTGCGGTGGCGGCTTGCACCTCCACGACACAACAGCACCGCGACACCGCAGTTATTCCCACATGACACTTGAGCGCGCACATCGCCGCGACAGAACGCCGCACACCGTCTTCGTCATGGACCTCGCAAGGCCTCACTATCGCACCGCATCGTTACAAAATTGATTAGTTCTAATGATGACTTAGTCATCGAAACGGCCAGGCGTCGACCACATCCGAATACGCCCTCTCGCTGCATATGCTAACGACCCGACAGATTTGATTCTGATCAAATACCAAGTTCCGGGCCGCGTGTGACGCTTACTCCAGAAACAATTAGCTATCTCCGGAAACGCCCGGCAAGTCGCGAGATGCGGGACCAACCTGCACCAACGACTAGCTCCAACTGCCATTGATAATCGACTCGCCGTCGTTCGCTGCTCGCGGACGCCGATCGCGACTGGCTTGACCAATTTTATTGTGCCTTGAGCACTTGCGGGGGACGAAATGGGGGGCTCTCGGGGGGCGGCGGCTGCGCGCGGCCAAAATCGGCGCGGCCGCCGGAGCTTGATCTCGGCGCTGCTGGTATCGATCGCGCTGGCCTGCGCGACGTGGCCGGCGGGCGCCGAACCGGCGATGGTCGACCACAATGCCTCGCCGCATGACGGTCAGGTCGGCGCAGTCGATCCATCCGTCAACGCGTTGGTCGACTACGTGCGCGGCCTCCAGAGCGCCGGCAAGACCGAGCAGACCTTCACGCCGGTGCCCGCCCATGGTCTGGCACTCCGCGGCAGCCCGCATGGCAGCATCTCCGGCCACGGTTCGTCCGCCCATGGATCGCCGCACGGTTCATCGCATGGCGCGTCCGCGGCCGAGCCGCGGTTCGACACCCGCTTCGCCGGGCACGGCAGCGCCGCAAGCGTGCTGCCGCTGACGCCGATCGAAGGTGGCGCACAGCTCGATCAGATGCTGCGGCTTGTCGCGACGCAGCGCGCCACAACGCTTGCAGAGAAGCGCATTCTGCGTTCGCACGAGACCCGCCGCACGCTGGCGGCACGCCTCGCGCGCGAGCCGGACTACGTGGCGCAGATGCCGGACGTGGTCCGCGACGCCGCCATGGTGACCACCTGGGTGGCGCTGGAGAACTTCGACGACACTGTGGAGCAACCGCAGCGTTTCGGCTTCATCGAGATCCTCGCCGCCAAGGCCGACGACTCGCGCCCCGTGCTGATGATCGCAAAGCGCGAACCAAAGGCGGCTGCTGCCGGGCGCGCGCCGATGGTGGCGCCGGCGCCGGGCGATCCCGACGGCCGTTACTTCGTCGGCTCCAAGCCGTGCGAGACCTGCCACGCCGGCCTGTTCGACGAATTCCAGCAGACCGTGATGGGCCGCAACATCAAGTCCGGCAAGATCACGCCGCAAGGCAAGATGGAATGCGAAACCTGCCACGGCCCCGGCTCGGCGCACGTCAACGGCGGCGGCGGTCGCGAAAAGGGCGGGATCCGCTCGTTTCGGCCCACCGACAGCCGCGGCTTTGACGTCGCCGAAGCCAACAGCGTCTGCCTGAGCTGCCACGAGAAGGGCGACCAGACCTACTGGCAGGGCTCGCAGCACGAAACCCGCGGGCTGGCCTGCGTCAATTGCCACACCGTGATGCGCAAGGTGTCGCCCCGCAATCAGCTCAAGACCCAGCAGGTGATGGATACCTGCTTCCAGTGCCACAAGGACCGCAAGGCACAAGTGCAGCGCACCTCGCACATGCCGCTGCGCGAGACCAAGATTACTTGCGTCAATTGTCACAATCCGCACGGCAGCGCGACCGAGAAGCTGCTCAAGGAAGCGACCGTCAACGACACCTGCTACACCTGCCACGCCGACAAGCGCGGACCGTTCCTGTTCGAACATCCGCCGGTGCGCGAGAACTGCCTGAACTGCCACGAACCGCACGGCTCCAATCACGAGTCGCTGCTGATCGTCGCGCGGCAGAGGCTTTGCCAGCAGTGCCACACCAACCCGCACAACCAGCCGGGACTGCCGACCGCGGCACGCTGGGCGGTCGGGAACGCCTGCCAGAATTGCCACAACAATATCCACGGCTCGAACTCGCCGTCCGGATCACGCTGGCACCGATAGTTCGGTGCCGGGGACAGCGACGGCTGCGGCCGCCGTCGCTCGCCACACCAACAAGCCGCGAAGGGTGATGGAAACGACACGCGCGAAGGGGGCTTCGAGATGGCGTTGAAGCAATTTCTGCTGACGTCCGCCGCAATTTCGGTGATGACCGCAATGCCATTGAGCGCGACCGCCGAGACGGCGGCGAAGGAGGAGCCGGCGCGCTCGGCCGACGACTTCGACGCGGCGCACGGCGGCTGGTCGTATTCGGGTGAATTCGAAGCCGGATGGCGATCGTTCATCCAGCGCCCACCGAGATCGGCGACGCCCTGGGTCTCGCCGACCAGTCCGTTCGGCGGCGGCGACCGCAACAACCGCTCGAAATTCGAAGAATACGGCCGGATCGCGCCGGGACTATACGCCGAATATCTGCGGGTGACGCTGCAGACCAAGGACGGCACCTACTGGAACGAACTGCGCGCCGACAATATCGGCAACAATAATCAGCGTTACGTTTTCGATTTCTCCAAGGCCGGCGAACACTACTTCACGGCGTCCTGGGATCAGATTCCACATCTCTACACCAACAGCGCGTTGAGCATCTGGAGCGGCGTCGGCACCAGCAATCTGACGACGTCGGTCGCCATCCCCGGGAGCACGCTGACTCCCTTGGCAACGGGATCGACCGCGGCCCAGCGCCAAGCCATGACCAACGCGCTCGCCGGCAGGGCCGGTCTGATCGACGTCGGTATTCAACGTAACAAGGGTACGGCGTTCTATCGCTGGACGCCCGATCCCAATTGGGATTTCAAGGCAAGCTACTCGAACGAAAAGCGGGAGGGCACGCAGGTCTCGGGCGTGTATCTGGGCGGCAGCCCGGCGGCGACGAATGCGCAGCAAATGCAGGTGCCGCGTCCGATCGACGACACCACGCAGATCGGCAAGCTCACCGGACAGTATTTCGGACCGACGCCCTGGGGCGGACACTACAACGTCCAGGCCGGCGGAGGATTCTCGCTCTACGACAATAGTTTCAATTCGTTCACGGTGCAAAATCCGTTCTACGACGCCGGCAATCCCCGACTGTTCTCGCCTGCGGCACGCGTCAGCCTGATGCCGAGCAACCAAGCCTACAACGCCAGCATCACGAGCGGCATCGACCTTCCGTTCAAGACGCGCTGGAACAGCACCTTCCAATACACCACGATGCGGCAGAACGATCCGTTCATTCCGTTCACCGTCAACCCGAGCATCACGACCTTCGCGCTACCGGCTTCCAGCCTGAACGGCGAAGTCAACACCTTGCTCTACAACACCGTCGCTACGACGCAGTGGACGCCGGAGTTCAAGACCACGACGCGATATCGCTATTACGACAACGACAATCAGACACCCGAACTCCTGATGCCGAACTATGTGGTAGAGGACACCTCGACCACCGGCATCGCCTCGGGCGTGCCTCGACGCGCCCTATCGATGTCCTACACCAAGCAGAACGCCGCCGCCGAAATCCAATGGCGCCCTGAAAGATGGGTCACACTGGGCGGCAGCGCCGCCTGGGAGCAATGGGACCGCAGCCGCCGCGATGCCGACGTCACCAATGAATTCATCGGCCGCCTCACCGCAGATTTCCGAATCCACGACATCGCGACGTTGCGCACTAGCGGACAGTACTCCGAGCGGCGCTATAACAATTACAGCGGCCAGCAGATGTCGCTGGATACGTACTATCTTGCTTCCAACACCGGCACCAGCTTCCTGATGCGGAAGTTCGACATGGCGAACCGCGATCAGCTGAAGGCCAGCGCTTTCCTCGACATCTCCGGCCCGAGCGGCAGCGTGTTCCGGGATTTCGTGGTGTCTCCGACCGCCGGCCTACGCTTCGACGACTACCCGGACGACCCTCGCTTCTTCGGCCTTAGAAAGACCCACACTTGGAACGCCGGCATCGACGCGACCTACACGTTCGCACCAGGAAACTGGATCCAGGCATCGTATTTGTATGAAACCTACGACCGCTTTCAAGTCGGGAGCGGCACCATCACCAACGGCGTCAATCCGGCGGTCACGTTCCCAGCAGTTTCGGATGCGTTCACGAGCAACACCCATGAAAAAGTGAATACCATCATCTTGTCGAGCAACATCGAACTGGTCCCCGGCGTAGTCGATCTGAAGCTGGCTTATTCGCTCTCGTGGTCCAATGAGGACTGGGACTACGGCCCGTTCGCAGCGTATCCGTTGCAAAACAACGGCATCGGCTATTCTCCGTTCCCGACGGTGTCGACCAACTATCAACGCGTCGATGCGTCGCTGAAGCACACCATCGATCCATCGATCGTGGCGAAACTCGGCTGGACCGGCGAGGTCTACGTCAGGGCGCGCTACATCTGGGAGCGCAACAGCGTCGACAATTGGCAGCAGGATCTGATGTCGCCGTATCTGTATCTGGTCGACACCACGCTGGCGCGGATGATCGACATGGGCGCGACCAATCCGAACTACGACGCGCAATACGTCCAGGTTTCGCTGAACGCGAAGTGGTGAAGAGCCGGCGGCCCGCAACGAGGCCGCCGATCACGACAACTCGAAATCAACAACGGGAGGACGACCAACGATGACGCACAAGCCCACCGACCAGCCGCTGTCGCGGCGAAATCTGCTGAAAGCCGGCGCCAGCGCCGCCGGAGTCGCCGCGCTGCTCGGCGCCGGCATCGCGACGGCGACCGCGCAGGTCACCAAGAAGGCGTCGCACAAGGATGCCGGCTATCAGGAATCGCCGAGCGGCGCCAAACGCTGCGGAACCTGCCGGCAGTTCCGGCCTCCGAGCGCCTGCGTCACGGTCGAAAGCCCGATCAGCGAGAACGGCTGGTGCCGCCTTTACGTGGCCAAGGGATGACCCGGACGGTGCGCCGGAGATCCGGCGCACCGTCTACGTCACCGCGGCCCGAATCGTTCGCCTCCGCCGGCGGAGGCAGGGCAGGTGTTCACGCCTCGGCCGTCTCGCGCACCAGGATGCGCTCGCGCAAGGTCGGCTTGTGCACCTTGCCGGTGGCGTTTCGCGGTAACGCTTCAACAAACGTGACGCGCTGCGGACATTTGAATCGCGCCAGCCGCTCGCGGCAATGCGCCAGCAGCTTGGCCTCGCTCAGTTCGAAGCCGGGCTTCAGCGCCACGACTGCCACTCCGGTCTCGCCCCATTGCGGATCGGGCGCGCCGATCACCGCGGCTTCGGCAATCTCCGGCAGTTGATACAGCACGTCCTCGACCTCGGCCGGATACACGTTCTCGCCGCCCGAGATGTACATGTCCTTGGTGCGGTCGACGATGTAATAGAAGCCCTCCTCGTCGACCCGCGCCGCGTCGCCGGTGTGCAGCCAGCCGTCGGTGAACGAGGTGCGATTGGCGTCCGGACGATTCCAGTAGCCGGGCGTGATGTTCGGCCCCTTCACCCAGAGCTCGCCCATCTCGCCGGGCTTCACCGGCTCGCCGTCGGGACCGACGATCTTGAGGTCGCCATGCAGCACCGGCTTGCCGGCAGAGCCGGCCTTGCGGGCCGCATCATCGGCGTCGAGCATCAGCACCGCCGGGCTGGTCTCGGTCATGCCATAGCCTTGCACCAGCGCGCATCCGCGCTCCTGCCAGATCTTCAGAAGCGGCACCGGCATCGGCGCGCCGCCGACACCGGCGATCTGCAGCCGTGACAGATCGGTGGCGGCGAACGCCGGGTGCTGGCACATGAACTGATAGATCGACGGCACGCCGAAGAAATGCGTCAGCCCGACCGACGGATCCCCGATGATCGACAGCGCCGAGCCGGGATCGAACGTCCGCATTAACAGCGTGGTGCCGCCGGCATGCAGCACCGGATTGGTGTAGCAATTCAGCCCGCCGGTGTGGAACAGCGGGAGCACGCAGAGAAATACGGTCCGCTGCGACACGAAGATCGGGATGCCGAGATTGACCGCGTTGATGAACGTCATGCCATGGGTGATCATGGCGCCCTTCGGCTTTCCGGTGGTGCCGGAAGTGTACATGATGGTCGAGACGTCATCGAGCGTCACCGGCTCGGCTGCGCCGAGCCGCGGCGAGGCCGCCAGCGCGGCCTCATAGGCCGGGCCGAACGCCAAAAGATGCGGCACGCTGCAGGCCGCCTTCAACTCCGTCGCCATCGGCGCCAGTTCGTCGTCATGCGCCAGCACACGCGGCGCAGCGTCGCCGACGATGTAGGACAATTCGTGCACGGTGAGGCGGACGTTGAGCGGCACGAAGATCGCGCCGAGCCGGAAACAGGCGAACTGCAGTTCCAGCGTCTCGGCCGCATTGAGCGCCAGCACAGCGACGCGATCGCCGCGGCCGACGCCGAGGGTCGACAGATGCGTCGCCAGTCGATCGGCCCGCTCGTCCATCGCGCGGTAGCTGATCTTGCGGCTGCTGGCGAGATCGATCACCGCGATCTGCTCGGGGCGAACCTCGGCGTGATGGGCGATCCAATCGAAGTAAGCGAAGCTCATGGTTTTCTCCCTCGGAAAGCCGGCGGCTCTTGGTGGCCGTCTCGACGACAGGGAGTGAAAGCGTGGGCCGGCGGGAAGTCAATCGCCGCCTCTTGTGCGGCGCAACTAACTGCCGCGAAAATGAGCCGAACGCACAGCCGCTTGGCGCAAGACAGCAGGCTAGGCCGAGCGCCGCCTACTGATAGGCCGCGACGATATCCGAGACCGCGCGTTCGAGCTGCTTGGCGGTGGCACATTGCCGGACCACGTTGCAGAATGGCGCGTAGCGGAACATTTCCGAATCGCCCCAGCCCCAACCCATCCGGCCTTCGGGATTGAGCCAGACCACGCGCTTGGCCCGCTCGGAGATGGTGCGCAGGATATCGGTGCGCGGATCGAGATTGTTGCTGCGGGCGTCGCCGAGCACGATCACCGTGGTCTTCGGCGTCACCGCGCGCAGCCAGCGCTTTTCGAAATCCGCCAGCGACGAACCGTAATCGGACGAGCCGAACCCGACCTTCGACATGATCTCGCGCATCGCCGCTTCCGGCTCCTGCTTGTCGAGGATATCGCTGACCTCGATCAGGTGGCCGGAGAACGCGAACGAACGAACGTCGTCGACCACCTCGTGCAGGCTGTGGATCAGCAGCAGGAAGAAATCCGACACCTGCGCCACCGAGCCGGAAACGTCGCACAGCGCCACGATCTGCGGCTTGTCGCGATGCCGCCGTTTCCAGGCGGTGAGGAACGGGATGTTGCCCCAGGCGGCGTTGCGCCGGATGGTGCGGCGAACGTCGAGATGACCGCGGCGCTGCCGCTTGCGCGGCTTGCTGTAGCGCTCGCGCAGCCGCCGCGCGATGGCGCGGATCAGCTCTTTCATCTGCTCGACCTGGCGCCGCTCCAGCCGCATCATCGGCGCGTTGCGCAGCACCTCGTGGCGCAGGTTCTCGGCTTCCTCGCGGCCATACAGCAGCAGCGCCTGCGCCACCATCTCGCGCACGCTGTCGCGCAGCCCATCGAGCGCTGCGGCGAGCCGTTCGGCCTGCGCCGGGTCATCGGCCTTGAGCCGATCGAGATCGTCGCGCAACCGGCCGACGCCGAGCGCTTCCATCATCCGGCTCTGAAACAGGCCGCGCTGGGTGAAGAACCGGATGTTGGCCAGCGACGCTTCGTTCGCCGCGCCGGCGAGCGCGGCGGCAACAGCACTGCGGTCCTGCGCGAGCAGCATCTGCGCCAATTCGCCGAGCTCCGGCGGCGCCGAACCTTCGCCGCCCCCCTGCCCGGGCGCGTCGCTGCCGCTCGGCTGCGACGGCGACGTCGCATTTTGGGATTGCTGATCGGCATCTTCGGCGGCATCTGGATTGGTCTTCGGTTCGGGACGGCTGAAGAACAGATCGAAGCACTGCGCCAGCGCCTGCTTTTCGTCCTGGGTCTTGGCCAGGGTCACCAGCAGCGTGTCGCGCAGCAGGCCGCGATCGGCGAAGCCGACCTCCGACACCGCCCGCATCGCGTCGATACTCTCGGCCGGCGACACCCGCACGCCGGCGCCGCGCGCCGCCCGGAAGAAGCGGTGCAGCTCCTCGCGCATCAGCCGAACACGCCCTCGCGCCCGGCCTTGGCGACGAAGCCGGAGACCTGCGGCAGCGCGGTTTCGATGTCGGCTTCGTACTTCAACAGCACGTTGAGGGTGTCCTTCACGGTCTGGTGGTCGAGCTCGCTGGCCTGCAACAGCACCAGCACCCGAGCCCAGTCGATCGTCTCGCTGACCGACGGCAGCTTCTTCAGATCGAGCGCGCGGATCTGGTTGATGAACCCGACCATCTGCTTGCGCAGTGTCTCGCCGGCGCCGGGCACGCGGCTTTCGACGATGCGCTCTTCCAGCTTCTGTTCTGGAAAGCCGATGTGCAGATGCAGGCAGCGCCGTTTCAGCGCGTCCGACAGATCGCGCTCGCCGTTCGAGGTCAGCAGCACCAGCGGCTTCACCGTAGCGCTGATGGTGCCGAGCTCGGGAATCGTCACCTGGTAGTCCGACAGGATTTCCAGCAGCAGCGATTCGAACTCAGCGTCGGACTTGTCGATTTCATCGACCAGCAGCACACAGCCCTCCGGCTGCTCCAGCGCCTTCAACAGCGGCCGCGGCTCGACGAATTCCTTGGAGAAGAACACGTCGCCGAAGTCGTGCAGCCGGCCGAGCGCATCCGACAGCGTCTGCGCGCCGCCGAGCACCTCGCCGAGCTTGTCCTTGAGGATCTGGGTGTAGAGCAATTGCTTGGCGTATTTCCACTCGTACAGCGCCTTGGCTTCGTCCAGCCCCTCGTAGCACTGCATCCGGATCATCTGCAGGCCGCGCCAGCTCGCCAGCGCTTTGGCCAGTTCGGTCTTGCCGACACCGGCAGGCCCTTCGACAAGGATCGGCTTCTCGATCTTCTCGGCCAGATACACCGCTGTGGCGATCTGGCGGCTGGCGATATAGCCGACCGACGCCAGCCCAGCGGTGACGGCCTCGATGGATTGCATCGGCAGATTCGCAGTCATTGCTTTTGATTGCTCCAGAGAGATTGGCCGAGGGCGATCTGCCGCTGCTTGCGCGGCTCGCGCGCGACATTGGCCAGCACGTCGAACGCCGCCAGCGATCGGGTGAGTTGGTCGTCGATGCGGTCCGGGGGCAGCAGCGCGCGCAGCTCATCGACGAGATTGCGCGCCAGGCTGCGAACGCCGATTACGTGGGCGCCATTCGGCGCCTCGCCTCTGTCCAGCGCCCGCACGGCGGCGGCACTTCCCGCCTGCGCCAGCGACAGCAGCCCGGCGAAGCGACCGAGGGTCGCCGCGTGGTCGTCGCTACGCTCGATCCGCACCGCGACGGTGTGCAGCAGCCAGTCGAGGAAGCCGACAGTGGTGGCGGTCGCGACCGTGTCCTCGAGATCGCGGAACGGCATCGCCATCGCCGGATAGGCATCCGACATGTCGCCGATCCGCGCCGAGGCCGGCACAGTGCAGTTCACGAAGCTCAGTTCGCAATGCGACGCCGGCTTCAGCACGTCGAGTGACGGCATCGGGGTCAGCGTCAGCCCCGCGGTGTCGCGTGGCACTTGGAACAAGCCATAGCGCTTGCGCCCCTGATCGATATCGGTGATCGCCAGCACCAGAAACAGATCGGCGACCGGCCCGTTGGTGATCCACGCCTTGCGGCCGTTGATGATGTAAGCGTCGCCCTGCAGCTCGGCAGTCGTCTGGAGATGTTTCGGATGCGCACCTGCTCCGGGCTCGGAGATCGCCACGGCGGCCCAGCCGCGACCCGCAGCGATCCGCGGCAACAGCTCGCCGCGCTGCGCAGCATCCGCGAAGCCTCCAATGAAGAACCGCGCGATCAGTTGCCGGCCGGCGAACGCGGTGGCGAGGCCGAGTTCGCCAGTCGCTGCGGCGATCGCCTGCTCGGCCTGCGCGATCGCCCCGTAGCTGTCGAGCGCCGCGTCGTTACCGGGAAGGCCGATCTCGAAAAGCCCGGCCTGCGCCATCGGCGCGAACGGATCGCCCGATCGATCAGCGGTCAGCGCCCGCCAACGCGCGATGCGTTCGGCGACCGCAGCAATCGTCCGGGACGCGGCCGGTGTTCGAAGCTCTGTCATGGTCTGGTTGTGTAGAACAACCGCGTCGCGACGGCGAGTATTTGTTGTATTCCGGCAAATGGAATGCGGCGGCGGAGCTGCTCACTCCGCCGCCGCATTCCCGCCATCACAGACAGGATCAACTCCGCGCCGCTGAATCGATCAACGCACGGGGCTCACTTACACCGCATGAACCTTCGGCTCGCGGTCCCAGAACCGCAACTGCGTACACAGCTCCAGGAAGCGCTCGGCGTCCTTGGGCCCGCCCAGACTCATCACGCCGCCGTCGGGCTCGACACCAGCCTTCTCCAGCAGCGGCATCGCGTCCTCGCTGGTGGCGATGAACTTGGCGTGCGCGAACGCATCGGCCACAAAGTCGCGCACGGTCGCTTCCTGCTGGAGCTGGGCTGCACCCTCTGCCGAAACCAGGATCGCCACCGCGTCGTACAGCACCGAAGGGCCGCCATTGATCTTCTGCTTGGCCGGCCGCTGCTTCCCGTCGGAGGTTGTGAAGCCGCCGACTTTCGGGGCGACCAGCTCCACCACTGCGCCATGCTGCTTGGCGGCCTTCTCGAGCGCCGCGAGTAGCGCTGCGTCGGCGCCGTCGCTGACCAGGATGCCGAGCTTGCGGCCCTTGAAGCTGCCCGGCGGGTTCTTGACGATGCTCAGCGCCGGCGAAGGCGGCAGATCAGTGATCACCTCGCGGGCCGGGGTCGCGGCCGCCGGCAGCTTCATGCCGAGGCCGTCGGCGACCATCTTGGCGAGCTGCTTGTCCACATTGACGAGATGCGACAGCACGCGGGTTCGGATCGCCGGCGTCTCGACCTTGCTGAGCTCGAAGGTGAATGCGTCCTGGATGTGAGTTTGCTCGGTCTCGGTCTGGCTGATGTAGAACTGTCGCGCCTGGCTGTAGTGATCGGCGAACAGCTCGCCGCGGGCGCGTCGCTTCTCGCCGCTCTCTTCGGCCGGGAAGGTGCGGAAGCCCTTCGCCGTCTCGCGCGGGCCGCCGTCGGCACCCCATGAGTTCGGTTCGTAGTTGGCACGGCCCTTGGGATTGGTCAGCGTCATGTGCCCGTCCTGCTGAAAGGTGTGGAACGGGCATTTCGGCGAGTTGATCGGCAGGTCGTTGAAGTTCGGGCTACCGAGCCGCTTCAGTTGGGTGTCGAGATAGGAGAAGTTCCGCCCCTGCAGCAGGGGGTCGTTGGTGAAGTCGATGCCGGGCACGATATTGCCGGTCTGAAACGCGACCTGCTCGGTCTCCTTGAAGAAATTGTCGACGGTGCGATCAAGCACCAGCCGGCCGACGCGGCGGATCGGCACGCGCTCTTCCGGAATGATCTTGGTGGCGTCGAGAATGTCGAACTCGAACTCATCGGCAAACGCGTCGTCGAATAGCTGCAGTCCGAGCTCCCATTCCGGATAGTCACCGGACTGGATCGCGTCCCACAGATCGCGGCGATGAAAGTCGGGATCGGCACCGTTCAGCTTCACCGCCTCGTTCCACACTACCGATTGCATGCCGAGCTTCGGCTTCCAGTGAAACTTGACGTAGGTCGACTTGCCGGCCGCATTGATGAGCCGGAAGGTGTGGACGCCGAAGCCCTCCATGAACCGGAACGAGCGCGGGATGGTGCGATCGGACATGATCCACAACGCCATGTTGATCGATTCCGGCATCAGCGAAATGAAGTCCCAGAAATTGTCGTGGGCAGTCTGAGCCTGCGGAAAGCCGCGATCCGGCTCCTGCTTGGCAGCGTGGATCAGGTCGGGGAACTTGATCGCGTCCTGGATGAAGAACACCGGGATGTTGTTGCCGACCAGATCCCAATTGCCTTCCTTGGTATAGAACTTCACCGCGAAGCCACGGACGTCGCGCGCCAGATCAGCCGAGCCCTTGTTACCGGCAACGGTGGAGAACCGCACGAACACTGGGGTCTTCTCTCCGGCACGCTGGAAGATGTCGGCAGCCGTGACATCGGCAAGCGACTCGGTGGTCTCGAAAAACCCGTGAGCACCGAAGCCACGGGCATGGACGACACGCTCGGGAATCCGCTCGTGGTCGAAATGGAAAATCTTCTCCCGGAAGTGAGAGTCCTCCATCAGCGTCGGGCCGCGCTGACCGAGCTTGAGACTGTTCTGGTCGTCGCTGACAGGCACGCCCTGGCGCGTCGTCAGCGCCGCGATCTCGCCCTCCGCGACCTGATGGGTCTCACCTCCCGTCCCCCGCTTGATCGACGCGTCTGCAAGTTTGGCGGATTTCAATTCGGGATGCTTGTTAGCCATGGGTCCTCGCACACGGAAGAATGAGTCGTTCGGCGGCGCGGCTGGCTCTCGCGGCGATCGAAACCGTCGCTGCCGTATCGATCCAACTGGTGCGCGAGAGTCGTCCGCCGCCGTGATTACGGCGAGAAGGCGGATTGGTTCCTGGGATGAGACGAGGATGGGGCACCAAGGCGAAGAACCCGCACCGTCATTCCGGGGCGCTCACGCCAGTGAGCGAACCCGGAATCCAGAGGTTATCGTGGGGCGATCCGCTAAATCGAGATTCCGGGTTCGCGCGCTTCACGCGCGCCCCGGAATGACTCGTTGAAATGCATATCCCCGTCCCTCACGAGGATCACACCCTCGGCAATGCCCTCCTCCGCGCGACCGATGATCCGCCCTAATTCAAATGTGCAAGGTAATGCGCCAGCGCGTAGATCTCTTCTTCGCTGAGCTGATAGGCGACGTCAGCCATCGCCGCCATGGCGCCTCCGGAACGCTGACCCGATTTGAACTCGTTCAGCGCCTTGATCAGATATTCCTCGCGCTGACCGGCGAGCCGCGCAGTCGCCTTGGTGCCGGCGAAATTGTCGGTATGGCAGGACGCACAGCGCCTCCCCACTGCGGCTTCGGCGCCCTTGCGTGACAGCTCCGGCTTTTCGTCCGGCTTCGGGTTCTTCATCGGCGGCAATGATGCGAAGTACGCCCCGAGATTGCGAATGTCCTCGTTGCTGAGGTCCTCGACGACCGACCTCATATTCGCGTTTTCGCGGGTGCCGGCGCGAAAGAACACCAGCTGCCATTGAATGTAGAGATCGGGCTGCCCGGCCAGCGACGGCGTGTACTCCATCTTGGAGATGCCGTTCTCGCCGTGGCAGATGGTACACACTCCCGCCTTGGCCTTGCCGGCCTCGACGTCGCCGGCGAAAAGCGGGGAAGCAAGCAAACCGAAACAGAACGACAGCGACAGCGCAGCGAGCAGGCGAGACATGCAGGGGGCCTCTGTTGGCTCAGAGTTATGATTGGCGTTCGTCACTTCGAGATTCGTCGCGGTCGGCGCAGCCGGCCGGGACGATCGCGCGGAATCCATAACCACTGTGCTCGCGGTGAAGCACGAAGACGACTGTCGTGCCTGACAACGCCCCCGGAGTATGGATTCCGGGTACGCCGCTGCGCGGCGTCCCGGAATGACGAACGTGGGGTGGGTGCGCTCAGCTCGAGCTCACTTGCTGTAGCTGATGCGATAGATCGCACCGGCCCAGTCGTCGGCCACCAGCATCGAACCATCCTTGGCGAGGACAACGTCGGCGGGACGGCCGAGATAGCCCTGGTCGCCTTCGATCCAGCCGGTGGCGAAGTCTTCCTGCTTGGCGTTCTTGCCGTCCGGATCGGCGATCACCCGCTTGATCAGGCCGCCCTGATATTTGTGCCGGTTCCACGAGCCGTGTTCGGCAATGAAGATGTTGTTCTTGTATTCGGCCGGGAACTGATCGCCGGTGTAGAATTTCATGCCGAGCGGAGCGACGTGGGCACCGAGATTCAGCACCGGCGGAGTGAACTCCGAGCATTTGTGCCCCATCGCGAATTTCGGATCCGGCATGTCGCCCTGATGGCAATACGGATAGCCGAAATGCTCGCCCATCTTGCTGATCATGTTGAGCTTGTCGCTCGGCATGTCGTCGCTGATCCAGTCACGCGCATTCTCGGTGAACCAGTATTTGCCGGTGCGCGGATCGACGTCACCACCGACCGAATTGCGCACGCCGAGCGCGACCAGTTCGGCATTGCCGGTCTTGGGATCGACGCGGCGGATCTGCGACACCGAGGTCGGCGGAATGCCGATATTGAAGGGCGGCCCGAACGGCACGTAGAACCAGCCGTCCTTGTCGGCGGCCAGATACTTCCAACCGTGCGCCACGTAGGACGGCATGTCGTCGTACACGACCTTGCCCTGGCCGAGATTGTCGAGATTGGCCTCGGCGTTGTCGTAGCGGATCAGCTTGTCGATATCGATCACGTACAGCGCGCCGTTCTGGAACGCGAGCCCGGTCGGCATCTTCAGGCCCTTCAGGATGGTCTTGACCTGTTTCTTGCCGTCCTTATCGGTGATCGCATAGACGTTGCCGAGGCCGAACGAGCCGACGAACAGCGTGCCGTTGTCGCCCCATGCCATCTGCCGCGCGGCGAGGACGCCCGAAGCATAGACCTCGATCTTGAAGCCCGGCGGCAACTTGATTTTCTTGATGGTCGCGGCCAGTTCCGCGTCGGACGAACCGGTCGGCGGACCGGCGGGCGGCGCGAGCCCCTTCTGCGCTTCGGTCTCGTCACCGAGGAACCAGTCGGGCGGCGGGTTGGTCCAGAATTCCTTGCTGCCGGATTCGTACTTCTTGAGGCCCTGCGCGCCGGCTTGCGAGATCGCGGCGGCCGACAATGCAATCGCGCAGGCAACAACGGATCGTGTGAAGACCGATGTCATCGCGTTCACTCCCTCGGCGGCCGATCCGGCCGCTCTGATTCTTATTAGTTGGAACGGTTCGCGTCGGATCGTCACCAGCGGAGGACGCCGGTGGCGAGAAGCTATCACATCCGTTTCGGGAGAGAAGAACGATTGGGAGCGAATCGCGATGAACATTCGCTGCGGCGCAATCGGTGCAGTGCAATGAAATTGCGTCGCGGAAACGACTGTATCAAATGAAGAGCGGGACGGCGGCAGACCGCCGTCCCGCAAAGTCTGCTCCAGATCAGAAGATCTTCATCGCATTCTGCAGCGTGATCCACACGCCCCAGGCGAGCGGAACGCCGACGAACAGCCAGAACGCCGCGGCGCGGGCGTCGAGGCCGCCCTTGCCGATGCCGTAGGAGCCGCCGCCGACATTGGCGGCTGCACCCTTGGCCTGCAACGCGGCAACTTCCTCGGGCTTCATGAACCACTTGTCGGCGAGCGGCTTGACCATCGCGTTGCAGATCAGGCCGAGCACCAGCATGCCGGCGAGGATGTACATCGTGAAGTCATACACCTGCGCGCGCGGCACGCCGGCGGCGATCTGCGCCTCGCGGATGTAGTTGACCACCACCGGGCCGATGATGCCGGCGGTCGCCCACGCGGTCAGCAGCCGGCCGTGAATCGCGCCGACGAACTGGGTGCCGAAGATGTCGGCCAGATACGCCGGCACGGTGGCGAAGCCGCCGCCATACATCGACAGAATGATGCCGAAGGCGAGCACGAACAGCGCCTTGCTGCCCATCGCGGCGAGCGTCGGCACCAGCGCGTAGAGCACGATGCCGAGCAGGAAGAACACGTAATAGGTGTTCTTCCTGCCGATGTGATCCGACAGCGACGCCCAGAAGAACCGCCCGGCGATGTTGAACAGCGACAGCAGACCGGCGAAACCGGCCGCGATGCCGGCGATCATGGTCTTCTGCTCGGCCGACAGCTGGTTGAAGCTGAGGTCGGGCAGGCCGATCAGCTTGCCGGCGAAGATCTCCTGCAACATCGGCGACGCCATGCCGATGACGCCGATGCCGGCCGAGACGTTGAGGCACAGCACCGCCCAGATCAGCCAGAACTGCTTGGTCTTGTGCGCGTCCTTCAGGTGAACCTGATGGGCGGTGATGTAGGCGTTGTTCTTTTCCGGCGGGATCCAGCCGTCCGGCCGCCAGTTCGGCGGCGCCAGCCGGTAGGAGAACGCGCCGATCGTCATGAACACGAAGTAGATCAGCCCCATCACCAGGAAGGTCTGCCACACACCGACATCGGTCGGGGTTCGGAAGTAATTCATCAGCATGTTGGCGAGCGGAGCGCCGATCATCGCGCCGCCCCCGAAGCCCATGATCGCCATGCCGGTCGCCATGCCGCGGCGATCCGGAAACCATTTCACCAACGTCGACACCGGCGAGATGTAGCCGAGGCCGAGGCCGATTCCGCCGATCACGCCGGAACCGAGCCACAGCAGCCACAATTGATGCAGATAGATGCCGATCGCGCCGAGCACGAGTCCGCCGGCCCAGCACAGCGCGGCGACGAAGCCGGCCTTGCGCGGGCCGACCCGCTCCAGCCAGCCGCCCCACACCGCGGCCGAGGCGCCGAGGAGAACGAAGAACAGCGTGTACATCCACCCCATCGAGGCGACGCGCCAGTCGCAGGTGGTGGTGAACAGCTCCTGCACGATCGTCATGTCGGTGCACACCTTCGGTGCCGACAGTCCGACCGCGCGCGACAACGGCAGCCAGAACACGCTGAAGCCGTAGGCCATGCCGATGCAGAGGTGAATACATAGTGCGGCGGGCGGCACCAGCCAGCGATTGAAGCCGGCGGTGGCGATGATCCGCTCGCGATCGAATATGCCGGGTCGTGCACCTGACAGCCGTCCGGCACCTTCCAATGTGGACATGTCGTTTCCTTCCCCTGTTGCGACCGTCCGTTTTCGGACTGGCCGTTATCCCGTGCGCCTTTGCTAGGTCGTCACTTTCAAAGCCTCCACCGCCGCCCGCACTTCGGGCGCGAGCCCGTCGCCGCCCGCATCGAGATGCGCGATGATCGCCCGTCGCATCCGCGGCTCCCAGAATTTCTTCAGATGCTCGGCGATCCCCGGCACCGCTTTATCCGGCCCCTGGCTGCGGAAGAACGCGCCGATCTGATTGGCCATGTACACCAGCCGGTCAGGCGACATCGGCAGCTCCCTTGTGATCGATCTCGACGATGCGCTGCGGATGGGTGAAGATTTCGAAGCCGTCCGACCGTGCAATCGCGGCGAGTGTGATGCCGGCGGCCTCCGCCATCCGCACCGCGAGCGCGGTGGGCGCGGAGACTGCGACCAGCACAGCCGCGCCGATCGCGGCGGTCTTCTGCACCATCTCGACGGACACGCGGCTGGTGAGCAGCACGATGCCTGCGCTCGCGTCGATCCCCTGCCGCGCCAGCGCGCCAGCGAGCTTGTCGAGCGCGTTGTGGCGGCCGACATCCTCGCGCAACTCCACGATGCCGCGCTCCGGCGTGAAGTAAGCGGCGGCGTGCACCGCGCGGGTTTCGACATTGAGCGGCTGCTGCGGCGGCATCGCCTCGATCGCGGCGATGATCTGCCGCGGCGAGAACGACCGTCCATTGCCGACCACCGCGACCGGACGCACCGCTTCGGCGATGGACTCGACCCCGCACAGACCGCAGCCCGTTGGTCCCGCGATATGCCGGCGGCGCTGCTGCAGCCGGTCGGCAACATCGCCGCCGAGCCACATCCGCAGCTCGATGCCATCGTCCTGCGGCACAATCTCCAGGCTGTCGATTTGCGCAGGCCGCTCGATTACGCCCTCGCTCAGGCTGAAGCCGATCGCGAAGTCTTCGAGATCGGCCGGCGTCGCCATCATCACCGCCTGAGTCGAGCCGTTGTAGCTGATCGCCACCGGCGTCTCCTCGGGGATGGCGCGGGCGCCATCCTGCATCCGGCCGTTGCGCCAGACCTTGGTGTTGCCGGTGTGGACCGTCGGTTTCATCGTTACTCCGCCGCTTCGGCAGGTGCCGCGATCCGCCGCGCGGCGGCGGCCTGCTGCTCGTAGGAGCGCTGCCATTCCGATGGGCCGTTCGACGGCGCCACTTGGACGGCAGTCACCTTGTACTCCGGACAATTGGTGGCCCAGTCCGAGTATTCGGTGGTGACGACGTTGGCCTGGGTGTCGGGATGATGGAACGTCGTATAGACGACGCCCGGCGCGACGCGGTCGGTGATCAGCGCGCGCAGCGTAGTCTCGCCGGCGCGGCTGGCGAGCCGCACCCAATCTCCATCACGGACTCCGCGCTGCTCGGCATCGTGCGGATGGATCTCGAGCCGGTCCTCGTCGTGCCACACCGTATTGGCGGTGCGCCGGGTCTGCGCGCCGACATTGTACTGCGACAGGATGCGGCCGGTGGTCAGCAGCAGCGGGAAGCGCGGCCCGGTGCGTTCGTCGGTCGCGACATATTCAGTGATGACGAACTTGCCCTTGCCGCGCACGAAGGCATCGATGTGCATCACCGGCGTGCCGTCCGGCGCCCGCTCGTTGCACGGCCACTGCACCGAACCGAGTTCGTCGAGCTTTGCGTAGGACACTCCGGTGAAGGTCGGCGTCAGCGCGGCGATCTCGTCCATGATCTGCGACGGGTGGGTGTAGTTCATCTTGTAACCGACCGCCTCGGCCAACCTCAGCGTGACCTCCCAATCCTCCAGGCCGTTCTTCGGCGACATCACCTTGCGGACGCGCTGGATGCGGCGCTCGGCGTTGGTGAAGGTGCCGTTCTTCTCCAGGAAGGTCGAGCCCGGCAGGAAGATGTGGGCGTAGTTGGCGGTCTCGTTGAGGAACAGGTCGTGGACGATGACGCATTCCATCGCTTCGAGGCCGGCGGCGACATGCTTCGTATTAGGGTCGGATTGTAGGATGTCCTCTCCCTGCACGTACAGCGCCTTGAACGAGCCCTCGACCGCGGCGTCGAGCATGTTGGGAATGCGCAGGCCGGGCTCGTTGTCGAGCTTGACGTTCCACAGTGCCTCGAAGCTCTCGCGCACAGAATCCGTCGAGATGTGACGATAGCCCGGCAGTTCGTGCGGGAACGAGCCCATGTCGCAACTGCCCTGCACGTTGTTCTGACCGCGCAGCGGGTTCACCCCGACGCCGGGCCGGCCGAGATTGCCGGTGGCCATCGCCAGGTTGGCGATCGCCATCACGGTGGTCGAGCCCTGGCTGTGCTCGGTGACGCCGAGGCCGTAATAGATCGCGCCGTTGCCGCCGGTGGCGTAGAGCCGTGCGGCTTCGCGCACCGCCTGCGGATCGACGCCGGTGAAGGCGGCGGTCGCTTCCGGACTGTGGCGCTCGTCGGACACGAACGCAGCCCAGTGCTCGTACTCGCTCCAGTCGCAGCGCTCGCGCACGAAGGCCTCGTTGGCGAGTCCTTCGGTGACGATGACGTGGGCCAGCGCGGTCAGCACCGCGACATTGGTGCCGGGCTTCAGCGGCAGATGCTGCGCAGCCTCGATATGGGCCGAGCGAACCAGATCAATCCGGCGCGGATCGACCACGATCAGCTTGGCGCCCTGTCGCAGCCGCTTCTTCAGGCGCGAACCGAACACCGGGTGACCATCGGTCGGGTTGGCGCCGATGATCATCACGACGTCGGCGTGCTCGACCGAGTCGAAATCCTGCGTGCCGGCCGAGGTGCCGAACGCGGTCGACAGACCGTAACCAGTCGGCGAGTGGCAGACGCGGGCGCAGGTATCGACATTGTTGTTGCCGAACCCGGCGCGGATCAGCTTCTGCACCAGGAAGGTTTCTTCATTGGTACAGCGCGACGAGGTGATACCGCCGATCGAATCGCGGCCGTATTTGGCCTGGATCCGCTTCAGTTCAGACGCCGCATAGGCGAACGCCTCGTCCCAGCTCACCTCGCGCCACGGCTCGGTGATCTTGCCGCGGATCATCGGCTTGAGAATGCGTTCCTTGTGGTTGGCGTAGCCCCAGGCGAAGCGGCCCTTGACGCAAGAGTGGCCGCGATTGGCCTTGCCGTCCTTGTAGGGCACCATGCGCACCAGCTCTTCGCCGCGCATCTCGGCCTTGAAGGTGCAGCCGACGCCGCAGTACGCGCAGGTCGTCACCACCGAGCGCTCCGGCGTGCCGATCTCGATCACGCTCTTTTCGTTCAGCGTCGCGGTCGGGCAGGCTTGCACGCAGGCGCCGCAGGACACGCATTCCGAACCGAGAAAACTCTCCTGCATGCCAGGCGACACGACAGAGTCGAAGCCGCGGCCGGCAATGGTCAGCGCGAAGGTGCCTTGCACCTCCTCGCAGGCGCGGACGCAGCGCGAGCAGACGATGCACTTCGACGCATCGTAGGTGAAATACGGATTGGACTCGTCGAGGCCCGGATTGGGATGCTTCTCGCCGGAGTAACCGTAGCGCACGTCGCGCAGGCCGACCGCGCCGGCCATATCCTGCAGCTCACAATCGCCATTGGCCGAGCAGGTCAGGCAGTCGAGCGGGTGATCGGAGATATAAAGCTCCATCACGCCTTTGCGGATCTGCTTCAGCCGCTCGGTCTGGGTATGGACGACGAGACCGTCGGCAACCGGCGTGGTGCACGACGCCGGCGTGCCGCTGCGGCCGTCGATCTCGACAAGGCACAGCCGACATGAGCCGAACGCGTCGACCATGTCGGTGGCGCAGAGCTTCGGGATCGCGGTGCCGATCTCCATCGCGGCGCGCATGATTGAGGTGCCCTCGGGCACCGAGACGCTGCGGCCGTCGATCGTCAGCGTCACCATCGTCTCGGATGGCGAGCGCGGCGTGCCGAAATCGGTTTCGTGGACCAGAGCCATATCGATCGTCCTTTATTCCGCGGCCTGCAGGCGGCGCGGCGCGAGGCCGAAATCTTCCGGGAAGTGCGTCAGGGCGCTGAGCACCGGGATCGGCGCGAGGCCGCCCAGCGCGCACAGCGAGCCGAACTTCATGGTGTTGCAGAGGTCTTCGAGCACGGCGATGTTGGCCGCAGGCCTGTCGCCGGCGATGATCTTGTCGACCGTCTCGGCGCCGCGGGTCGAACCGATCCGGCATGGCGTGCACTTGCCGCAGGATTCATGCGCGCAAAACTCCATCGCGAACCGCGCCTGCTTGGCCATGTCGACAGTGTCGTCGAACACCACGACGCCGCCATGCCCGACCATGCCGCTCCGCGCGGCGAACGCCTCGTAGTCGAACGGCGTATCGAACAGCGCGCGCGGGAAGTAAGCCCCGAGCGGGCCGCCGACCTGGACCGCGCGCACAGGCCGGCCGCTCAGCGTGCCGCCGCCGATCTCGTCGACCAGTTCGCCGAGCGTGATACCGAATGCCACCTCGAACAGCCCGCCGTGCTTGATGTTGCCGCCGAGCTGGATCGGCTTGGTGCCGCGCGACTTGCCCATGCCGCAATCCGCATAGGCCTGCGCACCGCCGTCGAGAATGTAGGGCACCGCCGAGAAGGTGAGCACGTTGTTGATCACCGTCGGCCGGCCGAACAGGCCTTTATGCGCCGGCAGCGGCGGTTTGGCCCGCACCGTGCCGCGCTTGCCCTCGAGGCTCTCCAGCATCGAGGTTTCTTCGCCGCAGATATAGGCGCCGGCACCGACCCGGACTTCGATGTCGAACGAATCCGTCGAATGGCAGATGTGCTCGCCGAGATAGCCGGTGCGCCGCGCCGCCTCGATCGCGGCGTTCATCGCCTCGACCGCGTGCGGATATTCCGAGCGGATGTAGATGTAGCCCTTCGTGGCGCCGACGGCGATGCCGGCGATCGTCATCCCCTCGATGATCATGAAGGGATCGCCCTCCATCAGCATCCGGTCTGCGAAGGTGCCGCTGTCGCCCTCGTCGGCGTTGCAGCAGATGTATTTCTGGCCACGCCCAGCCTGCGCCACGGTGCGCCACTTGGTGCCGGTCGGAAAGCCTGCGCCGCCGCGGCCGCGCAGGCCGGACTTGACGACGTCGTCGATGATCGCATCCGAGCTCATCTTCAGCGCGCGTTCGAGCCCGCGATAGCCGCCATGAGCGCGATAATCGTCGATCGAGCGCGGATCGACGATGCCGCAGCGCGCAAAGGTCAGCCGGGTCTGCCGCTTCAGCCACGGGATCTGTTCGGTGAACCCCTGCTTCAGCGGATGCGTACCATCGCTCAGAATCGCATCGAGCAGCGCCGGCATGTCGTCCGGCGTCACCGGCCCGTAGGCGACGCGGCCCTCGGGCGTGTCCACCTCCAGCATGGGTTCGAGCCAATACAGCCCGCGCGAACCGGGGCGGACCAGATCGACCGGCAGATCGCGCGCATGCGCCTGTTCGAGCAGCGCGGCCGCGACTTCGTCGGCGCCGATCGCGAGCGCACTGGAATCGCGCGGGATGAAGACGCGCAAACTCATCGCTGCGCCTCCGCCAACAGAGCATCGAGCTTGCCGGCATCGAGCCGGCCGACCACGCGCTCGTTGATCATCGCCGAGGGCGCCGTGGCACACAGGCCGAGGCAATAGGCCGGCTCCAGCGTCACCGCGCCGTCCGCGGTGGTGGCGCCGAAGGTGACGCCCAGCCGGGTCTCGACATGCGCCGCCAGCGCGTCACCGCCGGCGGCCTGGCAGGCCTCGGCGCGGCACAGCTTCAGCACATGGCGGCCTGGCGGGGCACGGCGGAAATCCGGATAGAAGGTAAGGACGCCGTGGACTTCAGCGCGCGACAAATTCAGCGCCTGAGCGATCATCGGCTCGGCGTCCTGCGGCACATAGCCGAACGCTTCCTGCAACGCCTGCAGCATCAGCAGCGTCGCGCCTTCCTTGTGCGTCAGCCCGGCGATGATCTCGCTCGCGCGGGCGGGTTCCCATGGTTCGTATTGCATCGGCGCTCTTCGTCGTCGTGGATCGCCGGATGAGAATAAGAATTGTTCAAAAGATCAATAAAGCTGTCCAATGCTGCGATAAGGAATTCGCAACGACAAGGAGAATTGACACCGTCATTCCGGGGCGCCGGAATCCCGAGGTTGTTCGCGCAGGGAGATTCCGGGTTCGCGAGCTATCGCTCGCGCCACGGAATGACTCGTGGCGGCTGCCTGCGCTCCGCAGCATTTCCGGCAGCGATCCGCCCCGATCAGCTCTGCAGCGTCGGCGCGACTTCGCGGGCCACCTGCATCAGGGCGGCGACCAGCGGCGTGTAGGGCTCACGCGGCGGTACCACGAGGCCGATGCTGTAGGCGACCATCGGCTCGACGATCGGAATGGTGCGAACTTCGTCGCCGAGCCCGAGCGTCTCGGCGAGCTTGGCCGGCATCACGCTGGCCCATCGCCCCGTCTTGACGTGGGTGTACAGCACGATGATCGAATTTGAGGTCAGCGTCGGCTGCGCACTGGTGCCCGCGGCGCGCAGCGCCCGGTCGATAATGCGGCGATTCTGCATGTTGGGCGTCAGCAGGCACAGCGGCACCTGGCCGACCTCGCGCCAGGTCACCTGATCGCGGTCGCCGAACATCCCGTCGGGCGAGGTGATCAGCCGGTAGCTTTCCTGATACAGCGGCACGCTGCGGACTTTGCCGACCGGCTCGTTCTCGGTGTAGGTCAGCCCGGCGTCGACTTCGAGGTTTTCGAGCAGGCCCAGCACTTCCGACGAGGTGCAGGACAGGATGCTGAAGCGGACGTTGGGATGCTTGGCACGAAACGGCGTGGTGAGCTGCGCCACCATGCCGAGCACGGTCGGGATCGCAGCGATCCTCAGTTCCCCGGACAGTTCGGCCTTCAGCGCCCCGATATCCTGGCGCATCGCGCGGCTGTCGGCGACGATCCGGCGCGCCCATTCCAGCGCCCGCTCGCCCTCCGGCGTGAAGCCGAGAAACCGCGAGCCGCGCTGCACCAGCATCACGCCCAAGATCTCTTCGAGCTGCTTGATGCCGGTCGACATGGTCGGCTGGGTCACGCCGCAGGCTTCCGCGGCTCGGCCGAAATGCCGTTCCTTGGCGAGCGCGAGTAGCAGCTCGAGCTTGTCGATCAAACCGGCCTCTTGGAAATTCAGGTGAATTTCGAGAGTCTTGCCCGATCAGGACGCGTTCGGCAAGGCGGACCGGCGGCCACGCCGTTGCGGGCGCTCAGGCAACAATAACCCCGCCTCCCGGTTGCGCATCGGGAGCGCGGGGCCAGTCTGGGGAGAGACGCTGCCGGCGCGGGAAGCACGACCCATCCGCACCACGCTTCGTCATCAGCACGCTAACTGATTGGCGGGGATGCGGATTGAGATGGATCAAGCTGAGCGAACCGGCGCGCGAACACACCGGCGGCGGTTCAGCCGACGCTGCCGCTCCGCCGCATGTAGCAGTGGAAGCCGCCGTAGATCCCCGAGCGGTCGCGGTCGAAGCCGATGGCGCTGCGTTCGGCGTCGCGCTGCCAGGTCTGTTGCAGCGGAGCCAGCGGCTCGGTTTCCAGCGGGGATTCGGCGCCTGCGGTGCGGAAGATCACCCGCACCTGCTCCTTGCCGGCGCGATCGATCGCATCCCACAGCGCGCGGATTTCGTCCGGCGCCATCCAGTCCTGCGAGTCGAGCAGCACCACGGCGTCGATCTGGCGGGCCGGCAGGCTCTCCAGGAACACCCGCAGATTTTCGTGCACCGGGATCACTAGGCCGGCGCCGGCGCGCATCTGCTGATAGCGGCTCTCCTGCAGATACAGCGGCAGGCAGCGATCGCCGGGGCCGGGATAGCTCCGGCTCAGAGCCTGCCAGGCGAAGTAATTGGTCTCGTTCGGATAGACGTCGATCAGCCGCAGCAGCCGCTGATGCAGCACTTCGTTGAGCGGCTGGTCGCCGCCGAGCAGTTCGCGCTGCTGCGGCGGAATGCCGAGGCTGAACAGCAGAGCCGGTGTTCGGGTGAGCATGCGGGCAAACCGCGAATGGAACAGCCGGTCGACGCGCTGCAGCGCCGCCTGGCGCTCCGGCGAATCCGGAGCGCCTTTCAGCAGCACGTCGAGATCGATCTTGGCGATGCGCGCAAGCAGATGCGCAAAGCCGATGAAATGGCCGAGCGCGCCGTGGCGGTAGAACCCATTGGTGAAGTAGCGGTAGCGCGGCCGGCCGCGAAAGTCGCGCTCGTCCCAGAAGCTGCGGGCATCGAGATCGAGCGCCGGGCGCAGCCGCCGGCGATACAGATCGGCGTTATCGGCAGCAGCCCCCTCGCCGAAGAACCGCCAGAACGACGCGTAGTCCGGCAGCGCCCGCAGGCCGGCGAGCTTCAGCTTGAGCAGCGCCAGATGCGCCTCGTTGAGATCGACCGCGAACACCTGCGCCGGCTTGGCGGTGAGGTAGGACAACGCGTTGCAGCCGCCCGACGAGATCGTCACGATGGTCGAGCCGATCTGCAGTTGCAGAGCCGCGAGATCAGCCTCGGGGTCTTCCCATATCTGGGTATAGACCAGGCGACGAAACCAGATCGAAAACAAAGCGTCCCACAGCGTCGACTCGCTGCGATCCTTGCTGTTGCGGACGGCGTCCGCGATCAGTTGCTGCGTGTTCATCAAATCCTCGACTCGGCAATCGATCCAAATTAGCCGGGCAACGCTGCAGTTTTGCGACAGCGCCGGACCTGATCATCAGCGCCGCCTTTGTCATCACCCTGTCGCCAGAAATCGCGATGGATGGCCGACGATGCCGAACCAGGGTGGCAGGCCATGACGACGCTCACTCGCACCGATCTTCCGCGTACCGAGCTGACGCACCCCGAGCTCGCCGTCGATCCGGCGTGGCCGGTCGACGCGACCTCGCGCATGAACCGGATGTACCGCTATCAGCGTCACATCTACGATCTGACCCGCCGTTATTATCTGCTCGGCCGCGATCGGCTGATCGCCGAACTGCAGCCGAAGGCGGGCGAATCCGTTCTCGAAGTCGGCTGCGGCACCGGCCGCAACCTGATTCAGGCGGCGGCGCAATACCGCGACGCGAAGTTCTATGGTCTCGACGTCTCGACCGAGATGCTGACCTCTGCGATCAGTTCGATCGAAGGTGCCGGACTGATGTCGCGGGTCAAGGTCGCGCACGGCGACGCCACGGCGTTTACCGCGCAGGCGGTGTTCGGCCAGGCGGTCAGCTTCGACCACGTCATGATTTCCTACAGCCTGTCGATGATCCCGGACTGGACCGCGGTGATCGATCGCGCCGTCGCCAATCTGAAGCCGGGCGGCAAGCTGCACATCGTCGATTTCGGCGACCAGCGCGGCCTGCCTTCAGTGGCCCGCAACCTGTTGCGACGCTGGCTGACGCTGTTCGACGTCACCCCGCGCGACAGTCTGGAAGCCGTGCTGATGCAGGTCGCGGCCCGCACTGGGGCCGGCCTGCGGTTCGACCGGCCGTATCGCGGCTATGCGCAAGCCGCCGTGCTGACGCTGCCGCCGCGCAGGAAGCCATGACCGGCTGGCTCGCGCTGTTTGCCGCGGGCCTGATGGAGATCGTCTGGGCGCTGGGACTGAAGCATTCCGAGGGCTTCACCCGGTTCTGGCCGGCGGTCGTGACCCTGGCCGCCATCCTGGCCAGCTTCGGCCTGATGAGTATCGCGCTGAAATCGCTGCCGTTCGGCACCGCCTATGCGGTGTGGACCGGAATTGGCGCCGCTGGCAGCATCGTGGTCGGCATGACGCTGTACGGTGAGCCGGCGAGCGGCGTCCGTGTGCTGTGCCTGTCGATGATTGTGGCCGGCATGATCGGGCTGAAGCTCAGCACACCGGCGTGAAACGCTCTTATTTCTTGCTGTGACGCATTTCCTTCACGCGAACCGGCTCCCCCTTCGCTCGACAACGCACTTGCCGCCCGACCAAGGCGGCGATTGACAAAGCAGTCCCGCTTCCATTTGATCGCGCCCGTTCAGGTGTGCCGGGAATCGTCCGGCACAGGGAAGCCGGTGCGGGCCGCACGCTTTGACAGCCAAGCCCAAATCCGGCGCTGCGCCCGCAACTGTGAGCGGCGAGCGATCCTTCAATCGGCCACTGGGCGACAGCCCGGGAAGGCGAAGGATTGCGACGACCCGTGAGCCAGGAGACCGGCCTGAGTGCGTCATCTTCCACCGTGCGGCGCGCGCGGCTGGAGCGGTCCGCCGCACAGGTGACAGGATGCTGCTCACCGGCCGGAGACCGCCATGACCGAACTCATTCCGCCCACCTCTTCCGATGGATTCCGCGTCCGCCTGATCGCCGTGCTCGGCGGGCTGGTGCTCGCCAACCTCGCCGCCTGGGCCTGGGCGCTCACCGCGTTCGCCGGCGAGCCGGTGCTGATCGGCACAGCGGTACTAGCTTACAGCCTAGGCCTGCGCCACGCGCTCGACGCCGACCACATTGCGGCGATCGACAACGTCACCCGAAAGCTGATGCAGGAAGGCAAGCGGCCGGTCACGGTCGGGCTGTTCTTCGCGCTCGGCCATTCCACCGTGGTGCTGGTGGCGTCGCTGGCGATCGCGATCGCGGCCAATTCGCTGACCGAGCGGTTCTCGGGCTATCGCGAGATCGGCGGGGTGATCGGCACCTCGGCGTCGGCACTGTTCCTGTTCGCGATCGCCATCGCCAACCTGTCGGTGCTGAGCGGCGTGTATCGCGCATTCAAGAAGGCCAAGGCCGGCGAGGTCGTGCACGACGACGACATCAACGAGCTGCTGCAGCAGCGCGGCTGGCTGGCGCGGCTGTTCCGGCCGCTGTTCCGCTTCGTCTCCAAGAGCTGGCAGTTGTTTCCGATCGGGCTGTTGTTCGCGCTCGGCTTCGAGACCGCCAGCGAGATCAGCCTGTTCGGGCTGGCCGCGAACGCCTCCGGCAACATTTCGCACTGGTCGATCCTGGTGTTCCCGGCGCTGTTCGCCGCCGGCATGACCCTGGTGGACACCCTGGACGGCGTGCTGATGCTCGGCGCCTATGGCTGGGCGTATCGCAACCCGGTCCGCAAGCTGTACTACAACATGACCATCACGACGGTGTCGGTGCTGGTGGCGCTGCTGATCGGCGGCATCGAGACGCTCGGGCTGCTCGCCGGACGGTTCCATCTCGAAGGCGCGTTCTGGGAATGGATCGCCGAGCTCAACGAGAATTTCGGCGCGCTCGGCTACGGCATCGTGGCGCTGTTCGTGGCGAGCTGGATCGTCTCCACCATCATCTATCGCCTCAACGGCTATCACCGGCTCGACCAGGTCGCCCCGGCCGTGCAGAAATGAGCGCGGTATGACCCGACGTTCCGGACCGAATTCGCGCGCGGCGGCCGTCACCGCCGCGCTCGCGGTGCTCGTGGCCCTTTTGGCGATCGGATCGCTCGCAGTCGGGCCGGTCAAGCTGTCGCCGCTCGCCGTGGTGCAGGCGCTGATCGGATTCGGCGGCGAGGTGCAGCAGATCATCGTGCAGCAGATCCGGCTGCCGCGCACCATCCTGGCCCTCGCCATCGGCGGCATTCTCGGTCTGTCCGGCGCGGCGCTACAGGGCCTGCTGCGCAATCCTTTGGCGTCGCCGTCGCTGTTCGGCGCGCCGCAATCGGCGGCGTTCGGCGCCGTGCTGATCATCTCGCTCGGGCTCGCCGACGTGCGCTCGTTCGCGCTGCCGGCGGCGGCGATCACGATGGCGTTCGTCTCGGTGTTCGTGCTGCTTGCAGTCGCCGGCCGCAACGCCAGCCTGCTGCTCTTGATCCTGGCAGGTCTGGCGATCTCCGCCCTCGCCGGCGCCGCCACCGCGCTGGTGATGAACCTGTCGGCGAATCCGTTCGCCAGCCTCGAGATCGCGTTCTGGCTGCTGGGCTCGCTGGAAGACCGCAGCTTCCGCCATGTCGTGCTGGCGCTGCCGTTCATCGTCGCCGGCGCCCTGCTGCTCCTCAGTCAGCGTGCCGCGTTCCGCGCCCTCAGCCTCGGCGAGGAGACCGCACAGAGCCTCGGCGTCGACGTCGCCCGACTGCGGCTGATCGTGATCGCCGGCACCGCGCTCGGCGTCGGCGGTGCCGTCTCGGTGTCGGGAACGATCGGCTTCATCGGCCTGGTCGCGCCGCATCTGGTACGCCCCCTGATAGGCCACGATCCGGCCCGCGTGCTGGTGCCGAGCGCGCTCGCCGGCGCGGCGTTGCTGCTCGCCGCCGACATCGCGGTGCGACTGATCCCAGCGTCCTCCGACATCAAGGTCGGCGTCCTGACCTCGATCATCGGCGTGCCGTTCTTCCTGTATCTGATCGTGCGCGAGCGCCGCGCGCTCGGTGGAGGCGTCGCATGAGCGCCGCTTTCCTCACCGCACGCGACCTCGCCGTGACGCTGTCCGGCCGCGACGTGCTGCGCGGCGTCTCGCTCGATCTGACCCGCGGCCATCTGGTGGCGCTGGTCGGACCGAACGGCGCCGGCAAGACCACGCTGCTGCGCGCCCTCGCCGGTCTGATCGACGCCAAGGGTCTCATCACGATCGGCGGTGATCCGCTGGCGAGCTTGGCGCTGCGCGAACGCGCCAAGCGGTTCGGCTATCTGCCGCAGGGCCATCTGGTGCATTGGCCGCTGCCGGTGCGCGACGTCGTCGCGCTCGGCCGGTTTCCACACGGCGCCACCGATCCGGCCTGGCTGTCGCCGCTGGATGCCGAGGCGGTGAATCGGGCGATGGCGGTCACCGACGTCACCCAGTTCGCGGACCGCATCGTCACCGAACTGTCGGGCGGCGAACGCAGCCGGGTGGCGCTCGCCCGCGTGCTGGCGCTCGAGGCGCCGGTGGTCCTCGCCGACGAGCCGACCGCTTCGCTCGATCCGCGCTATCAGCTCGACGTGATGCAGACCTTGCGCACCACCGCCGATGCCGGCACCCTGGTGATCGTCGTCACCCACGATCTGGGCAGCGCCGCCCGATTCGCCGACACTGTGCTGGTGATGGCGGACGGCGGACTGGCGGCTCACGGAACGCCCAATGACGCGCTGTCGGACGACATCATGCAGCAGGTGTTTCGCGTCAGCGCCTACCGGGCGCAGTATCAGGACAGCGGCGTGATCCTGCCGTGGTCCGGAACCTGACGGTGCCGCAGCTACAGCGGCGCGGTCAGCGCGGCGGCGAGCCGATCGAGCCCGGCGGCATCGGCGGGCAGGCCGAACCTGAGCAGATCGTCGGCCCAGTCGAACCTGCGACACCAGATCCGCCGCCTTGCCAGCGCCTCGTGCAACCGGTGCGCCTCGGCGTGCCGCGCGAGCCGGAACAGCGGTGTTCCGCCGACGATGTCGAGTCCGCCGCCGCGCAGCACTTCGTCGAGCCGCGTCGCCTGTTCGCGCAGCTCGTCGCGGGTTTCGATCGTCCACGCTCGATCGCGCAGCGCCGCCGCCCCGATCCGCAGTGCCGGCCCGGAACAGCTCCACGGCCCGAGCGCCAATGCGATCCGCCGCGCAATCGCCTCACCCGCGATGGCGAATCCGAGGCGCACACCGGCAAGGCCGTAGAACTTGCCGAACGAACGCAACACCACGATCGGCATTTCCGGCGTCAACGCCGCAGCGCCGATCGACGGATCGACATCGGCGAACGCTTCGTCGATCACCAGCCAGCCGCCCCGCCGGCGCAGTTGCGCCGCGGCGCGCCGCAAGCTGTCGTGCTCGACGATGCGGCCATCGGGATTGTTCGGATTCACCACCACGACGTGGCGCGCCTGCTCGGGAATGTCGTCGAGCGAGGCGATGCCGACCAGTTCGCGCCCGGCATTGCGCCACGCCAGCGCGTGCTCGGCATAAGTCGGCCCGACGATCGCGACGCCACCGGGCGCGGCCAGTTGCGGCAGCCATTGGATCAGCGCCTGCGTGCCGGCGGCAGCGACGATGCCGGACTCAGCGGGCACCTCGTAGGCAAGGCGCGCGGCATCGCACAGCGCGGTCTCGTCGGCCTGCGACGGCAGACGCTGCCAAGCGTCTGCATCGATGGTCGGGATCGGCCAGGATCGCGGATTGATGCCAGTGGAGAGTTCGAGCCAGTCGGCGGCATCGCCGCCGTGCCGTGCCATCGCTGCTGTGAGATCGCCACCGTGCTTCATCGCCACCTCTTGCCACCATCGCGGCCAAAGCGCGAGAGGCTCGGCGGCGTTTTAGCCGGAATGATGATGCTGTTAGTTGCAAGCCTGACAGGCGTCGCGAGCGCAGCCGCGGCGCCCACGGTGGTATCGATCAACACCTGCACCGATCAGTTGCTGCTGACACTCGCCGATCCCGATCAGATCCTCGGCCTCAGCCCGTATGCACGCGACGCGGCGCGTTCGTTCCTCGCCGCCGAGGCTGCGCGGTATCCGCGGCTGTCGGGCGGCGCCGAAGACGTGCTGATGCTGAAACCGGATTTGGTGGTCGGCGGCAAGTTCACCAAGCGGGCCACACGCGAACTGCTCAAGCAGATGGGCCAGCGCGTCGTCGAATTCGATTCGGTCAAGACGATCGATGATGCCAAGGCGCAGATCCGGCAGATGGCCGATCTGCTCGGCCATCCCGAACGCGCCGCAGCGGCGAACGCCCGTATCGACGCCGCAGTGGCGCGCGCCAGACAAGCCGCGTCGCGGACGCGACTGACCGTGCTGCCGCTGGCGCGGCGCGGCTGGGTGTCGGGCCGCGACAGCCTGATCTCGTCGCTGCTCGACATCGTCGGTCTGCGCAACGCCGCCGGCGGGCTCGGATTCAGAAACGGCGGTTTCACCTCGCTCGAAGCGGTGGTGGCGCTGCGACCGGACTTTCTGCTGATGACGGACGACAGCGATTTCGCCGAGGACGAGGGTCGCGCCTTCGTGCTGCATCCTGCGCTCGAGCACTTCTATCCGCCGTCGAAGCGGATTACCGTGCCGGAGCGGCTGACCGTGTGCGGCGGGCCGATGCTCGCCGACGCACTCGATCGGCTGACCGAAGAACTCACCCGCGTGGAGCGATGACATGCTGTTGGATTCCCACGCGCTGCTGATCGTCGTGGTGGCACTGGTGCTGGACGCGCTGATCGGCGATCCCGACTGGCTGTGGAAGCGGCTCGCGCATCCGGTGGTGCTGCTCGGCACGATGATCGGCTGGCTCGATCGGACGCTCAATCGCGACGACTGGTCGGAGCGGACCAAGAAGATCGCCGGCATCGTCGCGGTGATCTTTCTGATCGCGGTGGCCGGCCTCGTCGGCCTGCTGCTGGAAGCCCCACTGCGGCAATTGCCGGGCGGCTGGATCATCGCAGCGGTGCTGGCCGCGACGCTGATCGCGCAGCGCAGCCTGTACGACCACGTCGCACGCGTGCGCGACGCCTTCGCGTCCGGCGGCCTGACGGAGGCACGCGAGAAGGTGTCGCTGATCGTCGGCCGTGACCCGCAGACGCTGGACGAAGCCGGCGTCTGCCGCGCCGCGATCGAATCCAGTGCCGAGAATTTTTCCGACGGCGTGGTCGCCCCGGTGTTCTGGCTGGCGCTATTCGGGCTGCCGGGCCTTTTGATCTACAAGACGATCAATACCGCCGATTCGATGATCGGCCATCTGACGCCGCTGCACCGTTCGTTCGGCTGGGCCGCAGCGCGGCTCGACGACGTGCTGAATCTGATTCCGGCACGACTGTCGGGCCTGCTGATCGCGCTGGTGGCACCGATCGTCCGCGGCTCGGTCAAGCAAGCGATCACGGTGATGCGGCGCGACGCCGGCAAGCATCGCTCGCCCAATGCCGGCTGGCCGGAATCGGCGATGGCTGCGGCGACCGGCGTCGCGCTCGCCGGCCCGCGCAGCTACGGCGGCAAGATCACCGACGATCCTTATCTCAACGCCGAAGCACGCCGCGAAGCAACGCCCGCCGATATCGGCCGCGCGCTGCGGGTGATGATCGCAGCCTGCGCGCTGCAGGCCGCGATCTACGCGGCGCTGGCGTTGGTGCTCTGACGGCCGCGGGCGATTGCAATCATCCGCTCGACGTCGAGATGCGCTTCGAGATGATCGGCCAGCGCATCGAGCGCAGCTTCGATCTGGGACTCGTAAGCGAGCTGTGAGGCGATGCCGAGACCGGCGAGCCAGGCGCGGCGAAACTCGTCGTTGGTGAACAGGCCGTGCAAATAAGTACCCTGCACTCGGCCGCTGCGTGAGATCGCACCATCGGGCCGGCCGCCGATCGTCACCACCGGCCGCGCGCAGTCCGGTCCCTCGGTGCGGCCGAGATGAATTTCGTAGCCCTCGACCGGTGCGCCGGTCGCCACATGGGTGCCGTGGACCAGCGTGGTCGACTTGTCGCCCCGCATGATGGTGACGGTGTCGAGCAGACCGAGCCCATCGACCGTGCCGGGCGCGCCATCGACGCCGTCGGGATCAGCGATGCTGCGCCCGAGCATCTGATAGCCGCCGCACAGCCCGAGCAGGTGTCCGCCGCGGCGGACATGGGCCGCGATGTCGATGTCCCAACCCTGCGCGCGCATAAACGCGAGATCGCCCAGCGTCGACTTGCTGCCGGGAATGATCACCACATCGGCCTCGGCCGGAATCGGCGTGCCGGGCGGCACGAACACCAGCTTGACGCTGGGCTCCATTCCGAGCGGATCGAGATCGTCGAAATTGGCGATCCGCGCCAGCATCGGCACGGCAATGACGCGCTGTGCGGTCGATGCCTGCGCCCGGTCGAGATCGACCGCGTCCTCGGCAGGAAGCAGCGCGGCAGACGGCAGCCACGGCACCACACCGAGCGACGGCCAGCCGGTCAGCTCGGTGATCGCCGTCAGGCCATGATCGAACAGCCGCACGTCGCCGCGGAATTTGTTGATCAGATAGCCCTGCACCAGCGCCCGCTCGGCATCGTCGAGCACGAGATGCGTGCCGGCCAGACTGGCGATCACGCCGCCGCGCTCGATATCGCCGGCAACCACCACCGGCACGTTCGCGGCTTGCGCAAAGCCCATATTGGCGATGTCGCCGGCACGTAGATTGATCTCGGCCGGCGAGCCGGCGCCTTCAATCAGCACGATGTCGGCCTCGCGTGCGAGCTGTGCGAAGCTGTCGAGGACATGCGGTAGCAGCGCCGCTTTCTTCTCGAGGAAGTGCTGAGCGCCGAGCCGGCCGAAGCGTTTGCCCTGCACGATCACCTGCGCGCCGGTGTCGGTCTCCGGCTTCAGCAGCACCGGGTTCATATGCACGGTCGGCGGCAGCTTCGCGGCGCGCGCCTGCACCGCCTGCGCCCGGCCGATCTCCCCGCCGTCCACCGTCACCGCAGCATTGTTCGACATGTTCTGCGGCTTGAACGGCGTCACCTTCAGCCCCCGCCGCACCAGCGCCCGGCACAGCCCCGCCACCAGCGTCGACTTGCCGGCGTTGGAGCAGGTGCCCTGGATCATGAGGGCGGGGGTGATAGTCATCGCAGCTTTCTCATCACGTGGCCGTCATTCCGGGGCGCGCCGACAGGCGCGAACCCGGAATCTCGAGGAGTTCTGCACTTCTGGATTCCGGGTTCGCCGCTGCGCGGCGCCCCGGAATGACATATTTGGGGCTCTGCCGCCCGCTCAAAACTCCACGCCCTTCTGCGCTTTCACGCCGGAACGGAACGGGTGCTTCACCAGGGTCATGTCGGTCACCAGATCGGCGATTTCGATCAGCGCCGGGTGGGCGTTGCGGCCGGTGATCACGACGTGCTTGTCGGCCGGTTTCTCATCGAGCAGCACCGCGACGATCTCCTCGATCGGCAGATAGTCGTATCGCAGCACGATGTTCAACTCGTCGAGCAGCACCATGCGATGACGATCGTCGCGGATCAATTCTCTGGCCCGCTCCCAACCGGCGCGCGCCGCGGCGATATCGCGCTCACGGTCCTGAGTTTCCCAGGTGAAGCCCTCGCCCATGATGTGCAGCGTCGCGAGCTCCGGAAATTTCGCCAGCAGCTTCGCCTCGCCGGTGTTCCATTTCTCCGACTTGGTGAAGTGAACCACGCCAACCGGCATCCCGTGGCCGATGTGGCGGAACACCATGCCGAGCGCCGCCGAAGTCTTGCCCTTGCCAGTGCCAGTGTGGACGATGATCAGGCCCTTGCTGTCGGTCATACCTGACAGCTTCTTGTCGTGCGCGGCCTTCCGCTTCTTCGCCTTCTCGGCGTGGCGGGCGTTTTCATCGCGGTCGGACAATGGATCGGTCATGCAGCTTCCTTCGGAGTGAGAAATTCGGCGAGCAGATCGGCGGCGCGGTTTGAGCGCGGCATCCACAGCCCGCGCCGGATCGCCTCGTCGAACCGGGCCACGATGTCGCGCAGCGCCGCCGGATTGGCATCCTGCAGAAACTGGCGCACGGCATCGTCTTCGAGATAAGCGGCGAACAGCAAATCGAAATGGCGGTTGCCGACGGCGTCGGTCGAAGCCGCGAAGCCGAACAGATAGTCCACCGTGGCGGCAATCTCGGAGGCGCCCTTGTAGCCGTGGCGCATCACGCCCTGAATCCACTTGGGATTAGCGGCGCGGCCCCGCACCACGCGCGAAATCTCGTGCGCCAGCGTCCGCGGCAGCGGCGCTTCGGGCCGCGACGTGTCGACATGGGCGATCCGAGGCGCCTGTCCACGCAAGGTTTCGACCGTCGCGGCGAGGCCGCCGATGAACTGGTAGTAATCGTCGGAGTCGAGAATATCGTGCTCGCGATTATCCTGCGCCTGCGCGACCAGATCGACCGCCTGCAGCCGCGCCGCGAACGCATCGGTCGCCTCGGCGCCGTCCTGCCCCGCCCCATAGGCGTAGCCGCCCCAGGCGAGGTAAGCGCCAGCGAGATCATCGCGGCTGTCCCAGCCGCCGTCGTCGATCATCGCCTGCAGCCCGGCTCCGTAACTGCCGGGCCTCGCCCCGAACACCCGCGCGCCGGCTTGTCTTTTTGCCAATTCGGGATCGACGCCGCTCCGAACTAATTGTTCGCTGCGGAGGCGGACCTGGGCGGCGATCGGATTGGCGTCATCCGGCTCGTCGAGCGCCGCCACTGCCGCGACCGCGCTGGCGATCAGATCCATCTGCACCGGGAAGGCGTCGCGGAACAGCCCGGAGACGCGGAAGGTGACGTCGACGCGCGGCCGTCGCAGCTCCGACAGCGGCACGATCGCAAAGCCGGTGACGCGGCCGGTGGCGTCCTCCCAAGTCGGCCGTGCGCCGATCAGCGCCAGCGCCTGCGCCACGTCGTCGCCGCCGGTGCGCATATTGGCGGTGCCCCACGCCGACAGCGCGATCGAACGCGGCCACTCGCCGGCTTCCTGCCAATAGGACTCGATCAGCCGCTCGGCGGCGAGCTGGCCGATCCGCCACGCCGACGGCGTCGGCACCGCGCGGACATCGACTGCGAAGAAATTGCGTCCCGTGGGTAGCACGTCGGGACGGCCACGGGTCGGCGCGCCGGACGGCCCCGGCCGAATGAACCGACCGTCGAGCCCGCGGAGCAGCGCGTCGCGCTCTGCACCGCCCGACGCCTCGATCGCCGGGCGGAGCGATGTCGCGATCCATTCGAGCACCGGACCCGCTTGGGGCCAATCGGAGGACGCAGAGTCGCCCGCCACCAGCCGCAACGCGAGCGCTTCGAGGCGCTCGACGGTGTCGCCACTCGTTCGCCACGGCCGATCGCTCAGCGCCGCGAGAGTCGGTGGGCGCGGGCCGGTGTAGGGCGTCACCAGATCGCGGGTCAGCGGATCGAACGCAGCACCGTCCGCATCCGTCAGGCCGAGGTCACGGGCCATCGCGCGATGCAGCGAGGCATCCTGCAGCTTCAGCTCAGAGCGCGGCAGCCGTGCGATCGACACCAGCAGCTCGTCGCATTGCGATGCCTGCGGCGTGCGGCCGAAGACGTGCAGGCCGTCGCGGATCTGCATCTCTTTCAGATCGCACAGATGTGCGTCGATCGCCCGCAGCGCGTCGAGCGTCGCGGTATCGCGGTCGATCGCGACATCTTCGTCGAGACGTGTCGCCCGTGCCAGAGAGATGATGTCCTCGGCGATCGCGTCCGCACGCGTCGGATCGAGATCGGCCGCCATCGCATATTCGTCGACCAGCGCTTCCAGCCGCGCCATCTCGTCGTGCAGCTCGGCGCGGGTCATCGGCGGCGTCAGATGATCGACGATCACCGCGGCGCTGCGCCGCTTGGCCTGGATGCCCTCGCCAGGATCGTTGACGATGAACGGATAGAGATGCGGCAGCGGCCCAAGCAGCGCGGTCGGAAAACAGTCGCGCGACAATCCGGCACTCTTGCCCGGCAGCCATTCGAGATTGCCGTGCTTGCCGAGATGAATCACCGCATCGGCGCCGAATGCCTGCCGCAGCCACAGATAGAACGCCACATAATGATGCGGCGGCGGCAGCTCGGGATCGTGGAAGCTGGATTTCGGATCGATCGCATAGCCACGCGCCGGCTGCACGCCGACCAGAATATTGCCGAAGCGATGCAGGGCGAGACGGAAGGCCCCATTTGCGACATGCGGATCCTGGTCCGGCGCGCCCCACCGCGTAGTCACCGCCTCGCGCACTGCCTGCGGCAGCTCAGCGAACGCCGCCGCGTAGTCCGCCACCGGCCAGTTCACGCCGCCGTCGCGATCAGCGCGGCCTTTCAGTTCGTTGGTCGGGCCGCGCTGCAACCACTCCATCAGCGCCGCGGTGTCGGACGGCAACTCGCCGGCGGCGTAGCCTTCGGACCGCAGCGTCACCAGCAGATCCTGCAGCGATTGCGGCGTGTCGAGGCCAACACCGTTACCGAGCCGGCCGTCGCGATTCGGATAGTTGGCGAGCACGATGGCGATGCGGCGCTGATCACGCGGCTGATGCCGCAGCCGCACCCAGGCCTGCGCCAGATCCGCGACCGCATCGATCCGGTCCTGCAGCGGCTGGTACACGGTGGGAGCGAATTCGGCATCGCCGCCGCGCTGCTTGAACGCTACGGCTCCGGCGAAGACTCGGCCATCGACCTCCGGCAGCACGACGTGCATGGCGAGGTCGCGCGGATTGAGACCGCGGCCGGATTGCTCCCAATGCTCGCGCGTCACCCCTGCCTGCGCCACCTGCAGGATCGGACAATCGGCAGACGCCAGCACGCCGGATTCGTCGGTCGCGGTGGCGGTCGCGAACGCCGTGGCATTGACGATGACCTCCGGCGGCGTCGCCGCCAGCACGCTGCGCAGGAACGCGATCGAGCGCGCATCCTTCAGGCTGGTGACGAAGATGCAAACGGGATCGAGCCCGCGCGCGGCCAGCGTATCGCGTAGCGCCGCGATCGCCGCGGTATCGCCGCTCGCCGCCAGGGCACGATAGAAGATCACCAGCGCGCGCCTTCCTTGCGAGGACCGCGGCTCGGCCGGCCAAAATCCGGCAGCCGGCATCGGCCGTGGCGGCGGCGGGCAATCGTCGCGCAGGATCATCCAGGCGGCATAGCGCAGCGCCAGGCTGATGTTGTCTGCACCGCCCTCGCTGCAGTAGCGCCACAGCGCACGAGCATCGTCGAGATCGGCCGTGCCCCGCGCGGCAAGCTCCGCGTTCCACTCCATTTCGCCCGGAATGCACACGAACTGCGCGCCACGCGCCAGCGCATCGCGCCGCAGACTGTCGACGCCGTGCGGCCAATAGGCCTCGCCGCCGAGCATCCGCAGTATCACCAGCTTGGCTTTTGACAGCGTGCGTTCGACATACAGATCGACCGAGGCCGGATGGCCGAGCGCGAGAAAATTGGTGAGCTGGAGGGTCGGATAGTCGTCCGGCATCCCGGCCCGCGCCGCGCCGAACGCGGCGAGATCGCTATCGGCCGCCGACAGCACCACGATGTCGGCCGTCGCCTGACCAAGATCGCGCGCGACATCGCCGTCGTCGATGCTGACGCTGGTATCGAGCTTCAGGTGCATCTGGAGCACCGTTGCTGTGCGACCACCCTCTCTACGTCATTGCGAGCGAAGCGAAGCAATCCAGACTCGGGGCCGATGCCCCTGGATTGCTTCGTCGCTTCGCTCCTCGCAATGACGGGGAGAGGCATATGAATTACCCCGCCAGCGCGCGCCGGGCGGCATCGGCGTCGAAGCCCTTGAGGCCGATCACCACCAGATGATCGGGGCGCTCGGCGTCGGGTCGGGCGAAGGCGAGATCGATGCGCGAGCCGACCGCCTGCACCACCACCGGCGCCGGCTTTCCGGCGACGCGGGCGTGGCCCTTGACGCGGAGCACGCCGTCGAGCCCGAGCGCATCGCCGACGCGCGCCTTCATCGCGTCGAGCGTCTCCGCCGGCTGCGGGGTGATCACCAGCGAATCGAAATCATCGTGATCGTGCTCCTCGCCTTCGGCGTGATGGCCGGCGCGGGACGCAAGATCGTTCTCGGCTTCGGCATCGAGCCCGATCAGCACCGAGGGCGCCAATGTGCCGTGCGAGCGCACGATGCGGACGTTCGGCCGTATCCGGCTCGCCAGCTTGGTTTCGAGCGCAGCGAGCTGGTCGGGCGCGACCAGATCGCTCTTCGACAACACCACCAGATCGGCGCAGGCGAGCTGGTCCTCGAACACTTCCTCGATCGGATCGTCGTGCGTGGCGTCGCGCTGCGCCTTCACCGCATCGTCGTCGAGCGGCACCCGGCCTTCACTCAGCGCCAGCGCATCCACCACGGTGACGACACCGTCGGCGGTGGCGCGGGTCTTCACCGCCGGCCAGGCGAACGCCTTCAGCAGCGGCTGCGGCAACGCCAGCCCGGAGGTCTCGATCACGATCGCATCGAGCGGCGTGTCGCGATTCAACAGCTTTTCCATCGTCGGGATGAAGTCGTCGGCGACGGTGCAACAGATACAGCCATTGGTGAGTTCGACGATGTCGCCGGGCGCACACACCGACGCGCCGCAATCCTCGACCAGCGCGCCGTCGAAACCGGCATCGCCAAATTCATTGACGATCACCGCGATGCGGCGGCCGCCCGACTGATTGAGCAGCGCGCGTAGCAGCGTCGTCTTGCCGGCGCCGAGAAACCCGGTGAGTACCGTGACGGGAACGCGGACGGTCATGAACTACTCTCCTGTTTGGCGTTTCAGCCACAGCGGCAGGCCGGCGGCGATGAAGACGACGTTGGGCACGGCGGCGGCGACGGTCTGATTGAGGCGGCCTTGAGCGTCGCGGAACGCGCGGCCGAGCGGCGTCTCCGGCACCAGCCCGAGGCCGACTTCATTGGAGACGAGCACGATCGGACCCGCGGCGACGCCGAGATAGCGCGCCAGCCGCTTGGCCTCGACCTCGGGATCGCGGCCGGCTTCCATCAGGTTGAACAGCCACAGCGTCAGGCAATCGACCAGCACCGCTCGGCCACGGCCAGCGTGCTGGGTCAGCGCATCGACCAGCCCGAGCGGCTCCTCGATCGTGGTCCAGCCATCGCCGCGGCGGGCGCGGTGATGCGCGATCCGGTCGGACATTTCGTCGTCGCTGGCAGTGGCGGTGGCGAGATAGATCTTGGCGAGACCGCTGCCCGTGACCAGCCGTTCGCCGAACACCGATTTGCCGGAGCGAGCGCCGCCGAGCACGAGGGTGGAGATCAGCGCACTCATGCCGGCGCCCGCCCATCGTCCGGGGACCATTGCGGCGGCGGCAGACGGACGAGCGTGCCCTTGCGCAACACCTCCGGGCGCTGTCGCCACGGCACCAGGCCGTAGTCACTGTCCTGATAGGAGGCCACGAACGTCGCAACCGCGTCGGCGCCGCCGGCGCCGTCGAGATCGCCGAACACGAAGGTGTAGCCGCCCTCGCTCGACACCGCGACGGTGGCGGCGCGCTTGCACGCGGACAGGCACTGCACGGCGCGCACCTGTACGCCTGCGGAACCCGCCAGCGCGGCACGCACCGCCTCCAGCATCGGCGCACCGACCACAGTACCGTTGGTCGTTTTGCAGGTGGTGCAGACGCTGACCATCACCGGCACGCCGGGCAGGCTGCGCGACAGATCGGCGCTCAGGTCGGCGGCTGGTTCGGAATCCATCGGGCTCGAATCGTTGCGTCAGCTTTCGAGCTTTGTCGGAACGCGCGGGATAGACCTTTGGTCTGCCGCACTGCTTCCGTCCGGTGCACCCCGCCCCGACGACGCCTTCAAAGCACAATACGTGATGGCAGGTCTCCTGGCTCGCGAGTCGTTGCCATTCGCCGCCTTCCCAGGAATTCCCAGTGGCCTCGGCGATGGCTCGTCGCTTACAGTTGCGGGGGCAGCTCCGGGATCGAGACGCAATGCGCCTCCCACCGGCTTCCCTTTTCACCTTCCTGACGGAAGGACCATCGCGGCGCACGCTATCTGCGACCGTGTTGCGGGTCAACAACGCGAAGGTGGTGTTGACCCGGCCAGCGCGATTACGTCAGTTGCGCGCCTTCGAAACCAAAGGATCGTTCGATGCCGACCGACACCCTCGTCACCTGGCAGCCTCCCTCGATCACACCGGTCGACGCATCGCTGAAAGCAGCCTTACGGGCGCGGGTGGACGGCAAGGCCAAACCGCTCGGCTCGCTCGGGCGAATCGAAGATCTCGCGATCGAGCTCGCCATGATGCGGCATCCCGAACCGCCGCGCGCCGACAACGCGGTGCTGATGGTGTTCGCCGGCGATCACGGCCTCACCGCAGAAGGCGTGTCGCAATATCCATCGGCCGTGACGGTCGCGATGGTGATGACCTATCTGGCCGGCAAGGCCACCGCCAATGCGTTCGCCGCAGCCAATCATGTCGATGTCCGGGTGATCGACGCCGGCGTCGCCGCCGAGCTGCCGAAACACCCCGATCTGATCGACGCCAAGGTGCGGATGGGGACCGCAAATGCGGCGCGCGAGCCGGCGATGAGCCTCGCCGAGGCCTGCCAGGCGCTCGACCGCGGCGCCGAACTGGCGCGCGCCGAGATCGCCGCGGGGGCGGATGTGATCGCACTCGGCGAGATGGGAATCGGCAACACGGCTTCGTCGTCGCTGCTGCTGCATCGGCTCGGCCCGGCGCCGCTCGACCAGAGCATCGGCATTGGTGCCGGCCAGGATGCCGACGGCATGGCCCGAAAAAAGGCGGCGATCGAAAAAGCCGCGCAGCGCAGTGCCGCCACCGCACCGCTCGAGGTGCTGGCCGAATTCGGCGGGCTGGAGATCGCCATGATGGCCGGCGCGGTGCTCGGCACCGCCGCGCAGCGCCGCCCAGTGATCATCGACGGCTTCATCGCCACCGCCGCGGCGCTAGTCGCCGTGCGACTATCGCCGGAAGCACGGGACTATTGCGTGTTCGCCCACCGCTCCGCCGAACGCGGCCACGATCTTGCGCTGCAGGCGATGGAGGCCGTGCCGCTGCTCGATCTGCGGCTGCGGCTCGGCGAAGGCACCGGCGCAATCCTCGCAGTGCCGCTGCTGCGCTCCGCCGGTCGGCTGCTCACCGATGTCGCCGATCTCGCAGACGTATTGGCAGGCAAGCTATGAGCACGACGCTGAACAAATTGGTGGCGATGACCGATCCGGCCGAGATCGCCGCCGCCAATGCCAATCCGCCGGTGTTCGACGAAGCGTTTCGCGACAAGTTCGCCGAACTGATCGCGTGGCGCCGCGACGTCCGCCGCTTCAAGACCGATCCGGTCGCGCCGGAGCTGATCGAGCAACTGCTCGATCTGGCGCAACTCGCGCCCTCGGTCGGCAACAGCCAGCCGTGGCGCTGGATCAGTATCGACAGCGCCGAGACGCGCGCGCAGATTCGAGCCAACTTCCTGCGCTGCAACGAGGTCGCGGCGAGCGCGTATCAGGGCGAGCGCGCGGCGCTGTACGCCAAGCTCAAGCTCGAAGGCATCGACGTGGCGCCGCGGCAGTTCGCGCTGTTCTGCGATCGCACCACCGCGCAGGGCCTCGGCGTCGGACGCCAGACCATGCCCGAGGCGCTCGATTACTCCGTCGTGGCGATGATCGAAACGTTCTGGCTCGCCGCCCGCTCGCTCGGGCTCGGCGTCGGCTGGGTGTCGATCCTCGATCCGCAGGCGATCACCGCCGATCTCGACGTGCCGCCGAACTGGAAGTTCATCGCCTATCTGTGCGTCGGCTGGCCGGTCGAGCATCACGTCGATCCGGAACTGGTAAGACACCATTGGCAGGACCGCACAGCGGCCGGCCGCATCGTGATGTCACGCTGAATCGCTCGATCAGCGTGCGCGAGCGCACTAACAGCGCGCGCCGTTTCCGGATTATTAAGGCAAGATCGCGGCGATCGCCGCAATTTGCAAGAAATCGTCACATTCGCAGGTCAGGACTCCGTCCGCGTTTCCGATAATGGAGGACCGGACATGCGAACGACCAGCTCTTGGACGACTGCTGTGTTTGCCGGCGCGCTGATCGCGTCGAGCCTCTCTGCCGCGCCCGCACTGGCGCGAGGCCAGCAGGACCAGCGCAATGCCAGCGAGACCGCATCAAGCTCGGGATGCACCTCGTATGAGCGCGCTCCCGACGGCTCATGGCGGCCGATTCCCTGCGTATCAGCCGGCGCGGCGTCGATGCCGGCGCGGCGTTCGCCGCAGAGCGCCGAAGCCAGCAACTAATCGCCGCGACAGCGCCAACGGCGGCACGCTTCGGCCGGCTCCGCGAATGATGGCCGGGCTGAATCCGGCCATCATCCGCAACGGACGGTGCGCGGCGTCTCGGACGGTCTGTCCGGACTCAGTGTCCGAACAGGCCGGTGATCGTCGCCTTCGCCAGCGTGTGGAAGTTGAGATCGAAGCCGACCAGCGCCGGCATCGCCGTCGCGCCGGCGTTCGGCAGCTTCTCAACGTCCACCGCAAACACGGTGATCTGATAGCGATGCGGCTTGTCGCCCGGCGGCGGGCACGGGCCGCCATAGCCGGCCACGCCGAAATCGGTCAGGCCCTGGATCGTGCCGTCCGGCATCAACCCCTTGGCGACATCGCCGGCGCCCTTCGGCAACGACGTGGTGGTGGCGGGAATATTGAACACCACCCAATGCCACCAGCCGCTGCCGGTCGGCGCATCGGGATCGTACATCGTCACCGCGAAGCTCTTGGTGCCGGCCGGCGCATCGCTCCAGCTCAAAGCCGGCGAGACGTTGGCGCCGGTGCAGCCGAAGCTATTGAACAATTGCTCGTGCGCGATGGTGGCGCCTTCGGCGATGTCGGGACTGGTGAGCTTCATGGCCTGCACTCCTGCCGCATGCGTGCGCCACGCGCGGCAGACGGCTGGCGCGCAACGCACGTCATCGGGTCGCTGATGTCGTGGTCCCCGCCGGGCGGCGAGGCGGCCGGATGCTAGCAAGCCGGACGGAGAGACGGAAGCGGCGCAGCCGCCGCACGCGCGCAATAGGCCCGCTGGGTCACTCGGACTTCGCGGCCGGCGCCTTGCGGGACGACCGCAGCAGCAGCGGGAAGCCGGAGAAGAAGGTGTCGGAATCGATCAACACCGGAATGCCGAGCCATTCCGAGACCGTGCGCGGCCCACTGCGCAGCTCCTCGCGCCGCGCTGGAAGAGGAGCGGGCGCGGGCGAAGCCGCGGGCGCCACCGGAGGGGCGATGGGCCGTGCAGATTCGCGCGCCGGCTGAACCTCGGCCTTGGCTGGCGGCGCGGGAGGCGCTGGGGCAGTCGTCGCCTGCTTGCCGCTGTGGCGATCGAGAATGGCGGTTGCGGCGAGCGCCGAGCCGAATGGCGGCTCGACGCGCACGGCCGCGCCACCGCGGCGGTCGGACGCCTCGATCAGCTCGACCCGTTGAAAGCCGCGCTGCTTCAGCTCGGCGATTGCGGCTTTGGCCTGTGCGGCGCTATCGAAAGTGCGGGTAATTTGCGTCATGTCTCGCCTGCCTTAGAGGAATCCCCGTCGGCGTGCAAACGGCGGCACACCCGCAATCGTTCCGCGCGGGAACGAGGGCGGGGGGAGGGGCGCAGGCCCGGCGACGCTAGGCGCAGACGTCCGGCATGCAGCAGCCGCCACAGCCGCCCTTGCCGTCGCACATCGGCGCTTCCGGCCCGCCCTTGGCGGGCTTGGCGATCAGCGACAATTGCTGCTCGAGGCTGGTGCTCTCGCAGGCCGGACACACCGCGGTGTCACCGGAGAACAGCAGCGTCTCGAACTGGTGACCGCATTTGTTGCAGACGAAGCCGTAAATCGGCATGACGGATCTTCCGAAGCTGACTGGGAACGGCTTGCGCCTAGCAAACAAAGAGCGCGGCCCGCAACGCGGCGGATCAAATTCGCCGGAGGAACGACGCGATGGATCAGGGCGAAGCCTGCGTGGTGATGGTGACCGCACCGAGCAAGGACGAGGCAGAACGCTTGGCAGTCGCAACACTCGAGGCCCGGCTCGCCGCCTGCGTCCAGATCCAGGCCATCACCAGCCATTATTGGTGGGACGGCAAGATCACCAGCGATGCCGAGCAGTTGATGTTGTTCAAGACCGTGACGGAGAAATTCGCGTCGCTGCGCGACCTGATTACCTCGCTGCACTCCTACGACACGCCGGAGATCATCCAGCTTCCGGTGACCGCGGGTGCCGAGAAATATCTCGGCTGGATCAGGCGCGAGACCGGGGCGTAGAATCGCCCCGCAACCACACCGGCGCCGCGTCGTCTCCAGCGAGCGCCGTGCGGACTGTACGGGCAGCGACGCGCGACGGCCAACGCAGCAGATGGCTGCGGCAGTGAGCGCAATCAGTGGCGCCGAAGCCTTCGATCGGCACCGGCAGAAATCCGAGCCGCGCGACCAGCTCGCATTCGTCGCCGCCCGCAATCGCCCAGGCGCCCAGCACCTCGCCGGCCGTCGTCAACTGATCGACGTGCCAGCGGATCGTTTTGTCCTTGCGGAAATGCCGACCGAGCCGAGCCGGCAGGCCGCCTGGCCCATAGGCCGAGCCACAATACAGGTAGCGCCCCGGCCGAAGTAACGGCGACGCGGCGGCGCCGAGCCGGATCGCGAGCGGCGCGGCGATGGCGATCGCCACCACATAGGCGCCGGGACCTGACGGGCAGGCAGGATGCGGTGCGGAGGTCATCACGACCGGTGTGCGTCCGCCGTCTCCAGCCGGTCAAGCCCGCAGACGACGTCGCCGGCTAGTGCTTGGTCGGGACCTGGCTGAGCAGCATGCGCTTCAGCTTGGCGCGCGCGTGCATCTCGGTGGCGGACTGCATCACCAGCCCCTTGGGCGCATCGCTGAGAGCTTCGGCCTGCGCCCATTCGGCGGCGGCGAGCCATTCCAACTCGTCGGGCGACAGATTGCGGAAGGGAGCTGGGTCGGCGACCTTCATGGCGGTTTCCTCATGGTGCGATCCGGACAGCGGCAGCGCCGATCGCTTGTTGTTCTTTGAGCAAGCTTAAGCCGGCTGCGGACCGACAGCAATCGCGAGATGACAAGCACCGCGGGCCGAATCTGCAAATGCATCGCTTCAGCAAATTCAAACTGAGCGATTGCGCTTTGCATCCGGCGTGTGAATAGCTGCAGCCGTCTCCGTTCGTTTCATGGCCCGCTCGTTCACAGCTCTTCACCCGTTCCGTTCGACATGACCGACCTGCGATCCTATCGCGCACCGTGGTGGTTGCCCGGCGGCCATCTGCAAACCATCTGGCCGACGCTGTTCGCGCAGCCACGGGCCTCGCAAGCCATCAAGCTCGTCCGCGAACGCTGGCGGGCGCCAGACGGCGACTTCATCGACATCGACCACCTGCCCGGGCCGGACTATGCGCCTTGGCTGGTGCTGTTTCACGGCCTCGAAGGATCGTCGGCAAGCCGCTACGCGATCGCATTTGCGCAGGGCGCGGTGGCGCGCGGCTGGCGGCTGTCGATCCCGCATTTCCGCGGCTGCTCCGGCGAACTCAATCTGGCGCCGCGCTCGTACCACTCCGGCGACTTTCAGGAGGTCGGTTGGCTGCTGGCGCGAATTCGCGACCGCGCCGATGCGCCTGTGCTGGCCGCCGGCGTCTCGCTCGGCGGCAACGCGCTGTTGCGCTGGGCGGAGGAGGCCGGCAGCGGCGCCGCAGAGATCGCGCGCGCAGTGGCGGCGGTCTCTGCCCCGCTGGATCTCGTGGCCGCCGGCGCCGCGATCGATAGCGGCGTCAACCGCCTGATCTACACCCGGCATTTCCTACGCACGATGATTCCGAACGCGCTCGCGAAATGGCAGCAGCATCCGGGACTGTTCGATCGCGAACGGGTCCAACGGGCAACGACCCTGCGCGAATTCGACGACGCCTTCACGGCGCCGCTGCACGGCTTTGCGGGTGTCGATGACTACTGGACCCGTGCCTCATCCAAGCCGCATCTGCACAAGATCAAGATCCCGGCTTTGGCCGTGAACGCGCGCAACGATCCGTTCGTGCCGGCCGCCTCGCTCCCGGCACCGGACGACGTCGGCACGATGGTGACGCTCTGGCAACCCGATGAAGGCGGACATGTCGGCTTCGCCACCGGTCCCTGGCCCGGCCGGGTCACCGCCATGCCCGAGGCGGTCAGCGACTGGCTCGGCTCGATCCTCGCCGGCTAATAGTCGGCGCTGCGCAGTTCGAATTGCGCGATGCTCTTGAACCGCGCACCTCGCGCGTCCTGGCGCAGCACAGCGATCCGATCGATCGCAATCCGGTCGATGCCGGTGGCCGCGAATTGTCTCCGCAGCAGCGCCAACAATTCGTCGTGGCGAGCCGGATCGAGCGAACCGGTCAGCGTCATGTGAAGCCGGAACTCGTCCATCACATAAGGGTAGCCCCAGCGATCGAGATAGCCGACCTGCTCGGGCGTCAGCCGTTCCGGCTTGCGCCGGGCGCGATCCTCCGCCGACAGCGGCGCCCGAAACTCATCGAAGTCGCGAACGCAATCGGCCGCGAGCTGCTGCAGCGACTCGGACGGCGCTTCCGGCACCAGCGCGAGGAACCCACCGATCGGCCTGATTACCGGAGCAATCTGCGGAATCGCCCGCGGCGTTTCGGCAAAGGTCGCACAGGCCCACAGCAGGTCGCTCTCGCTGCGGCTGCCGATCAATCCGAACGGCGCCTTCAGGGTGGCGTGAAAGCCGTAGCCGCGCGGCTCGGCGGTGATGTCTCGCCAGTCCTCGATCGCCGCGGTCGGCGCAGCGAACGGCACGTCTTCGCCGGTGACGACATCGTAGCCGAGCATCGTCGCCCCGAACTGCGCCAGAGCGCTGCCTGCGGCGGGCAGATAGTAAATCGCGTAGCGTGGAAAATTCGACATCGCCGATGATGATAGCGTCAGATCAGGCGGCAACGCCAGCCGGGTGCGGCAGTTTGCGCGTGATCACGAAGCGCTCCGGATCGTCGACATGCACCAGCCGGCCGCCGGCGATCACCGCGACGATCCGCGGCCGCAACGCGACCCGATCATCGACCAGCACAACGTCAGCGCGCTGCCCGCTCGCGATCGTGCCGCGCTCAGCGAGCCCGGCGGCGCGCGCAGGATTTTCCGAGATCAGCTTCCAGGCCTGCTCCAGCGGCAGGATGCCGTCATGCACCAGGCGGAACGCGGCGAGCAACGGGGCCGGATAGTAGTAGTCGGAGGCCAGTACCGAGCACAGTCCCTTGGCGATCATATCGGCCGCTTTGGTCCAGCCGGTGTGGCTGCCGCCGCGCACCACGTTCGGCGAACCGAACACGATGAAATCGCCGTGCAGCGCCGCATCGCGCGCGGTCTCCTCGGTGGTGGGGAACTCGGCAATGCCGACGCCGAGCTCGCGATAACCCTGCCGCATCGCCGGGGTATCGTCGTCGTGCGACAGCATCGGCATCGACACCTCGCGGGCGATGGCGGCGAGGCGCCGATTCGCCTGTGGCACTTCGTCGCCGCGCGCCGCGACGCGCTCGACCAGCCGATCGAATTCATCGTCGGATAGGCCAGTACGCTCGACCACCCGGTTGCGCTTCTGCGGCTTGGCGAGGTTCGCCAGCGTCGTGTCCATGTGATCGTTGAAGGCGAACAGATCGACGCGGCGATCACCGATACACTGGGCGATCTCGTCGACCGCCTCGAGATTGAAGGTCTCGTGGCGCAGATGAATGCGGGTGTCGGCGGAAAGCCGCGGCTTGGTCAGATCGATCGCATCCAGCATCCGGCGGGCGTTGTCGGCGCTGCGCAGGCCGGGCTCCCACGACCAGGTGACGGCGTGAAAGACCGTGGTCAGGCCGTTGGCGATCGCCTGGCGGTCGCTGTCGATCAGCGCCACGTCGATCGGAAAGTCGACGCCCGGCCGCGGCATCATCTGCCGCTCGAAGGCATCGCCGTGCAGATCGACGATTCCGGGCAGCACCAGCAGGCCGCGGGCATCGATCCGGATCGCCGCATTGCCGCTCGTGGAGCCGACCGCCGCGATGGCGCCGCCGGCGAGCTGCAACGATGCCTCGGCAATCTCGTCGCTAAGCAGCGTCCGGCCACCTTCGATCGCGATCTCGCTCATCCCATCACCTGCTGTTCTGTCGCCGGCTCGCGGTCCGGCGGCTGCACTTCGGCCGCACCTTCATATCGGTCGAGGAATTCGTCCACTGACAATTTCCGGAAGTCGGGCAGCGCGGTGCGCAACGCTTCGTGGCCCCAATTCCACCACGCCAGCGCGACTAGACGCTCCGCCTGTTGCTCGGAGAAACGTCGGCGGATCGGCCGCGCCGGATTGCCGGCCACGATCGTGTAGGCCGGCACGTCCCGGGTGACGATCGCGCCGGCCGCAACCACCGCGCCGGTACCGATGTTACGGCCCGGCAGCACGATGGCGCCGTGACCGATCCAGACATCGTGGCCGATCTCGACATGATGCGAGCGGCGCCAGGCGAAGAACTCGGCGTCGTCGCTCTCGCCCTCGAAATAAGTACTGGCGCGGTAGGTGAAGTGCGCCTGGGTGGCGCGCTGCATCGGGTGATTGCCGGGGTTGATCCGGGTCATCGCCGCGATCGAGCAGAACTTGCCGATGCTGGTGTAGGTGATCTGCGAGTCGTTGACGACGTAAGAGTAATCGCCCATCGCCACTTCGTTCAGGATGGTGCGGGCGCCGACTTCGCAATAGGCGCCGAGGGTGACGTCGTGCAGCTTGGCGGTCGGATCGACGGTCGGCGCGACCGTCAGCAGTTTCGCAGCCATGGGATTCTCGTGCGCGATGATTGGGGGTGAGCCTGTCATCGACGCCGCCCGTGACGCCGTCGTGACGCATCGATGACGCAGCGAAGACCTTGATATGTCGGCCGAACTACATCGACTGTCACACGGCTGCAAAACAACAGCGTTAGCGATTCCTCCCGAACCTGTTTCGGGAGCAGCGCATGCTGGTAGTTGAGGGTCTGACCTGCCGTTTCGGCAGCAAAGCCGCCGTAGATGGCGCATCGTTTTCGGTGGAGCGTGGCAGCTTCGTCGGGGTGATCGGCCGATCCGGCGCGGGCAAGTCGACCCTGCTACGCATGCTGAACCGGCTGGCGGAGCCGTCCGAGGGACGCATCCTGTTCGAAGGCGTCGATGTGACCGCGCTGCAGGGCCGCGAGCTGCGACAATGGCGCGCACGCTCGGCGATGATCTTTCAGCAATTCAACCTGATCGGCCGCCTCGACGTGCTGACCAATGTGCTGATGGGCCGGCTGTCCGAAGTGCCGTCGTGGCGCTCGCTGGTGCAAATGTGGCCGGAGCAGGATCGCGCGCTTGCGATCTCGGCGCTCGATCAGTTCGATATGGCGTCCTACGCGGCGCAACGCGCCGACCAGCTCTCCGGCGGTCAGCAGCAGCGCGTCGCGATCGCCCGCGCGCTGGTGCAGCAGCCGGACATCGTGCTCGCCGACGAGCCGATCGCCTCGCTCGACCCGCGCAACACCAAGATCGTGATGGATGCGCTGCTGCGCATCAACAAGCACTTCGGCATCACCGTGCTGTGCAATCTGCACTCGCTCGATCTCGCCCGTAGCTATTGCGACCGGCTGATCGGCATGGCCTCGGGCCGCGTGGTGTTCGACGGCGCGCCGGCCGCGCTCACCGACCAGATCGCGCGCGAGCTTTACGACCTCGAAGCCGACGAAGTGCTCGGCGCCGCGCCGCACGTTCCGCACGGCCTTCCCGCCCCCGCATTGGTCGGCGTCGCCGTGGCCTGATCCCGGCGGCGATCGTTCGCCGTCTTCCCTATCCGGCACCGCCCGCGGCGCGTCCGCGTGCGGTCGCCGTGTTTCGACCGTTCACCGACTGAAGAGACAGGAAACCTCATGATCAAGCTCCGTACTCTCGTCGCCGCCGCTGCCGCGCTGGCGTTCACCGCGCACGCCGCGCCGGCGCAGGACTGGAAGGCGAAATATCCCGAGCTGGTGTTCGGCAAGATCCCGGACGAGAACGCCTCGGGCACCACCACCCGTTGGACTCCGCTGACCGACTACCTCACCAAGCAGCTCGGCGTGCCGGTGAAGCTGCGCATCGCCAACGACTATGCCGCGGTGATCGAGGGCCAGCGCGCCGGCAACATCCACATCGGCATGTATGGCCCGGCGTCCTACGCCCGCGCCTATCTGGTCGGTGCCAAGGTCGAGCCGTTCGCCATCGAGGTCAACGGTGACGGCTCAAAGGGCTATCACTCGGTGCTGTATGTGAAGAAGGACTCGCCCTACCAGAAGATCGAAGATCTCAAGGGCAAGAACCTCTGCCTGGTCGACCCGAATTCGACCTCCGGCAACAACGTGCCGCGCTTCATGATGAACAAGATGTCGATCGATCCCGACAAGTTCTTCGCCAAGGTGATCTACGCCGGCAGCCACGAGAACGCAGTGATCGGCGTCGCCCAGGGCACCTGCGATGCGGCGTTCAATTGGTGGAACACCGAGGACGAATCCAACCTGCTGCGGATGGACCGCAAGGGCATGGTCAAGGCTGCGGACTTCCGCATCATCCTGAAGTCGGACCTGATCGTGAACTCGCCGATGGCCTATCTGTCGGACCTGCCGGAAGACCTCAAGGCGGCGATCCGCAAGGCGGTGCTCGATCTGGCCACCAACGATCCGGAAACCTTCAACAAGATCTATGAAGGCAAGGCCAAGCCCTATGCGGCGACCAGCCACAAGGACTACGAGCCGGTGGTCGAGCTGATCAAGTTCGTCGACACCCTGCGCAAGCACAAGTCGTAACGGATCCCCGCACCTTATTGGACGTGGGCGGCCGACCGGTCGCCCACGTCGTCATGTCGGACACCCGCATGCAGGCAGCCGTCACCGAACTTCCCGAACCCCAGCTTCGTGCGCTCGCCGATCATTACGATGCGGCGGTGGCCGAGAAGCGGCGGCGACTGGCGCTCGGCGGTGCGATCCTGATCGCCGCGATCGCCGCGGCGGCCTGGATGGGCGAAGTCGATCTGGTCAAGCTGGCCGAGAATTTCTGGCGATTCCCGTCCTACTTCATCTCGATCGCGCCGAAGCTCGCCTTGGCGACGCTGTGGACCGACCTGAACGAATGGTTCTGGGGCATCAAGCGCTGGACCGGCCTGCTGCTCGACACCATCCTGATCGCCTATGTGGGCACGCTGCTCGGCGCGCTGGCCGGCTTCGCGCTGTGCTTTCTGGCCTCGGCCAATCTGGTGCGCTCGCGTGCGATCGTGTTCATCACCCGCCGCTTCCTGGAGTTCTGCCGCACCGTTCCGGACATCGTGTTCGCGCTGGTGTTCGTGCTGGCGTTCGGGCTCGGCCCGCTACCGGGCGTGCTGGCGATCACGATCCACACCGCGGGCGCGCTCGGCAAGCTGTTCGCCGAGGTGGTCGAGAACATCGACGACAAGCCGCTGGAAGGCGTGGTGTCGGCCGGCGGCGACTGGCTGGAGAAGGTGCGGTTCGCGGTGGTGCCGCAGGTGCTGTCGAATTTCGTCAGCTACGCGCTGCTGCGGTTCGAGATCAACGTCCGCGGCGCGGCCGTGATGGGTTTCGTCGGCGCTGGCGGCATCGGCCAGGATCTGATCGAGGCGGTGCGCAAGTTCTACTACACCGACGTCAGCGCGATCCTGCTGCTGATCATCGTCACCGTGATGCTGATCGACTATTTCACCGAAGGCGTGCGTCGACGCCTGATCGGTCAGGAGCAACGATGAGCGTGCCCCGCCGCACCCTGAGCTTCGGCGACGAGGCCGGTATCGTCGCGCGCTTCCCCGAGCAGTTCCGGCCCAATTGGATCAGGCGCGGCAAGCTGATCGGCGGCCTGACGCTGGCGGCGGCGCTGTTCGTGTTCGGCCTGATCCGGCTCGATATCCCGTTCGACCGGCTGCTCAGCGGCGTCAGCCGATTGATCGAATTTGTCGGCCTGATGCTGCCGCCAGATCCGGGCTCGTGGCAGCTCGCGCAGGTCTATCTGCACGCGATGGGCGAAACGCTGGCGATCGCGTTTCTCGGCACGCTCGGCGGCGCGCTGCTGGCATTCCCGGTGTCGTTCCTGGCGGCCCGCAACGTGCTGCGGATCCGCCCGCTGCAACTGCTGACCCGGCGGCTGCTCGACATGGTGCGCGGCGTCGATACGCTGATCTGGGCGCTGATCTGGGTCGGCGTCGTCGGGCTCGGACCATTCGCCGGGATACTCGCGGTGATGTGCTCGGACTTCGGCAATTTCGGCAAGCTGTTCTCCGAAGCCTTCGAGGCCGCCGACAACAAGCCGATCGAAGGCGTCAAGGCCACCGGCGGCTCGCACGTCCACAGCGTGAGGTTCGGCCTGCTGCCGCAGGTGGTGCCGATCCTGGCGAGCCAGGTGCTGTACTTCTTCGAATCCAACACCCGCTCGGCGACCATCATCGGTATCGTCGGTGCCGGCGGCATCGGCCTGCAGCTCACTGAGCAGATCCGGGTGCTGGAATGGCAGAAAGTGTCGTTTCTGATCCTGATGATCCTGATCACCGTCGCGTCGATCGACTGGATCTCCAGCAAGCTGCGCTTCGCGATCATCGGGCGGAAGGCGGTCGCTTAAGGCGCAGCGGTCATCGCGCTCTCAACCGTCATCCTCCGCGCAAGCGGGCGATGACGTGAGCGCAGGGCGCACGCTAATCCGGCTCGATCACGAACTCGACCCGCTCTGCCGCAAAGCGTGCACGGGTGGTGAGCAGCGGGGTGCCGTCGGCGGCGACGTCGATGCTCTCTACCACCAACACCGGGCGCCCGGCGGGCAGATCGAGCCGCGCAGCATCGGACGCATCCACCATCGAGGCGGTGATCCGGGTCGACAGCCGGCGATAGTCACTGACGCCATAATGCGCCAGCACCTTGGTCATCGAGCGTTTCGCCGCGAACACCTTGGGCGCATCGGGAAATCGCACCGCCGACAGCCAGGTCGTGCCGCGGCTGATCGGCACGCCGTCCGCCGATCGCAGCGCCTCGATGCGGAAGAGGGGCGCGCCGATATCGAGATCGAGTTGGCCGGCCAGCGCGCCAGTCGCCGCCTCACGCTCCGCGGCAATCAGCTGCCCGCGCGGTTCGCGCCCCCCCGCGTTGATGATCTCGGAAAATCGCGTCCGCGTGCGCAACGGATAGGCAATGCGCTGACTGCGCACGAAAGTGCCGCTGCCGCGCTCGGCGCGGACCAAGCCGCGCTCGGCCAGCGCCGCCAGCGCGCGGCGCACAGTATGACGGTTGACCCCGTAGTTCTCGGCAATCTCGGTCTCGCCCGGCAGCTTGCCGCCGGGCAGATAGCGGCCGTCGGCGATCGCCAGCTCGATGCCGTCGGCGACCCGACGCCAGAGCGCTAAGCCTGAGGATAAAGCCTCGGCACTCATGACAGGAACGCTTTCGTGATCATGGCCACGGAATTCGACGTCATCGAGTTTTCATATTGTGCCTCTATCAAGTTGTCTATTAACATATACAACTTGAACTGGGCAATGGCGATGCACGCCGAAACCACAAACCTCCCCGAACAAACCGCAATCGCGCGCCGGCGCGCCGCGATGGCGGTGCTGGCCGCATCCGAGACCGCCGCGATCGGCGCGCACCTCGACGCGCTGGCGCCGCCGGCATTCACGCTGCTGCGCGAGCCGGAACAGGGACTGGTGATGCTGCGCGGCCGGATCGGCGGCGATGGCTCCGCCTTCAATGTCGGCGAGGCGACGGTGTCGCGCGCTGCGGTTCGGCTCGCCAGCGGAGAGGTCGGGTACGGCTACACGCTGGGCCGCGATCGCACTAAGGCCCGGCTGATCGCGCTGTGCGACGCGCTGCTGCAATCGGCAGACTATGCGGCCACCGTCGAGGCCGAGGTGATCGCGCCGCTGCGCACCGAAGTCGAAGCCGCACGCGCAGAAAAGGCCGCCCAGACGGCTGCCACCAAGGTCGATTTCTACACGCTGGTGCGAGGCGAGGGCTGACCATGACCACCACCGAACTCGCCGCCGGCTTTGCCGACAAGGTACTGGGGGCGCAATCGACCTTCCGCGCCGTGATGGAAGCGATGGCGCGGCCCGGCCGCATCCAACGCATCAGCGTCGAGGCCGGCACACCGGCGCCGCTGATGCACGCCAGCGCCGCGCTGGCGCTGACCCTGTTCGACCACGACACTCCGATCTGGCTCGACGACGCTATTGCGGCGGACGGCACAGTCGCGCAATGGCTGAAGTTTCACACCGGTGCGCCGCTGACCGACGATCCTTCTACCGCGGCGTTCGCGCTGATCGGTGACGGCAACGCCTTGCCGCCGATCGACCGCTTCGCACTCGGCAGCGCCGAATATCCGGACCGTTCGACAACGCTGATCATTCAGGTGCCTACCCTCGGCGCCGGCGCCAGCTTCCGGCTGCGCGGCCCCGGCATCGACGGTGAAACGCTGCTGCAGGCGACGCTGTCGCCAGCCGATTTGTTCGATCGCCTCGGCATCAACGCGGCACTGTTTCCGCGCGGCCTCGACGTGGTGCTGGTGAGCGGCGATCAGGTGGTGGCGATCCCGCGCACCACGCGCCTCAGCCAAGGGAGCTGACCGATGTATGTCGCAGTCAAAGGCGGCGAACGCGCCATCGACAATGCCCACCGGCTGCTCGCCGATGCCCGCCGCGGCAACCGCGACGTGCCGGAGCTGACGCTCGACCAGATTTCCGAGCAGCTTGCGCTCGGCGTCGACCGGGTGATGAGCGAGGGCTCGCTGTACGACCGCGACCTCGCGGCACTGGCGATCAAGCAGGCGCGCGGCGACCTGATCGAAGCGATCTTCCTGGTGCGGGCATTTCGCGCCACGCTGCCGCGGTTCGGCGCGTCGGAGCCGGTCGACACCGGCGCGATGGCGGTGCGGCGGCGGATCTCCTCGACCTTCAAGGATATTCCCGGCGGCCAGATCCTCGGCCCGACCTTCGACTACACCCACCGGCTGCTCGACCCGCAGCTCGCAAGCGGCGGCGATCCGGCCGAGCCGGAGATGGCCGAGGCGAGCGACGCCCCGACACCGCGCGTCACCGATATCCTGCGCCAGGACGGCCTGATCGAAGAGTCGCCGATTGCCGCGGACGACGCAGCCGTGGGCGACCTCACCCGCGAGCCGCTGAATTTTCCGGCCGATCGCGACCTGCGGCTGCAGAATCTCGCCCGCGCCGACGAGGGCTTTCTGCTGGCGCTCGGCTACTCGACCCAGCGCGGCTACGGCCGCAATCATCCGTTCGCCGGCGAGATCCGGTTCGGCGAAGTCGAGGTGTTCTTCGAGGCCGAAGACGCCGGCTTCGCGGTGCCGCTCGGCAGCGTGGCGCTGACCGAGTGCCAGATGGTCAATCAGTTCAAAGGCTCGGCAACCGAGGCGCCGCGTTTCACCCGCGGCTACGGCCTCGCGTTCGGCCAGAGCGAGCGCAAGGCGATGTCGATGGCCCTGGTCGATCGTGCGCTGCGCGCGCAAGAACTCGGCGAGGACGTCAAGGCGCCGGCGCAGGACGAGGAGTTCGTGCTGTCGCATTCCGACAACGTCCAGGCCACCGGCTTCGTCGAGCATCTGAAGCTGCCGCACTACGTCGATTTCCAGTCCGAGCTCGGCCTGCTGCGCAAGCTGCGCGCCGAATTCAACCAGGACCAACCCGAGCTGCGCGAGGCTGCGGAATGACCGAGGCGACCTACAATTTCGCTTATCTCGACGAGCAGACCAAGCGGATGATCCGCCGCGCGATCCTGAAAGGAATCGCGATCCCCGGCTATCAGGTGCCGTTCGCCAGCCGCGAGATGCCGATGCCTTATGGCTGGGGCACCGGCGGCGTGCAGGTGACGGCGTCGATCCTCGGTCCCGACGATACGCTGAAGGTGATCGACCAGGGCAGCGACGACACCACCAACGCGATCTCGATCCGCAAGTTCTTCGCCAAGACTGCCGACGTCGCAACGACGACGGCAACGCCGGACGCGAGCGTGATCCAGACCCGGCACCGGATTCCCGAAACGCCGCTGCACGAAGGCCAGGTACTGGTGTATCAGGTGCCGATCCCCGAACCGCTGCGCTATCTCGAACCGCGCGAGACCGAGACGCGGCGGATGCACGCACTCGCCGAATACGGCCTGATGCACGTCAAGCTGTACGAGGACATCGCCAAGTTCGGCCACATCGCCACCGCCTATGCCTACCCGGTGAAGGTCGCGGGCCGCTACGTGATGGACCCGTCGCCGACGCCGAAGTTCGACAATCCGAAGATGGACAATTGCCCGGCGCTGCAACTGTTCGGCGCTGGCCGCGAGAAGCGAATCTACGCGATCCCGCCCTACACCCAGGTGGTGTCGCTGGATTTCGAAGACCATCCGTTCACGCCCTATCGCCAGGACGGCTGCTGCGCGCTGTGCGGCGCCGACGACTCGTATCTCGACGAGATCGTCACCGATAACGCAGGCACCCGGATGTTCGTGTGCTCCGACACCGATTATTGCGAAGGCCGCCGCGCCCAGGGTCACACCGGCAGCGAAACGGCCCCGATGGAGAGCGCCCATGCTTGATCGCGTCTCATCCGCCGCACCAGACGCCTTCACCGCGGCCGACCAGCCGCTGCTGATCGCCGACGGCCTGTCGAAACGCTACGGCCGGATCGACGCCTGTCGCGGCGTGTCGTTCGAACTCTTCCCTGGCGAAGTGCTGGCGATCGTCGGCGAGTCCGGCTCCGGCAAATCGACCCTGCTGCAGATGCTGTCGGGGCAGATGACGCCGAGCGCCGGGCGCGTGTCCTATCGGATGCGTGACGGTGTCCTGCGCGATCTCGCCGAGCTCGGTGAAGCCGAGCGCCGGTTGCTGCTGCGCACCGATTGGGGCTTCGTGCATCAGGATCCCGCGCAGGGCCTGCGCATGGCGGTCTCGGCCGGCGCCAATGTCGGCGAACGGTTGATGGCGATCGGCTGGAACCACTACGGCAAGATCCGGAGCGTCGCCAGCGACTGGCTGGAGCGGGTCGAGATCGACACCGGCCGCATCGACGACGCGCCGCGCACCTATTCGGGCGGCATGCGGCAGCGGCTGCAGATCGCCCGCAACCTCGTGACCGATCCGCGCCTCGTTTTCATGGACGAACCGACTGGCGGGCTCGACGTCTCGGTGCAGGCGCGGCTGCTCGATCTGGTCCGCAGCCTGGTGGCCGAACTCGGGCTGGCCGCGATCGTCGTCACCCACGATCTCGCGGTAGCGCGGCTGCTGTCGCATCGCATCCTGGTGATGAAATCCGGCCGCGTGATCGAAACCGGCCTGACCGACCAGGTGCTCGACGATCCGCGCGAGCCCTATACGCAACTGCTCGTGTCCTCGATCCTGCCGGCGTGATGACCATGACCCAAGCTCCCGCTCTCGTCGTCGATAACGCCCAGAAGAGTTTCGTCATGCATCTGCAGGGTGGCGTGACGCTGCCGGTGGTGCGCGGCGTCAGCTTCCAGGTTCAGCCCGGCGAATGCGTCGTGCTGTCCGGCCCCTCCGGCGCGGGCAAATCATCGATCCTGAAAATGATCTTCGGCAATTATCGCTGCGACTCCGGTGCGATCCGGATCGCTCATGACGGCGCGACGCTCGACATCGCCACCGCTCAGCCGCGGCAGATCCTCGCCGCGCGCCGCGGCAGCATCGGCTATGTCAGCCAGTTTCTGCGCGCCGTCCCCCGCGTCGCCGCGATCGACGTCGTGGCTGAACCGCTGATCGTGCAGGGCACGGCTCGCGAGGCGGCGCGCGAACAGGCCGGCGTGCTGCTGCGCCGGCTCAATATTCCGGAGCGGCTGTGGACGCTGCCGCCGGCGACGTTCTCGGGCGGCGAACAGCAGCGCGTCAACATCGCCCGCGGCTTCATCTCGCACACGCCGATCCTGCTGCTCGACGAGCCGACCGCATCGCTCGACGCCAAGAACCGCGCCGTGGTGGTCGAGCTGATCGGGCAGACCAAGGCCCAGGGCGCCGCGATCATCGCCATCGTGCACGACGACGAGATCCGTGAGATCATCGCGGACCGCATCGTCGACGTGACCTCGTTTGCCGCCGCCGCATGACCAATGGAATGAACGAGACCATGAGCAATTCGCAGGAGATGGTGCTGGGCAATGCCCGGCTGGTGCTGGCCGACCGGGTGATCGAGCACGGCTGGGTCGCGATCGCCGACGGGGTGATCGCGGAAGTCGGCGAAGGCGACGCGCCGAACGGCGCCAAAGACATGCAAGGCGATCTGGTGATGCCGGGGCTGGTCGAGCTGCACACCGATCATCTCGAAGCGCACTACACGCCGCGGCCGAAGGTGCAGTGGAATCCGGTCGCCGCTGTGGTGTCCTACGACGGCCAGCTCGCGACCTGCGGCATCACCACGGTGCTCGACTCGCTCCGGGTGTGGCGCGAGGAAGGTGCCGAGGAGGTCGATGGCCAGGCGATCGTGCTGGCCGGTGCGATCTCGACGGCGCGCGACGCGCAGCTGCTGCGTGCCGATCACTTCCTGCATCTGCGCTGCGAAATCCCGATGCCGAACGTGGTGGCCGAGGCCAAGGAGCTGATCGACCGTCCCGACATCCGGCTGATGTCGCTGATGGATCACACGCCGGGCCAGCGCCAGTTTCGCGACGAGGAAAAGCTGCGCGACTACTACCGCGGCAAGGGCGCCGGCATGACCGATGCCGAGCTCGACGTGATGTTCGCACGCCGGGTGTACTGCAAGGAGAATTACGCCGACGCCAACATGCGGGCGATCGTCGAACTGGCGCATCGTTACGAAATTCCGCTGGCGAGCCACGACGACACCACACCCGAGAACGTCGCGGACGCAGTCCGTGACCGGGTCGCGGTCGCGGAATTCCCGACCACGCTGGAAGCGGCACGCGAACTGCATCAGGCCGGCATCGACATCCTGATGGGGGCGCCCAACGTGGTGCGCGGCGGCTCGCACTCCGGCAATATCGCGGCGATCGATCTGGCGCACGAGGGACTGCTCGACATCTTGTCGTCGGACTACATCCCGTCGAGCCTGTTGATCGCGGCGCTGCAATTGCCGATCCGGGCGCCGGCGATCGACCTTGCCGCCGCGATCCGCACCGTAACCAAGGCGCCGGCCGAAGCGGTCGGCCTCAACGACCGCGGCGAGATCTCCAAGGGCAAGCGCGCCGACCTGATCCGCGTCCATGTCGCGCACGACGTGCCGGCGGTCCGCAGCGTCTGGCGCGAAGGACAGCGCGTGGCATGACCGATATCGCGGTGGCGGAGCAGGCAACGAAGCTGATCGGCCAAGGGCGACTCGTCCTGGTGGTCGGCCCGTCCGGCGCCGGCAAGGACACGTTGATCAATGCCGCCCGCACGCTCTGCGCCGATGATGCAACGATCGTGTTTGCGCGCCGCACCGTCACCCGCGAAGCCTCTGCGGCCGAAGACAATCTGCCGGTGACACCGGCGCAGTTCGATCGCCTCGTGACGGAGGGCGGCTTCGGACTGCATTGGCGCGCCCATGGCCATGCCTACGGCCTGCCGCGCAGCCTCGACGATGACATTCGAGCCGGCCGAACTGTGGTCGCGAACGTGTCGCGAATGGTGATCGACGCCGCGCGCAGCACCTATGCGAACGTCGTGGTGGTGCTGATCACCGCGCCGCCCGACGTGTTGGCGGCAAGAATCGCGGCGCGGGCTCGCGCCAGCGACGGAAGTATCACCGAGCGTGTCGGGCGCAGCGTCGACGCGAACCCCGACGTTACCATCAGCAATGTCGGCGACCCGGTCGCCCACGCCCGAGACTTGTTGGAGATCATTCGCCATGGATGCCCACAGCCCTGACGACCGCCGCACCGCCTTCCCCGCGCTCGATTCCGTCGAAGCGCTGGAGGCGATCTACGGGGTGCCGAACGACGCCTCCACCGAAAAGGTGGCGCACTGGATCACGCCGCCGTATCGCACGCTGATCGAAAAATCGCCGTTCGCTGCGCTCGCCACTGTCGGCCCGGAAGGACTCGACTGTTCGCCGCGCGGCGACGTGCCGGGTTTCATCCGCGTCCACGACGACACCACACTGCTGATCCCGGATCGCCGCGGCAACAACCGGATCGATTCCTTGCGCAACGTGGTGCGCGATCCGCGCATCGCCCTGATGCTGCTGATCCCCGGCTCGATCAACGCGCTGCGCATCAATGGCCGCGGCTATGTCACGGCCGACGAGGCCTTGCGGATGTCGTTCGACGTCGAAGGCAAGGCGCCGCGCACCGTGATCGTGATGAAGGTCGAGGAGGTCTATTTCCAATGCGGCCGGGCGCTGATCCGCTCCGGGCTGTGGGACCCGAGCAAACAGGTGGCGCAGGACACCTTGCCGACGCCCGGCGAGATCCTCGCTTCGATGACCGAAGGCCGCGTCGGCGGCGAAGACTATGACCGCGCCTGGCCGGAACGGGCCAAGGCGTCGATGTGGTAGCGGCCGGCGCGCCGTTCAGGTTCCGCCGGGTCGGCAGATTCTGATTCAGTCGAACCCCGGCAACCGCTGGGCCTGTTCCCGCGTTAGGAGGGCTCAGGAGGATTCCGCCATGACGAATCACGATAAGAGCCTGCAACCGGACGATTTTCCGATCGAGGTCGAGCGCTCGGTGCTGAAAACGACGGACGGAAAGACGATCGCCGAGGCGAAAAACAAGAAACTCGCCGACGATATCGCCGATCGCCTCAACGAACAGGCGGATCGCGAGCAGCAGGATTGCTGGTCGGCATAAGCGACTCCGGACCGCCCGATCGCAAGGCACCGGTCGCTCCCGCGAGGCGGATTGCCGCATCGCGTCGCGGAACAGGTTGATAAGTCGCGGCTCGCCCTTCGGCGCGGCAGCAGTTTGAAACGATTCCAAAATAGCCCCCCTGGCATCGCGAGCCCAACGCGGTACAGCGGCAGCATGAGATTGGTATTCGGACGACTGCACCGCTGGGCCGGGCTCCTCACCGCGGCGTTTCTGCTGTTCTCCGGCGTCACCGGCGCCGTGATCTCGTGGGACCACGAGATCGACGAGACCATCAACGCCAAGCTGTTCCACGCCCCCGCGACAGGACCGGCAATTCCGGCCATCGAGCTTGCCAAGCAGATCGAGCAGCGCGATCCGCGGGCTCGCGTGGTTTACTTCCCGATGGCGGAGGAGCCTGGCCACTCGCTGGCATTTTTCGTGATGCCAAGGATCGACCCGGCGACCAGCAAGCGATACGCGCTCGACTACAATCAGGTGTTCGTCGACCCCGCCACTGGCGCTGAACTCGGCCGGCGCTATTGGGGCGCGGTGTGGCCGGTGACGCGCGAAACCTTCGTGTCGTTTCTCTACAAGCTGCACTACACCATGCACATCCCCGAATTCTGGGGCAGCGACCGCTGGGGAATGCGGCTGCTCGGCATCATCGCGATCATCTGGACGATCGATTGCTTCGTCGGCTTCTATCTGACGCTGCCGGCGCGCAGGCTGCTGCGGGCCGGACAGGCGCCGGCGGTGCGGCGCGAGCTCGGCAAGGGGTTCTGGGCACGATGGGCTCCCGCCTGGAAGATCAAGGCTTCGGGCAGCGCCTACCGGATCAATTTCGACATCCATCGCGCCTTCAGCCTGTGGACCTGGGCGGTACTGTTCGTCGTCGCCTTCACGGCGTTCTCGCTGAACCTGTATTTCGAGGTGTTCTCGCCGCTGATGAAGACGGTGTCGAACTACACGCCGACGCCGTTCGAGCAGCGCCCGTTCCGCAGCCTCGACGATCCGATCGAGCCGAAGATGAGCTTCGCCGACATCGCCGCACGCGCCACCGGCGACGGCAAGGCACGCGGCTTCACCGAGCCGCTCGGCTCGCTGTTCTACGGCCCAGCGCACGGCGTGTTCGCCGCGGCATTCTTCAAGCCGGGCGAAGAACACGGCGCCGCCGGGGTCGGCCCGGCGCAGCTCTATTACGACAGCGAGGACGGCCACTTCCTCGGCGAGCGGCTGCCTTGGACCGGCACCGCAGCGGACGTGTTCGTGCAGATGCAGCTCCCGCTGCATTCCGGCCGGATCCTCGGCCTGCCCGGACGCATCCTGATCTCGGCGATGGGATTGGTGGTGGCGGCGCTGTCGGTCACCGGCGTGGTGATCTGGGCGCGCAAACGCCGCGCCCGGCTGGCGGCCAAGCGCAGCCGGCAGGCCGCGGCCGGCGCCCGGCTGGCACCGGCGGAGTAACGGCGCTCAGTCCTGCGCCGAGATGGTCTTGGCGAAGCGAACGCGGCAGATGCCGAGCGTCACGCCGCCGATCGCCAGCATCGCCAGCAGTTGCGGCCACACCAGATCGACCCCGGCGCCGCGGTAGAGCACGGCCTGGGCGAACGAGACGAACTGCGTGTTCGGCGTGAACTGCATCACGAACTGCAGCCATTGCGGCATGGTCTCGATCGGGGTGCTGGCGCCGGACAGCAGGTACAGGATCACGATCACCGGGATCGCCAGCAGGCCGAACTGCGGCATGGTGCGGGCATAGGTCGCCAGCAGCAGGCCGAGTGCCGTCACCGAGAACATGAACAGCACCATCCCGAAGGTGAACAACGGGACCGAGCCGATGATCGGCACCCCCAGCACGCCTTTGACCATGAACTGCAGCGACAACAGCGCCGCCATCACGATCACCGCGCCGTTGGCGATGATCTTCGACAGCATGATCTCGAGCGGGTTCACCGGCATCACCAGCAGATGCTCGATGGTGCCGCGCTCGCGTTCGCGGATCAGCGCGGCACCGGTGAGAATGATTGACAGCGTCGCGATGTTGTTGATCACCTGCATCACAGAGGTGAACCAGGCCGAGTTCAGGTTCGGATTGAACTTGGCGTGCATCACCAGATTCACCGGCGTGGTGCTGGTGCCGGAATCCTTACGCAAGTAAGCGGCCGTCTCGCGCAGCACGATGTTCTGGATGTCGACCGCGCCGTTGCCGGCGATCGCCATCGCGGTGGCGTCGACATTGATCTGGACAGACGGGTTCTTGCCGGACAGCGCGTCGGATTCGAATTGCGGCGGGATCTCCACGACGAAGACGAAGCGGCCACTGTCCATCGCCGAATCGATCTCGGACGGGCTGATCTGCTCGGCGGCACGGAACAGCGGCGGCAGCATCGCGGCAGCGATCCGCCGCGACAATTCGGAGTGATCTTCGTCGACCACCGCGACCCGCGCGGCCTCGACTTCCAGCTTGGCACCGGTCGCGATCGTGTAGATCGCGACGCTGAACACGTAGACGATGAAGCCGAGCAGGATCGGGTCGGCCCACAGACTGCGCAGTTCCTTTCCGGTGAGACGATAGATGTGTCGCAACATCGAACCCATCGTCACGCCTCCTGCTTGCGCAGCACCAGAATGGCGCAGATCAGATAAATCAGACCGAATCCGAACAGCACCAACAGGTTCGGCGACAGCATCCAGACCCCCATGCCCTTGGTGAAGGCGCCGATACTGACCTCCTGGAACCAGGCCGCGGGAAACGCCTCGCCGAACAATCGCCCGATCTGCGACAGCGACGACACCGGCACCAGAAGGCCGGAGAAGTTGACGGCCGGGATGATCGAGATGATCGCGACCACGAAGATGGCGGCAATCTGAGTACGCAGGAACGACGAGAACAACACGCCGAGCGCGGTGGTGGAGAACACGTAGAGCAGCGCGCCGCCGACCAAAGCCGTCCACGATCCCCGCACCGGAACGCCGAAGATCACCATCGCCCCGACCAGCAGCAGCACGAAGCTGAAGAACGACAAAAGGGCGTAGGGCAGTTGCTTGCCGAGCAGGAACTCCGTCGCCGTGACCGGCGTCGAGCGGAAGTTGGAGATCGAGCCGACTTCCTTTTCGCGGACGACGCCGACCGCGGTCAGCATCGCCGGGATCAGCATCAGGATCAGCGTGATCACGCCCGGAATGATCGAATACACGCTCTTGAACGCCTGATTGTAGCGGAACCGGGTTTCGATGTTGATCGGCGAGGCCGGCGAGGCCATCGCATGGCGCCGATACTGCTCGGCGAGATAGGCCTGCGACAGCCCGGTGACGTAGGAGCGGATGGTCTCGGCGCGGAACGGCATCGAGCCGTCGATCCACACCGCGACTTCCGGAGACTTGCTGGTCAGCAAGTCGCGGCCGAAGCCGTGCGGCACTTCGATCACCAGCTTGAGTTCGCCGCTGGCGAGACGCCGGTCGATGTCCGCCGCGGAGGCGATGTCGGGCGCCTGCTTGAAGTAGCGCGAGCCGGAAAAGCTCTCCAGCAGTTCGCGGCTTTCCAGCGTATTGTCCTGATCGTAGACCGCGTAGGTCAGATTCTCGACGTCGAACGAAATACCGAAGCCGAAGGTCAGCATCAGGACCAGCGGGCCGAGAATCGCAAACGCGAGCCGCAGCCGGTCGCGCAGGATCTCCATGGTCTCGCGCCGGGCATAGGCCCACAGCCGCGCCGGATCGAACCGCCGCAGCTTGCCCGCGGCCTCGCGCGGCGCCGCCAGGCTGGTCTCCTCGCCGTCGCGCTGCGCGCCGGTCGCTTCTTCCAGATAGGCGATGAAGGTCTGTTCGAGATCGGCCGCGCCGCGGCGCGCGACCAGCTCGTGCGGCGCGCCGACCGCCAGCACCTTGCCGGCATGCATCAGCGATATCCGATCGCAGCGCTCGGCCTCGTTCATGAAGTGGGTCGAGATGAAGATGGTGACGCCGTCCTGGCGCGACAGCGCGATCAACATCCGCCAGAACGAATCCCGCGCCACCGGATCGACGCCGGAGGTCGGCTCGTCGAGGATCAGCACTTCGGGGCGGTGGATCACCGCGACCGCGAGCTGCAGCCGCTGACGCAGGCCGAGCGGCAGACCGTCGGGGCGGGCATCGGCGACGTCGGCGAGATCGAACCGCGCCAGCATCTCGGCGACGCGATCCGGAATCTGCGCGCTCGGCAGCTCGAACAATTGCGCATGCAGCAGCAGGTTCTGCCGCACCGAGAGTTCGGCGTAGAGCGAAAAGCTCTGCGACATGTAGCCGACACGCTTGCGGGTCGCCATGTCGGAGGCGTCGAGCACTTCGCCGAACAGCCGCGCCTCGCCTTCGCTCGGGGTCAGCAGGCCGGTCAGCATCTTCATCGTGGTCGACTTGCCGCAGCCGTTGGAGCCGAGGAAGCCGAAGATCTCGCCGCGCTTGATCTGGAAGTTGACGTGATCGACCGCAGTGAAATCGCCGAACCGGCAGGTCAGGTTCTCGGCTTCGATCGCGTAGCCGTCGCCGCTGTCCGGCAGCGGCGGCAACACGACGTCGGCATAATCGCCACGCGTCTCCGCCGGCAGCAGCGCGATGAAGGCGGCATCGAGCGTCGGCTGCTTGGTCTGCGCCCGCAGATCGGCCGGCGTGCCGGCGCCGATGATCTTGCCGTCGTTGAGGGCAGCGAGCCAGTCGAACCGCTCGGCCTCTTCCATATAGGCGGTGGCGACCAGCACGCTCATCTGCGGGCGGCGTTTGCGGATGCGGTCGATCAATTCCCAGAACTGCCGGCGCGACAGCGGATCGACGCCGGTGGTCGGCTCGTCGAGGATCAACAGGTCCGGATCGTGGATCAGCGCGCAGCACAGCGACAGCTTCTGCTTCATGCCGCCGGACAATTTGCCGGCGGGCCGATCGCCGAACGGCGACAGCCCGGTGGCACTCAGCAGTTCGGCGATGCGCGCCTTGCGTTCGGCGGTGCCTTGGCCGAACAGCCGTCCGAAGAAATCCAGATTCTCGAACACCGACAGCGTCGGATACAGATTACGTCCGAGCCCCTGCGGCATGTAGGCGATCCGCGCCGCGCTTGCAGCGCGGTGGCGGGCGTCGCGCATATCGCCGTCCAGCGCCATCACCTCGCCGCTCTGAATCCGGCGCACGCCCGCGATCAGCGCCAGCAGCGTCGATTTGCCGACGCCGTCCGGCCCGATTAGGCCGACCATCTTGCCGGCGGGCAATTCCAGCGTGACGTCGTCCAGCGCATGTGTCGCGCCATAGGCGTGAGTGACATGCGTCAGACGCGCAGCGAAGCCGGTCATTGCGGCAGCTTGACCTTGAGATTATCCGGCCATTGCTTGTCGCTGTCCGTGCGCAAATACGCCATCCCGCGCACGCCGGTCTTCACCTCACGCTCGTATTTGCGCAGCAGGTCCGGCGGCAGCGTCAGCTTGACGCGGAACATCAGCTTCTCGCGCTCGTCCTTGGTCTCGACCGCCTTCGGGGTGAACTGCGCCTCGCTGGCCACGAAGGTGACCTTCGCCGGCACCACATATTGCGGGATCGCATCGAGGATCAGCCTGGCATCGGAGCCGTAAGCCAAAGCGGCTGCGACACTCGCCGGCACGAACACCGTCATGTAGACGTCGGTGAGATCGACCAGCGTCAGCACCCGGGAGCCGGCGCCGAGCACTTCGCCGGCCTGCGCCAGCTTGTATTGGATCCGGCCGCGGCGCGGCGCCTTCAGCTCCATGTCGTCGAGCACGGTCTTGATCCGCGCCACCTCGGCGCGGGCGGCGTCGATCGCCGCCGCCGCATCGCTGAGGCTGGCTTTCGCGGCTATCAGCGCCGCGTCGGCGACGTTCTGCGCGGCCTGGCGCTGGTCGCGGATTTCTGCGGTGGAGAAGCCTTTTTCGAACAGCGCCTCGGCGCGGCCGAGCTGCTGTGCGGCGAGCTTCTGCTCGCTCTCCCGCTGCAGCACCATCGCTTCGGCCACCGCCTTGCTCTGCACGGCGCGGCGCTCCTGCGCTTGCGCGGCGAGGAGCTGGGCCTGAATGTCGGAGACGTCCATCTTGACCAGAAGCTGGCCCTTCTCGACCTCGTCGCCTTCCTTCACCAGCACTTCGGCGATCCGGCCAGCCAGCTTGGTGGCGATCTCGACCTGCTCGGATTCCAGCCGGCCGTTCGCCGAGGCGAAGCCCGCGGGCAGCCGCTTGGGCATCAGCTTCTGGATCAGCTTTTCGAATTTGTCGTCGGCATGGGCCGGGAGCGGGCCCGCCAGAACACCAACACCGAGGCAGAAAACACTGAACAGCCGGACTCCGCGGCGGATCGGGTGGAAGTTCGTCATCATACGGCTCCGGAATCACGGACAGACCAGTGAGCGCCCCAGCCCCAGCTATTCCTCCGTTCGATCAAGGCCAATTCCGCTTTGAACCGGATTGTCTGCGAAGCCCTTTGGCAGTATTGAACACAGTTGTTCAAATCAGATCAAGTGTGTCCAACGACCGTGTCGAGCCCCGCACAGCGGCAGATCTACCTGGCGGCGATGCAATTATTCGCCGAGCGCGGGCTGACGCAGATCAGCGTGACCGATCTGGCGCAGGCGGCCGGTGTCGCGCGGGGCACAGTTTACAATAACCTTGGCGACCTCACCGGCCTGTTCGATCTGGTGGTTACCAATCTGGCCACCGAATTGAATCCCCGGCTGACGCAGGCGCTGTCGGATTGTCACGAGCCGGTGCGTCGGCTCGCGACCTGGATGCGGCTGCTGATCCGTCACGCCCACGAAGAGCCGCGGCTCGGGCGGTTCGTGTGCCGGTTCGGCATGAGCCCCACCACGCTGCGGGTGGTTTGGGACGGACGGCCGCTCGACGATCTCGCCACCGGCCTTTCGGAGCGCGGCCTCAGTCTCGGCCCGGCGCAACTCGCCTCGGCGACCAATTTCATCTCCGGCGCCATGCTGGGCGCGATCTTCACCATCCTCGACGGCCACCGCACCTGGTCCGAAGCAGCGGCCGAGACGGTGGAATGGGTGCTGGTCGGCCTCGGCGTGCCGCGAGACGAAGCGCGGAACCTGGCGGTCGGCGAGCTGCCACCATTGCCGGCATGATCACACCGCCGAGACGACGCGGCCCGCGACGTTGAACTTACCGCCCCCCGGTCTTATGCCTGGGCGATGCAAAGCTCCCTCCTCACCGCACCGCCGCTGATGACCCGGTTCCGCCCCGTGACCGCGGCGATGCGCAAGCCTGCGCCGTTCCTGCCGATGAGCCGTGCCGAGATGGACAGCCTCGGCTGGGACGCGTGCGACGTCGTGCTGGTGACTGGCGACGCCTATGTCGACCATCCGAGCTTCGGCATGGCGATCATCGGGCGCCTCTTGGAGTCGCAGGGCTTCCGCGTCGGCATCATCGCGCAGCCGGACTGGCACTCGGCCGAGCCGTTCAAGGCGCTGGGCAAGCCGCTTGTGTTCTTCGGCGTCACCGGCGGCAACATGGACTCGATGGTCAACCGCTACACGGCGGACCGCCGGCTGCGCCACGACGACGCCTACACGCCGCACGGCGAAGGCGGCAAACGGCCGGACCGCTGCACGCTGGTCTATGCCCAGCGTTGCCGCGAGGCGTTCAAGGACGTGCCGGTCGTGCTCGGCGGCATCGAGGCGTCGCTGCGCCGGATCGCGCATTACGATTACTGGTCGGACAAGGTGCGCCGCTCGGTGCTGGCCGACGCCAAGGCCGACCTGTTGCTCTACGGCAATGCCGAACGCGCCGTGGTCGAGGTCGCGCATCGCCTCGCCGCGGGCGAAGCGCCGCGCGAACTCGATGACATTCGCGGCGTCGCGCTGTTCCGGCGCGTGCCGGAGAACTACACGGAATTGCACGCCGACGATCTCGACGCCGCCGACGAGGGCGCGCGCCAAGAGCGCGGCGACGTGGTGATCCGGCTGCCTTCCTGCGAGCAGGTCGAGCAGGACAAGGAAGCCTATGCCCGCGCCTCGCGGGTGCTGCACCGGGAGAGTAATCCGGGCAACGCACGTCCCTTGGTACAGCGCCATGGCGACCGGGATCTGTGGCTCAATCCGCCGCCGATCCCGCTGACCACCGAAGAAATGGATTCGGTCTACGATCTTCCTTACGCCCGCGCGCCGCATCCGTCTTACGGCAGCGCCAAGATCCCGGCGTGGGACATGATCAAGACGTCGGTGACGATCATGCGCGGCTGCTTCGGCGGCTGTACCTTCTGCTCGATCACCGAGCACGAAGGCCGCATCATCCAGAGCCGCTCGGAGGGTTCGATCCTGCAGGAGATCGAGAAGATCCGCGACAAGACGCCGGGCTTCACCGGAGTGATCTCGGATATCGGCGGCCCGACCGCCAACATGTACCGGATGGCCTGCAAGGACCCGAAGGTCGAAGCCGCCTGCCGGCGGCCGTCCTGCGTGTTTCCGGAGATCTGCCCGAACCTCAACACCTCGCACGACGACCTGATCCGGCTGTACCGCAAGGTGCGTGAGGTCAAGGGCGTCAAGAAGGTGATGGTGGCGTCCGGGGTGCGCTACGATCTCGCGGTGAAGAGCCCGGCCTATATCAAGGAGCTTGTGAGCCATCACGTCGGCGGTTACTTGAAGATCGCGCCCGAGCACACCGAGCGCGGCCCGCTCGACAAGATGATGAAGCCGGGCATCGGCGCCTATCACCGCTTCAAGCAGATGTTCGAAGCCGCCGCCAAGCAGGCCGGCAAGCAGTATTATCTGATCCCGTATTTCATCGCGGCGCATCCCGGCACGACCGACGAGGACATGATGAACCTCGCGCTGTGGCTGAAGCGCAATCGCTACCGCGCCGACCAGGTGCAGACCTTCCTGCCCTCGCCGATGGCGACCGCGACCGCGATGTATCACAGCGGCGTCAATCCGCTGCGCGGCGTGCGCCACGGCGCCAGCGAGCCGGTCGAGGCGATCAAGGGCCTGCGTCAGCGCCGGCTGCACAAGGCGTTCCTGCGCTATCACGATCCGGACAACTGGCCGGTGCTGCGCGACGCGCTGAAAGCGATGGGCCGTGCCGATCTGATCGGTTCACGGCCCGATCAGCTCGTGCCGGCACATCAGCCGCCCGGCACCGGCAAAGCCGCCGGCACCCGCCGCCCGCTACGCGGCGACGGACCGAAGCCGCAGCGCTTCACCACCAAGGGCGTGCGGCTGGTCAAGTAACCGCCGCCATCGCAAGTCGCGGGCTTACGTCAGCAGCCCGCGCTTGCCTTCCTTCCAGCGCGCGAATTCGGTCTGCAGCACCGAGACGTGCTCGTCCTCTTCGGCGGCGAGCTCGCGATAGAGCTGGCGTTCGACCGATCCGTCCGGCGTCTCGCCGACCCGGGTCTTGAAGAACGAGGCGGCGCGCCGCTCGAACTCGATCGCGGCTTCGAACAGCGTGGTCGGATCGCCGATCCGCCCCTTGACGCCGGCCATGATCGCCGCGGTGCCGAGGTGGAAGCCTTCGGTCGCCTGCGGAATCGCCACATGATAGCGATTGGCCAGCGTCGTCATGTGCTCCTCTTCCATCTCGGCGAAGCTGAGGAACAGCTCCTGCAACGTCGGATCGGAGGTTTCCTTGGCGGCGCGCGCATAGAACGCGCGGCCACCGAGTTCGATCTCGAACGCGGTGCGGATCGCCGCCAGCCCCGCCTCGTCGCTCACGCCGGCTCGGTCGAGCGGCTGCAGCTTGCCACCGCAATGCGGGCACATGCCGTAGGGGAAGGCGAAGCCTTCGCTGACCTTGGCACAGTCGTCGCAGCGCCATTGCAGCTCAGAGCCGGCGCAGCAGATGTACTCCTCCGGGCCTTCCAGCGGCTGGTGACACTTCGGGCAATGCGCCACGCCATCCTCCTCGATCGGCGGCGCCAGCTTGCCGGCGACGAAGTCGTCGGCGTCCTGCGCCGTAATGGGCCATTTGGTCTTGTTCAGCCGCAGCCAGGCGGCAATCGACTTCGCGGCGCGGCGGCCCGCGCTCATCGCCAGAATCACGGTCGCACCGCCGGTGACGATGTCGCCGCCGGCGAACACGCCCGGCATGTTGGTCGACTGGGTGTCGTCATCGGCCGCGATGTTGCCCCACTTGTTGAGCTCGAGACCCGGCGTCGCCTGACCGATGATCGGATTGGGCTTGGTGCCGAGTGCGTAGATCACCGTGTCGCATTCCAGCTCGATGAACTCGTCGAGCGGCACCGGCTTGCGGCGGCCGCGCTCGTCGGCCTCGCCAAGCTCCATTTTCTGCAGCCGCACCGCGCGAACGTCGCCGCTCTCGGTGACGAGAATCTCCACCGGCGAATGCAGGAAGAAGAAGTCGACGCCTTCTTCCTTGGCGTGGCGGATCTCTTCGATGCGGGCCGGCGCCTCGGCCTCCGAGCGGCGATACACGCAGCGCACCGTCGCGGCGCCGACGCGGCGGGCGACGCGCAGGCAATCCATCGCGGTGTTGCCGGCACCGATCACGATCACGCTGTTGCCGACGCTGACCGGCGTGTCGAGATACGGGAAACGGTCGCCGCCCATCAGATTGATGCGGGTCAGGAATTCGTTGGCCGAATACACCCGTCCGGCGAATTCGCCGGGGATACCCAGGAAGGTCGGCGCACCGGCGCCCGCCGCGACGAACACCGCATCGAAGCCGCGACCATTCATCAACTGCTCGATCGTGAAGGTCTTGCCGACGACCTTGTTGGTCTCGAACTTGACGCCGATGTCCTTCAGCCGCTGAATTTCGCGGTCGATGATGTCGCGCGGCAACCGGAACGACGGAATGCCGTATTGCAGCACGCCGCCGAGCACATGCAGGGCCTCATAGACCGTGGTCTCGACATTGTAGCGGGTGAGATCGGCGGCGGCGGCGAGGCCGGCCGGACCGGAGCCGACGATCGCGACCTTACCGATAACCTTGCTGAGGTCGATCGGCTTGCTCTTCGGCGCTCGCGCATTGTCGCCGACGAAACGCTCGAGCCGGCCGATCGCGACCGGCTCGTGCTTCTTGTACTTGCGGATGATGCACTGCGCTTCGCACTGCGTCTCCTGCGGGCAGACCCGGCCGCAGATCGACGGGAAGATGCTCGACTGATAGATCGTCTCCAGCGCCGCATCGAAGTCGCGGAACAGGATGTTCCGAATGAACACCGGAATGTCGATCCCGACCGGACAGCCGGCGACGCAGGTCGGCGTGATGCACTGGATGCAGCGCTCGGCCTCCTGCAGCGCCTCCTCGACCGAATAGCCGAGATTGACTTCCTTGAAATTGGCGGCGCGCTCGTGGGCGTCGCGCTCCGGCATCGGGGTCTGATGCGGCGGCAGCGTCGCCAGCTTCTTGTAGTTGCGCTTGCCCTCGACGATGAGCTGCTTTTCGAGATTGCAGACATGGGCGAAATGTTCGTTCGCCTTGTCTTCCTCGGTCTTGAAACGCTTCTGTCGGGCGTGCAACTCGTGGAAGTCGACCTTGTGGCCATCGAAATCCGGGCCGTCGACGCAGGCGAACTTCACCTCGCCGCCGACCGTGACGCGGCACGAGCCGCACATGCCGGTGCCGTCGACCATGATCGTATTCAGCGACACCATGGTCTTGACGCCGTGCGGACGGGTCGTCTCGACGCAGGCGTGCATCATCGGCATCGGACCGATCGCCACCACCTTGTCGGGCTTCTGCTGGGTGATCACCCGCTCCAGCGCCGCGGTGACCAAACCTGCCTCGCCGTAGCTGCCGTCGTCGGTGCAGATGATCAGCTCGTCGGCGAACTCGCGGAACTTGTCTTCCCAGAACACCAGATCCTTGGTGCGGAAGCCCATGATCGCGGTGGTCCGCGCGCCGGATTGCTTGAAGGCACGAAGCTGCGGGAAGATCGGGGCGACGCCGAGGCCGCCGCCGACGAACACGACGTGATCGACCTTGTCGATATGCTGCGGCAGGCCGAGCGGACCGACGAAGTCCTCGAACGCCTCGCCTTCCTTGAACTTGTCGCGCATCTCGCGCGTGGTCTTGCCGAGCGCCTGGACCACGACGGTCACCAGCCCCTTGTCGCGATCGAAATCGGCGACGGTGAGCGGAATGCGTTCGGCGCCGTCGTAGAGACGGAGCATCACGAAATGGCCGGGCTCGGCGGAAGCGGCGATATCCGGCGCCTCGACGTCCCACAGGAAAGTCGCGTCCGAGAACTGCTCGCGTCGCACAATACGATACATGATGTCAGCACAGATTGGTCCGAGGCCGGCGAGCGGCGTCGTCAGGTGACGGGAAAGCGGCTCAAAATAGCCAAGGAGCGCCAAATTGATTTGACCTCGGTCATGTCCGGTGTGGCGCCGCACACCGATCACGTAGAAATGTTCCGCCGCGGGCCGAACGCGAGGCGCGCGCATGGCCGACATGCGAAGGCCGCCCGGCTCGCGGCGGGCGGCCTTCGACAAAGGTCTAATGAGTCACGTAGCGATGAACTAATCGATCATCTCGATCACCGCACATCTGCGGTGCGCCGCATCAGCAAGTCAGCGCACGCTCTCCGCCGTATCGGACCGGCCCGCCATGCAGATCAGGGTCGCCTGACCGATGGCGACCAGCGAACGACCTTCCGCCGCGTCGGCGAACACTTCGAGCTGACAGATCGTCAGCGTCTTGCCCGACTTCACCACCTTGCCGACCGCTTCCAGCGCGTCACCGCGCGCCGGGTTCAACAGATTGACCTTGAACTCCACGGTGAGAACCGAACTGTCTTCCGGAAACATCGTATAGGCAGCGTAGCCGCCGGCCGAATCCGCGATCGCCGACGTGCCGCCGGCGTGGAAGTAACCATGCTGCTGCGACAGCTCCGACCGAAACGGCATCCGGATCGTCACCAGCCCGAGCCGCACCTCGTGAATCGTTGCACCGAGATGCTGCATCAACCCCTGACGACCGAAGCTGTCGCGGATCCGCCGCTCCAGCGCCGGTTCGACTGGCGTTCCGATTTTAGCCTTCATCATCTCTCCCTACGTGTTCGTTTGTGTTTGCGCTGCCGCCGAGTCTAACGGGCCGCGGCGCCGCGACCGGAGTGAAAAACTGCCGCACCATGTTGAGAAATTCTCGTCGCGAGCCGAGTCGCGCTCATGCTTGCCTGATGAAATCTCAGCAGCGAACCGGCAGCCGCCGTGCGAAGTCTGGCGACGCGCCGCGCCGCGATCTGACGCGTGCAGAATGAAGGACGCAAGGGAGATGGAGACCACGTCGCTGACGGCACTCGCGCTCTACACCTTCGTGATGTGTATCACGCCGGGACCGAACAATCTGATGCTGACGAGCTCCGGGCTGATTTTCGGGATGGCGCGGACCTGTCCCCACATCTGTGGCATTGCGTTCGGCGCCGCGACGCAGCTGATCGCGATCGGAGCCGGACTCGGCGCCGTGTTCGCGATCGAACCACGGCTCCAAATCGCGCTCAAGCTGATCGGCTCGCTGTATCTGCTCTGGCTCGCCGGCAAACTGTGGCATGCAGCGGAGCTACGCGATTCGGCGCTGGCATCGCCGGTCACGTTCTTTCAGGCCGCGGCGTTCCAGTTCGTCAACCCGAAGGCGTGGCTGATCGCCGTCACGGTGATCGCCGCTTTCGTGTCGCCCGGCGACGGCTATGCGCTGCGGATCGCGCTTGTCTGCGCGGTGTTCGCGATCGTCGGCACACCGTGCCTTGCGGTGTGGGCGGCGTTCGGCGCCGGCCTGCGCCAGGTCCTGCACGATCCGGCGAAACTGCTCGTCATCAACCGAACTATGGCCGCTCTTACAGCCATCACAGCAGGATTATTCTGGCTATGACACGTCTGTCTCGCAGTGACCTTGAGCATCACGCGACGACATGGATCGACGCATGGAATCGTCACGACGTCGGCGCGGTGATCGAGCCGTTCGCAACGGATGCGGTGTTCGTCAGCCCGCGCGCCGCGACGGTGACCGGCGATGCCACCGTGCGCGGCCGCGACGCGCTCCACGCTTATTGGATCAAGGCGCTCGACGCGGTCCCGGACCTCGTCTTCACGTTCGAATCCGCGGTCTGCGACGAGGCCACTCAAACTGTGCTTGTCCACTACGTCTCGCACGCGGGTGGGCGCACGCTCCGCGCCTGCGAATTGATGCGCTTCGAAAACGGCCGGCAGGTTTACGGCGAGGCGTTCTACGGCGCCGACCTGTCGCAAGCCGCGGTATGAGCGCGGTCGAAGCTGCCGGCAAGCTCGCCGCCGATCGCAAAGGAGCCGCGCGTTGACCGTCTACGCCATTGCCCAGATCACGATCCACGACCGCGCCCGCTACGAGCGTTACGCCGCGCGTTTCCGGCCGACCCTCCAGCCCTATGGCGGGCGGCTACTCGCGGCTGACGAGAAGCCACGGCGGGTGGAAGGATCGCTGACTTGCCAGAAGGTGATCCTGCTGACGTTTCCCGACGAGGCGGCGTTTCGCGCGTGGGAGACGTCACCCGACTACGAGGCCATCGCGGTCGATCGGCGCGCCGCGACCACCGGCAACGTCGTGCTGGTCAAAGGACTCGGCTGAGGCGAGACGACCCGCAATGGGAAGCGGGCCATCAACGCCGCACGGCCGGCACCGGGCCCACCGGCTTGGCCGCCTCGCTCATCATCCAGGCACGGACGTTTCTGATCCTGCGGTCGCGCTCCAGCGCCGGTGGATAGCACAGATAGTAGCCGGCATTGGCCGAGACATGGTGATCGAGGATCGGCGCCAGGCGGTCCGACGCAATGTCGCAAGCTGCGACCTCGATCCCGGCAAAGGTGATACCTGCGCCATCGATCGCCGCCTTGAGACCGAGTCCGGACGTATCGACGATGGTGATCGCCGCCGGCTTGATCGGCCCACCGGGCAGGCTCGCGTTCCAGCGATTGAAATTCTCCTGCCGGTGCTGCGACAGAAACAGGTTGGCGCGCGCGATCGCCTTGCGCCTCTCGGCCTCGTCGCCCGATTGCCAATCCGCCGCCCGCCCGAGCAGCGCGACATTCTCGTCGAACAACAGTTCGGAGCGAACGCCGGGCCAAGATCCGCGGCCCTGACGAACCGCCGCATCGGCAACGCCGGCGCCGAGGTCGACGACCGATTGGGTGGTCGAGATCAGCAGTTCGAACCCCGCCCGCGCGAACGGATAGGAGGTCAGACGCGGCGACAGCCAATGCACCGCGAAAGTCGGCAGCATCGACAGCCGCAGCGGCCCGAGCTTGCGATCGTTCTTCAGCCGCCCCACCGCGCCGGTGATTTGGGCAAAGCCGGCGGTCAGCTCCGGCGACAGCAGCCTCCCGGTCTCCGTCAGCTCCAGCCGCGGCCCGACCCGGCGCATCAGTTCGACGCCCAACAACTCTTCCAGAATGCGAAGCTGATGACTGACCGCGGACGGCGTCACGCCGATCTCGCCGGCCGCCTCCTTGATCGACATGTAGCGCGCGGCCGCCTCGAACGCCCGCAGCGCCTTGAGCGGAACGCCGAGCCGCATCGCGTCGGCGGCGCCAACCGCTTCGCGATCCGCAGCGATCGGTTCGCCGCGCCCCGGACCAAGCGATCTCAACGTGGCTTGACGTTTGCTCAGTCGCGCCGCGCCGCACTTTGGCGACGATGCTGCGGCAACCGGCCGCGATGCGGTCGGCACCGCCGCGACGGCGCTCTGGTCGATGCACGCGAATGCTGATCGATTGTCGTCCATGCCCACCTTCGGAAACAGACAGTCTTCCCGGCCTGATCCTAGTGGACGTGACACTTTGTGCAAAATATAAAGCGTCACATTACACTCTGAGGCAAGCGCATGCGTCTGCAGTCTCCCTGGCATCCGCGGCTGGCCGATGGCGCCGAGTCGCCCTGCGACCGGCTGGTCTCGGCGTTGTCCGAGGACATCGGAGTCGGACGCCTGGAGGTCGGCGCGCGGCTTCCTGCGCATCGCGACCTCGCCTGGAAGCTCGGCATCGGTCTCGGCACGGTCACCAAAGCGTATGGGATTCTGGAGCGGCGCGGCCTGGTCCGGTCAGTCACCGGGCGCGGCACCTTCGTGGCGGTGACCGAATCCCGCACCGGCGAGGTCATCGACCTGTCGCGCAACGCCCCGCCGTCGGCGGTGAGCGAACGACTGATCGCGCGGTCACTGACCGCCGTCGCCAAGCGCGTCGATGCCGACGTGTTCAACGCCTATCCGCCGGTGATCGGCCACATCCGGTTTCGCAGCGAGCTGGCGCGATGGTTTCGCCGGCTCGGGATGGACGCGGACCCGGCGCGTCTGCTGCTGACCAACGGCGCGCAGCACGCGCTCGCCGTCAGCCTGTCGACGCTGTGCGGACCGGCCGGCACGCTGTTCGTCGAGCAGCAGACCTATCCGGGGATCATCGGCCTCGCCCGCCATCTCGGCGTGACGCTGGTCGCCGTCGCGATGGACCAGGAAGGCATGCTGCCGGAAGCGCTCGACCGGGAGCTGACGACGCAGCAGCTCCGTCCCGCCGCGGTCTATCTGACGCCGACGATGCAGAACCCGACCACCGGCTCGATGAGCAGGAGCCGGCGCGAGGCGATCGTCGCGATCTGCCGCCGCCACGACATCGTGGCGATCGAAGACGACGTCTATGCGCTGCGGCCCGATCCGGCCTATCCGCCAATCGCGAGTCTGGCGCCCGAGCGGGTGTTCTACATCAACAGCCTGTCGAAGACGCTGAATCCGGCGCTGCGGATCGGCGGGCTGGTAGTTCCGGGCCCGTGGTTCACCCGCGCCGAGGCGGCGCTGCATGCGAGTGGGCTGATGATCAGTCCGCTGAGCTGTTCGGTGATGGAGCAATGGCTGCTCGACGGCACCGCAGACGCGGTGAGCGTCGCGATCCAGGAAGAGGCCGGCCGGCGCCGGATCGTCGCGGCCGAGTTGCTCGGCGGCGCGATGCATCACCCCGCTCACATCGGCTATCATGTGTGGCTGCCGCTTTCGCCGACGGACGCCGAAGCAGTCGATGCGGCAGCCAAGGCGATCGGCATCCTGGTAACGCCGCCGTCGTCGACCTCGGTGGGCGGCATCAGCGCCGGCATTCGTCTCTGCATCGGCGCGCCGCCGCGGGCGGATCTCGAGAAAGCACTCGGTGCGATCAAGTCGATCATCGCGCGTATCGCCGCCCGCAGCGACGATACCTTGGCGACGCTCCGCTGAGACGGGCGCCGACGTCGCCTAACTGCGCTGATCGAACGCCAACCTCACCCCGAACGCGATCAGCACCGAACCGGTCACACCGTCGATCCCGCGCGTGAACGCCGGATTGCGAACCAGCCTGGCGAACGGCCGCGTCGCCGCAGTAATCGCCGCGAACCAGATCAGCCCCATCACCGCGTGAATGCCGGCAAGGCCGACGCTGAAGGCCACCACCGGAGCATCCTGCGGAATGAACTGCGGCAGGAAGCTGACGTAGAACACACCGACTTTCGGATTGAGCAGATTGGTCATCAGGCCGCGCACGAACCAGCCGGCCGAACGAGCAGCTGACGGCTCAGGCAGCGCAGCGTCCGCGGCCGGCTCCAGCACCGCCGCCGGTCGGAAGGCAGCGCGCACCATCTGGGCGCCGAGCCAGACCAGATAGGCTGCCCCGGCATATTGCAGAATGCGATAGCCGATCTCGGAGACGGTGAGTACGGCGCCGAGGCCGACCGAAGCCAATAGTCCCCACGCCAACACCCCGCTCACGACACCGGCCCCGGCTTTCATCGCCGCACCGCCGCCTTCGACCGTCGCGGTGCGCAGCACCAGCGCGGTATCCAGTCCCGGCGTGATCGTCAGCAGCGCGGCGGCGACAGAGAACGCGGCGATCGCAGACATCCAATCCATCTCATCCTCCGAGGCCGGCGCAGAACGCATCGAACAGCAACCGGCCCTGCGGCCATTCCCCCAGACCACTTGCGCCGTTGATGTGGCCGTGAGCGCCGGCAATCACCAAACCCGCCTTCCATTCGCGGGCCCGTCGCCGCGCGTAGTCGAGCGAGCCGTAAGGATCGTCGGTACTGGCGACGATCAGCGCCGGAAACGGCAGCGGCTGCACCGGTGGATGAGCAAAGCTCGCCGCTTCGGCCGGAAACGCCGCGGCGTCCGGATCCGGCACCGCGACAAGGAAAGCGCCGCGCACACGGTCCCGGACCTGCTCGGCCGCATGCGCGACCAACAAACAGGCGAGGCTGTGCGCGACCAGAACCGCCGGCTGCGGCGCATCGGCGAGCGCGGCGCCGAGCGCCCGTGTCCAGTCGGCGAGATCGGGCGCGTCCCAATCCGCCGGACGAAACCGCGTGAACGAGGGGGCGGCGGACTGCCAGAGGGTTTGCCAATGCGTCTCTCCGGAGCCGCTGATACCCGGAATGATAATCACTGGTGCCATGGTGCCCGCCTGATGCTGATCATACGCAAGGCATCTTATGATGAAACTGAAGCGATCTCATTCGGGCTGAAACATTTCTCATCCGCCGGCGCGGCGGGAGGAGATCCTGCGGCTTGACATCGAGGTCACTGGTGGCGTCGATGCTGATCGACGACATGTCCGTTCCGGACAGATCATTCGATCAAGCACGCGTCGCTCGCATCCGTCGCGACGTCGTGCGGAGCGCACGATGACAAAACTTCCCCGCTCGAAAACCGCCGTCGTGATTCGGCACGTCCTGTTCGAAGACCTCGGATACTTCGCACCCGTCCTCACCGCGGCCGACTACGACATCCGCTACGTCGATCTCGATCAGACACCATTCTCGGCAATCGATCCGGAGGAGCCCGATCTGTTGATCGTGCTCGGCGGACCGATCGGCGTCTATGAAGGCGACGTTTATCCGTACCTGCTCGAGGAGCGCCGGATTCTGGCGGCGCGGCTGGCCGCCAATCGACCGACCTTCGGTATCTGCCTCGGCGCCCAGCAGATCGCCGCGACGCTCGGCGCCAGCGTTGCTCCGATGGGCCACAAGGAAATCGGATTCGGAGCGCTGACGCTGACCGATGCAGGACGGCGCGGACCGCTCCGGCATCTCGACGGCATCCCGGTGCTGCATTGGCACGGCGATGCGTTCCAGATTCCCGCTGGCGCCGATAACCTCGCCACCACGGCGCTGTGCGCCACGCAGGGCTTTGCGATCGGCCGCAATGTGCTGGGGCTGCAGTTTCACCCTGAAGTCGAAATCGATCACGGCATCGAACGCTGGCTCACCGGGCATGCGGCGGAGCTGTCGGGAGCCGGCATCGATCCGCGCGCGCTGAGGGCGCAGGCGAAAGCCATCCCATCTGACGCGCACCTCGCCGGGCAGCGGATGTTCGAGGAATGGCTGTCGCAGATCAGTTGATGCCCGAAGACATCGAGCGGCGCGGCAGCGATCCGGCGCGCGGCGCTACGGACCGGCCTCGAGCGTCAGCGTGAATACCGCGCCGCCGCCGACTCGATTGGCGGCGACGAGCGTGCCGCCGTGCTCGCGGGCGATGCCGTAGCTGATCCACAGGCCGAGCCCGGTGCCCTCGCCGACCGGCTTGGTGGTGAAGAACGGCTCGAAGATCTTGTCGATCATGCCGTCCGGCAGACCCGGGCCGTTGTCGGCGACCGCGATCGCCACCTCATCGTTCTGACGCTTGGCCGAAATCTCGATCCGCGGCGCGGCGTGGCCGCGCAGCGCATCGATCGCGTTGTCGACCAGATTGACCATGATCTGGTGAAACTGGCCTTCATTGCCGATCACCGTCACGTCTGGCGCGATGTCGAAAACGAGTTCGACACGGCCGGGCTTGGCGCGCGCCGCCCAGCGCGCCGCGGTCCGCACGATGCGGTCGACGTCGATCGGTTGGGTCTCGCCGGTGCGCGGAAAACTCAGTCGGCGCAGGTTCTTCACCACGTCCGAGACCCGCATCGCGCCTTCCAGCGTGCCCTCGATCAGCGACGCGTAGTCGGCGAGCAGCGCATCGATCTTCAAGCGGCGGCGCAGTTCGTCGATCTCGGCCGGATCGGCGCCGCCGTGGATCGCCGTCAGATACGCCGCCATCCGCTCGCGGTAACGCTCCAGCATGTGGATGTTGCCGTAGATGAAGCTGATCGGATTGTTGAGTTCGTGGGCGACGCCGGCGACCAGCCGGCCGAGGCTCGCCATCTTCTCCTGCTCGACGAGCTGGCGCTGGGCGCGCTGCAATTCGCTGTGCGCGGTGTGCAGCGCCTCGTAGGCGCGGCGCAGCTCGCCGATCGGTCGCCCGGTCAGCACCGTGCCGACACGATGGCCGGCCTGATCGCAGCGCGTCGCGCCGTTGATGGCGTAGAGATCCGACAATCCGTGCGCGGTGACGAAGCGGATTTCCAGCGCGATCTCCGAAGACGACGACGCGCGCAGCAATTCCTCGATCCGGGCCCGGTCGGCGGCATCGACCAGATCGCCAAGCGGGCGCTCGACCACCGCCTCGGCGGGCGTCGCCAACAGCCGCACCGCCGCCGGATTGATCTGCAGCACGATGCCGTTGCGGTCGCAGACGATCAGGATGTCGGAGACCGACTCGATGACGCTGGAGATGAACGCCTGCGCTTCCTCCAGCGCGGTGTTTTTCTCTTCGAGATCGGTCTCGTAGCGAAGCAGGTCCGCATAGACCTCGTCCATCTTGCGGATCACTTCGATCCAGGCCGCCTCCTGGTCGCCGTCGAGCGGCGACAACAGAGGCGAACCGACGCGCTCGATCAATCGTTCGCCGGGTGCGATGCGATCAGGCATCGTCGCTGAGGCCCTTGCGCAGATCGTAGCGGCCGAGCTTGTTGCGCAGGCCGACGCGCGACAGGCCGAGTTCGCCGGCGACGCGGCTGATGTTGCCGCCGTGGCGATCCAGTGCCTCGATGATCATGTGGCGCTCCAGCGCCTCGATATTGGTCTTCAGGGTCGCGCTGCCATGATGCGAGGACTGCAGGCGGATCGGCTCGCTGCCGTTGCGAATCCGCGCCGACAGATCGGATTCCTGCAGCCAGCCGTCGTTGGTCAACACCACCATACGCTGGATTTCGTTCTGCAGTTCGCGGACGTTGCCGGGCCAGTCGTAGTGCCGCATCCGCGCCAGCGCGCCGGGAGTGAAGCCGTCGACGGCGCGGCCGTAGGATTTGGTGACGTCGGCCAGCACCTTGGCGGCGATCAGCGGCACGTCCATCGGCCGCTCGCGCAGCGACGGCATGTGCAGCGGAAACGCCGCCAGCCGATAAAACAGATCGCGGCGGAAGCGGCCGGCGCGGACTTCGGCCTCGAGGTCGCGATTGGTAGCGGCGACGATGCGGACATCGACCTTGCGCACGCGCTGCGCGCCGAGGGGGCGGATCTCGCTCTCCTGCAGCACCCGCAGCAGCTTGACCTGAAAGGCCGGCGACGTCTCGCCGATCTCGTCGAGAAAGATCGTGCCGCCGTCGGCGACTTCGAACAGCCCGACGCGGTCCTGATAAGCACCGGTGAACGCGCCCTTTTTGCAGCCGAACAATTCGCTTTCCAGAAGCTCGTCCGGCAGCGCGCCGCAGTTCTCGACCACGAACGCCTTGCCGGAACGCGCCGAGCCGTAATGGATCGCGCGCGCCAGCAGTTCCTTGCCGGTGCCGCTCTCGCCGGTGATCAGCACCGAGATGTCGAATTCGGCGGCGCGCTTGCCGAGTTCGATCACCTCGGCGAGCGGGCTGTCGGGCGCGTGCACGATGCGGTCGAAGTCGTACAGCTTGCGGGCCACGCCGCGCTTTTCGGTGACGACACGCTGCACCCGCTCCGGCGTCAGCTTGACGTCGATATTGGCGGTCTCGGTTTCCTTCTGCAGCCGGAACAGCTCGACCGCGCCGCGCACGATGTCGAGCAGCCGGTCCGGATGCCACGGCTTGGCGATGTATTGGTACACCCCCGCCTCGTTGATGCCGGCGATGATGTCCTCGGAGTCCGAATAGCCGGAGATGATCATCCGCACCGGATCGGGCCAGGTCTCGCGAACGTGCTTGAGGAAGTCGACGCCGGTCTCGTACTGCATCCGCTGGTCGCATAGGATGGCGTGGACGATCTCGCTTTCCAGCACGCGCCTCGCCTCGCCGGCATCCTTGGCGCAGATCACCTCGAACTCGTCGCTCAGCACGCGCTTCAGCGATTCCAGCGAGCGGATCTCGTCGTCGACCACCAAAACCGTCGCCTGACCGCTCATCGTCCTCGTTCCATCACTCACAAGACCAGTCTAACGCCTTCAGCAAATCCGCGGCAATTGCTCGCCCGAGAGCCAGTCGACGATCCGCCCGCCGCCGAACGAGGTGGTCATCTGCACGAAGTGATGATCGTCGGCGATCACCTCGCCGATCAGCGCCGCATCGCGTCCGAGCGGATGCGCCCGCATCGCGGCGAGCACGGTCTCGGCCGCCTCGGGCGCGACGATGGCGATCAGCTTGCCTTCGTTGGCGACATAGAGCGGATCGAGCCCGAGCAGTTCGCACGCGGCCGCCACTTCGGGCCGGACCGGCATCACGTCCTCGTCGAGCCGGAACCCGACGCCGGATTGCTGCGCCAGTTCGTTCAGCGTCGCCGCCACCCCGCCGCGGGTCGGGTCGCGCATCACCCGCAGCCCTTGCGGAGCCGCCGCCACCATCGCGGCGACCAGTTCGTGCAGCGCGGCGCTGTCGGACTGGATCGAGGTTTCAAACGCGAGGTTCTGGCGCTGCGACATCACAGCAACGCCGTGGTCGCCGATGAAGCCGGACAGCAGCACCTTGTCGCCCGGCCGCGCCTGGTCGGACGACAGCACCAGATCGCGCGGCGCGATGCCGACACCGGTGGTGGTGATGAACACGCCGTCGGCCTTGCCGCGCTCCACCACCTTGGTGTCGCCGGTGACGATCGGCACCCCGGCAGCGCGCGACGCCGCCGCCATGCTGTCGGCGATCCGCTTCAGATCGGCGAACGCGAAGCCCTCCTCGATGATGAAGCCGGCCGACAGATACAGCGGCTTGGCGCCGGCCATGGCGACGTCGTTGATGGTGCCGTGCACCGCCAGCGAGCCGATGTCGCCGCCGGGAAAGAACAGCGGCGACACTACATAGCCGTCGGTAGTCATCACCATCCGGCCGCTGCCGACTTCGAACGCCGCCTGATCGTTGCCGGCGCGCAGCATCGGATTGTCGAACGCGGCGTGAAAGATCTCGCCGATCAGATGCGCCATCGCCCGGCCACCGGCGCCGTGCGACAGATCCACCCGGCCGTTCTTGAGGTCGAGCTTGCGCCGCCGGATTTCGCTGCTCATGCCACGTTCCTCCGCGCATGGTCGCGGAAGCGGCCATAGGTCCAGTGCGCCGCACAGGCGCCTTCCGACGACACCATGCAGGAGCCCATCGGGGTCTCCGGCGTGCACAGCGTGCCGAACAATTTGCAGTCGGTCGGCCGTTTGATGCCGCGCAGGATGGTGCCGCATTCGCAGGCCGGATTGTCGGCTGCGGAGATCTCCGCCATCGCAAAGCGCTGCTCGGCGTCGAAATCGCGATACGCCGCGCGCAGCCGCAGTCCGCTGAGCGGCACTGCGCCGAAGCCGCGCCACTCGAAGCTGTCGCGTAGCTCGAAGATCGCATTTACTTCGGCCTGGGCGATCGTATTGCCCTCCGGCGTCACCGCGCGGATGTACTGGTTCTCGACCTCGTGACGGCCGTCATTGACCTGCCGGATCAGCATCAGGATCGCCTGCATCACGTCGAGCGGTTCGAAACCGGCCACCACCACCGGCTTTTCGAACTCGCGGGCGAACGGCGCGAACGCATCCGAGCCGATCACCGCGCTGACATGCGCCGGACCGACGAAGCCGTCGAGCTTTGGGCCGGGCTGGCCGTCGAGATCGGGATGTTCAAGGATGCCGCGGATCGCCGGCGGCGTCAGGACATGGTTGCAGAACACCGTGAAGTTGCCGAGCCCCCGCGCCTGCGCCAGTTTGATCGCCAGCGCGGTCGGCGGCGTGGTGGTTTCGAACCCGATGGCGAAGAACACCACCTGGCGCTCCGGCTCGGCCTGCGCGATCGCCAGCGCATCCAGCGTCGAATACACCATGCGGATGTCGGCGCCGGCCGCCTTGGCGCGCAGCAGCGAGGCACTGTGCGAGCCCGGCACCCGCATCAGGTCGCCATAGGTACACAGCGTCACCTCCGGCCGCATCGCAAGCTGGATCGCCATGTCGATGCGGCCGACCGGCAGCACGCAAACCGGGCAGCCGGGGCCGTGTACCATGCGCACGTTCGTCGGCAGCAGGTCTTCGAGGCCGTAGCGCGAGATCGCGTGCGTATGCCCGCCGCAGAACTCCATGAAGTGATAGCTGCGCGCCGGATCGGCCGCCTGCGCAATCGCGGCGGCGATCCTGCGCGCGACGTCGCCGTCACGATATTCGTCGACGTATTTCATTGCGCGGCCTCCGCGAGCTGTCCCATTTCGGCGAGCAGCGCCAGCGTCTGCCTGGCCTCCTCCGGATCGATCCGCGTCAGCGCGAAGCCGACATGGACCACGACGTAGTCGCCGACCGCGACGCCTTCGACCAGCGCGACCGAGATCACCTTGCTGACGCCGTCGAGCGATACCCGCGCCATCTGGTCGGGCAGTAATTCGACGACTTCGGCGGGAATGGCGAGGCACATCAGCGCGTCTCCTGTTCGGCAATAAGTTGGCCGGCGATCCACGCCTGGCCGAGACTGAGTCCGCCGTCGTTCGGCGGCACCTGCCGGGCCAATAATGGCGTCAGCCCGACCGCGCGCAGCCGCGCGGCGAGATCTTCGCTCAGCACCCGATTGAGGAAGCAGCCCCCGCCGAGCGCGATCATGGTGAGTCCGGTCTGCTCTGCGGCCTGCACGGCCCAATCGGCGAGCGCGGCGGCAAGCGTGCCGTGGAACAGCTCGGCGCCGTCCTGCACGTCCGGCCGCCCGGCGAGCTGCGCGAGCAGCGGCGAGAGATCGAGCGTGCCGGCGCCGATCTCCCAGCCGCCGCCCAGCACGCGCGGGCATTTCACCAGCGCTTCGAGCTGCATGGCCGCCTGGCCTTCGTAACCTTGTGTCGTGCAAACCCCGAGCAGGCCGGCGGCGGCATCGAACAGCCGGCCGGCGCTGGTGGTCGTCGCGCAGCCATGGCTCGCGAGCATCGCGGCCAGCGCCGCCGCGCGCGGCTGATCGGCAAAGCGGGCGGCGATCTCCTCGCCCCGCCCCAGCGCCGCCAACGCCGCCGCCGCCATCCGCCACGGCTCGCGCGCAGCCGCATCGCCCCCGGGGAGCGCCAGCGGCGCCAGATGGCCGAGCCGGGTGAAGCGTGCGCCGTCGACGCGCAGCAGCTCGCCGCCCCACGCGCCGCCGTCGCTGCCGGCACCGTGGCCGTCGAGCACGATCCCGAGCAGCGGCGCGGCGACCCCGTGCTCGGCGGCGATCGACGCGACATGGGCGTGGTGATGCTGCACGGCGACCAGCGGCAGACCGAGACCGTCCGCGAAACGCGTCGAGGCGAAATCGGCGTGCAGATCGTGCGCGACCGCGACCGGCGCGGCGCCGACAAGGCGCGTGAGGTGATCAACGGTCTGTTCGAAGTACCTGACGGTGTCGGCGGTCGCCAGGTCGCCGATGTGCTGCGACACGAAGGCTTCGCGGCCGCGCGTCAGCGTGATCGTGGTCTTCAAGTAAGCGCCGACCGCCAGCACAGGCGGCACCGCGTGCGGCAGGGCGACCGGCTGCGGCGCGCAGCCGCGCGCCCGGCGCACGAAGGAGGGCGCGCCGTCGATGATCGCCGCAACGCTGTCGTCGGCGCGCACCACGATGGCGCGGTCATGCCCGACGATCAGATCGGCGACGCCGGCGAGCTGGCGTTCGGCATCGTCGATCACGATCGGATCGCCGCCGGCATTGGCGCTGGTCGCGACCAGTACCAGATCGACCGGCGCGCGCTGCCAGGCGCGGCCGGCGGGCGAGCCGGCGGCAGCGTGGAAGATCAGGTGATGCAGCGGCGTGTAAGGCAGCATCACGCCGAGCGCCCCGAGCCCCGGCGCCACCGACGGCGCCAGCGCGCCGCGATGCCGCATCAGCACGATCGGCCGCGCGACCGACTTCAGAAGCGTCCGCTCGGCTTCGCTCGCGATCACGATACCATCCAGCGACGCCTCGGAGGCGACCATCACTGCGAACGGCTTGGCGTCGCGGCCCTTGCGGCGGCGCAGCTCGGCGACAGCGGTCTCGTTGGTCGCATCGCACAGCAGATGATAGCCGCCGAGGCTCTTGAGCGCGACGATGCCGCCGGCGCGCAGCCGCGCGACGATCTCGGCGATCGGCTGATCGAGCCGCGGCCCGCAAGCCGGGCAGGCGACCGGCTCGGCATGGAAGCGACGATTGGCCGGATCGCGATAGTCGCGCGCGCAATCGGCGCACAGCGCGAAGCCTGCCATCGAGGTGTTGGCACGGTCGTAAGGCAGGCGCTGCGTCAGCGTGTAGCGCGGGCCGCAATGGGTGCAGTTGACGAACGGATAGAGGTGAAAGCGGCTGGCGGGATCGAACAGATCATCGAGACACGCCTCGCAGGTCGCCGCATCGGGGCCGATCCGCGTCGTCACCGCGCCGCTGCGGGTTTCGGCGATGTCGAAATCGCGCTCGCCGCGGGCGCGCAGGGCTTCTGTCTCGATCGCGTCGACCCGCGCCAGCGGCGGCGCCTCGCGGCGCAGCGCCGCGATGAACTCCGAAAGCGCCGCACCTTCGACCTCGATCAGCACGCCCTCGGCATCATTGGCGACGAAGCCGCCGAGCCGATAGCGCTGCGCCAGGTGATACACGAAGGGGCGGAAGCCGACGCCCTGCACCGCGCCGCGCACGCGCACACGCGCGCGAGCGGCATCGGGCAACAGGGCGACGGCGGGCTGCATCGCGCTACTCGGCCGCGGTCGCGGCAGCGCGGGCGGCAGCGGCGCGCTTGGCGATCCAGGCATAGAACGCCGGCATCCCCTCGCCGGTCTTGGCCGACACCGTCAGCACCTCGATCTTCGGATTGACCCGGCGGGCGTATTCGATCGTCGCCGCAAGATCGAAATCGAGATGCGGCAGCAGGTCGATCTTGTTCAGCAGCAGCAGATCGGACGCGGCGAACATATGCGGGTATTTGAGCGGCTTGTCCTCGCCCTCGGTGATCGACAACACCGCCACCTTGTGGGCCTCGCCGAGATCGAACGCGGCGGGACAGACCAGATTGCCGACGTTCTCGATGAACAGCAGGCCATCCTGCGTCGGCGGCAACTGCTCGAGCGCGTGGCCGACCATGTGGGCGTCGAGGTGACAGCCCTTGCCGGTGTTGATCTGGATCGCCGGTGCGCCGGTGGCGCGGATCCGCTCGGCGTCGTTGGCGGTCTGCTGATCGCCTTCAATCACCGCAATCGGATGTTGATCCTTCAGATCGGTGATGGCCTTCACCAGCAGTGTGGTCTTGCCGGAGCCCGGACTAGAGACGAAGTTCAGCGCGAAGGTGCCGGCAACCGCAAAGCGGGCGCGGTTCTCGGCCGCATAGCCGTCGTTCTTGGAGAGAATATCGCGCTCGATCTGCACCACGCGTGCTTGCGTCAGGCCGGGGACGTGCACGCCGGCGATGCCGCCGCCGAAGTCGATGCTGCCCGACGCGGCCGGGTGCGTATGGTCATGATCATGATGATGATCGTGGTGGTGATGCGCATGGCTGTGGTCATGGTCATGACCGTGATCATGATCGTGATGATGGTGATGCTCATGATCGTGGCCGTGGGAATGATCGTGGCCGTGACCGTGCGAGTGATCATGGTCGTGATGGTGGGCGTGGCCTTGTGCCTGCCCGGGGGCCACGCTGGCGTCTCCGCATCCGCAAACCGTGCACATCAATCGACCTCCAATTCCTTGATCCGCAACTCGTCACCCGCCGTGACCTGCAATTGATAGCCGCCGCAGTTCGGACACGGCTCGGCCCGCTGCGTCAGCGGCACCGTCTTGGCGCAGCTCATGCACCAGGCTTCGCCCGGCACGGTGATCACCTCGAACCGCGCCTCGGCGGCGATCCCGGCATGCGCGACCGCGGAAAAGCAGAACCGCATCGCCTCCGGCTCGACATGGCTGAGCGTCCCGATCTCGACCCAGACGGTCCGCACCCGCGCAAAATTCTGCGCGCGCGCCTCGCGCTCGATGATCTCGATCAGCCCTTCGCACAGCGACATTTCATGCATCGGCGGCCTCACGCAACGTAACGTCGTAGCCGACGCAAGGATCGAAGGCCGCGACCAGCGACACGACGCGTTGCCGGTCGGCCTCGGTGACGTGCAGCGGCGCGCCGATCAGCGCGCGGGCGAGCGGCCCCTGCGGATGGAAGTTCCATTCGGTCGGGGCGAGAATCTCGTAGCGCGCGATGCGGCCGTCGGAATCCAGCGCGATCAGATGATGCAGCCGCCCGCGCGCGCATTCGACCGCGCCGAGCCCGACGCCGTCGCCGAGCCGCGTCGCCTGCACGATGGCAGCGACATCGGCGTCGCCACTGCGCAGCGCATGCAGAAGCCGCGGCGTTTCGCGCGCTTCGATCAGGCGTGCGAGCAACCGACCCGTAAGGCCGGTGCCGACAGAGCGGATCAGCGGATGATCCGCGAGCCGCGCCAGCGCGCCGGTCTCGGGCACGCGGCCGGCAAGATCGGGCCGCGCCGCGAACGAGGCGCCGTGCTGCAGGAGCTGCTCTCCGACGACGCAGTCATCGTCGGCAGTGAGCGGATCGATCGCGATCGCGGCGAAGTCGGGCTCCGGAGCTGGAGTCGCGGGCGCTCGGCTTTGGGGAGACGCCCCCTCACCCCGGCCTTCTCCCCGCGCGCGGGGAGAAGGAGCGCGGGCGCTGTGCCGAGGGGCGAGCGGCGAGCCGGAGGCGAGCCAGATTCCGTAGGCGTCGGCATCCTCGAAATTGTGCTCGGACAGCCCTAGCGCGTCGAGGCCGTGCGCGAGGGCGTCGATCGCCTCCGCATCCAGCGCGCTGCGGCCGTCGAACCGGCGGGCGGCGGCGATCAGCTCACGAAGCTGCGGCGCGAAGGTCGGCGGCCGATCGCCGGCGAACGTGGTGATGGAGCCGCGCAGCAGTTCGATCAACCGTTCGGCCAGCACGGCGCCGGCCTGCGCCGCCATCCGCTCCGGCGGCACGGTCTCGCCGCGCGCGGCGGCGAGCGCGCAGCTTGCGGCGGCGCGTTGCGCCGAGGCGCACAGTGCGAACAGCCGCGGCACCAGCGCCACGACCCCGTCGGCCGGCTTGCTTAACGCCAATCGGCCGACGCCGACCGGACGGCGCGCGCTGATCTCGAGCCGCGCGACGCGCCCCTGCGCCAGCTCGGCGCTGACGGCAATGCGATCCTCGCGCGGTAGGGCGTTCATGGCCGCCGCTCCGTCAGGGCGCCGCGCAGAAAGCGGCGACGGTCGAGCGCCGGGGCCGGCTGCGGGACCGCGGCGGCTTCGGGCGCGGCATCGACAGCGAAATCCGGATCGAGCACCGCCGCTAGCGCCGCCAGCGCGGTGCTCTCCGCGATCTGCTGATCGGCGAAGCCGAACATCGGCGACGCCAGGGAACAGCTCTCGATCACGCCGAACCCGTCGAGCACGCCGACGGTAAAATCCATCACCCCGGCCGGCATCGCCCGCGCCACCGTCGCGCCGGGGCTCGCTTCGGCGCCGCGATCCGCAGGCACCCGCACCAGATTCATGAACCACGGCGTCACCACCACGCCGAGCGCGGAATCGCCGAGCGCGCGGAAGCCGATCGCCGCGACCGCGAGCGCCGGATTGTAGATCGGCAGATCCCGCATCGCGCGATCGGCGATGCGATACACCGCGGCGAGCGCGTCGCCAGTGGCGCGCGCCTCGGTATCGCGATCCGGGCCGGGCTCAGCGGTCATCGTCCACCTTGAGGAATTTGCTCGGCGGCGCGTCGCAGGTCGGGCAACACCAATCGTCCGGCAGCGCGGCGAACGGCGTGCCGGGCTCGGCGCGGCCGCGGCTGTCGCCCTCGGCCGGGTCGTACACCGTCCAGCACACGCCGCATTCCATCCGCGCCTGCGAGTCGGCGTCGACCCGCCCGAGATTCTCGAACTTGGTCATGCGAAATACGCCTCGATGATGTCGCCGATCCGCTCCGCCGAATCCTGAAAATCCTCGTCGGCGGCGCGCACCGCCGTCGGCACGTCGCCGACCTCGATGGTGTCGAGGATCGGCGTGTCCATCGCGTTGAGATATTGCACCGACCAGACGTGACGGGCGCCGGTCGCCAGCACGCGGCAACTGCCGTAGCCGCGCGAATACAGTTGGATCGGCCCGCTGCCGAGCATCGCGACCAGATGCTCCATATCGGCGGGATTCATCGGCAGCAGCGTGAAGTTGATGATGTGCGAGGGCTCCCCGGCGCGGTGCGCCGCCATGCGCTCGCTGATTTCGGCGAGCACCGGCATCACGTTCATCGCGCCCGCGGGCGGCTCGGTGATGGCGATCTCGGCTGCCGGGAAATCCAGCGCGGCGCGCGCGGCGATCTCGGGGACCGCACCGATCTCCAGATAGTCGTAGGCACGCTGGCCGGCATCGCCCTCGATCCGCACCCGCCACAGCCCGGCGAACACCGATTCCTGGATCTGCGCGACGCGGCGATCCGGCAGCGCAACGATGCCAGAGACTTCGCCCTCGCCGAGCACATCGGCGAGTAGTTTGCGCTCGGCCTCGTCGAGCCCATCGATCCGCACCCGCGCCGGCGGCGCATCGGCACGCTGCACAGCGAGTGCATGACGGAGCTGGGCAAGGAGATCGGCGAGCCGCGGGCACTGCTCCAGCAGCTCGGCGCCGCTGCGGGTGGCGAGCGCCGCGATCGTGCCGGCCCCGGTCAGGCCGCGCCGTTCGCCGCCATCATGGCCGACCGGCAGCACGAGCATTTCGATGTCGTCGCCACCCTCGACGCTGGTGTATCCCACTCTCATGCCGAAGGCTCCTGCGCGAGGATGCGAGCATCGGCGTCCAGCAGCACATTGATGCGCGCCAGATAAACCGACCAGTCCTGGATCTTGGAGATGGCACCGAGGCTGCGGCCCGGTCGCGCCAGCGCGATACCCGGACACACCTTCACGCCGAACCGCGGCATCAAGGCCTCCTCATCGCCGGCAGCGATCTCGGCGCCGACCAGCCGGCCGGCAAACGCGGTGATCAGTTCCGGCAGCACCACCGCGATATCGCTGGCTTCGGGAAACCGCGCGGTGTCGCCGCGAAAGAACAGCACGGTGATTTGGCCCGATGCGGCGGCGATGAAATCGTCGACCGTCGCCTGATCGACGATCGGCAACGCGTTCTTGCGCACGGCAGCGTGCGCGAGCGAAGCGCCCATGTTTCCTCCCAGTCCCGATGTCTCTCATCGGTCGTGACTTGCTTGACCGGATATTCAGCAAGCCATGTGCCAATCGATCTCACCAAGCAACAGAGCCGATTTTACCGTCAAACCGGGCGATTTCAGACCAATCCGGCGGAGTGACCGAGCCAGATGAAAACATGATTTTCGGAAACTGGATATTTAATTTCCGCCACCCATCGGCGCCGCGCGCGGCCGAAAGTTTGGCCGGGCCCCCATTTGGCAGCCCCTTGAAACGTCGATGCCCGCGACGAGCGCGGGCATGACCGGGGATCAAAGCTGGACCGCGGATCTCAGTGCCGTTCGGTCCGCAGATGCGGCGGCAGTTCGGGTTCGCGATCGATCAGGTCGGCGAACAGATGTTCGAACGGACGTCCTTCGATCGCCGCGGCGAGACCGTCGAGCGCATCATCGATCTGCTGTGCCTCGTCCGGATCGAGCTTCCTGATCGCGCTGTCGATGAACACCAGCAGCCGGTCGCCGATCGCGACCTCGCCGATCAGCGCGGTCGAGACAAGGCGCTGCTCGGCGCGCCGCTCGCACAGCGCGGACGCGCCGTCGGTACTGATCACGGTCATCGGGACGCCGACACACATCGCGAAGAGGCCCCGGCGTTACAGTGGCAGCGCCAGGGCGACCCCGGCGAGCGCAATCGCGCCGCCGGCCAGCCTGAACGTCGGCAGGCGCGAACGCAATCCGCCGAGCGCGAGACCTGCGCCGTGCAGCAGCGCAGTGGCGGCGACGAAGCCGAGGCCATAGGCGAGCGGCGAAGCCAGCGCCGGCATCTCGGCGCCGTGCGCGGCCCCGTGGAAAACGCCGAACAGCGCCACCACGGCGGCGGCCGCGCCCGTCGGCACCCGCACCGCCAGCGCCACCAGCACGCCGAGCGCGATCACCGACAGCGCGATCATTGGCTCGACCGCCGGCAGCGCGAGGCCGCTGGCGCCGCCGATCGCACCGAGCGTCATCAGCGCGATGAAACTTCCGGGCACCAGCCAGCGCGCCCGGCCGCCGAGCGACGCTGCCCACAGGCCGACCGCGACCATCGCCAGCAGATGATCGAGACCGAGAAACGGATGCGCGAATCCGGCCGCCGCGCCCTCGGCGGTCATCAGGTGAACGCCGGTATGCGCCTCGGCGAGGCCGGGCACACACACGGCAAGGCTCGCGAGCGCAGCGGCGCGGATCAATCGGGTCATGACGTTTCCTCCCTCATCCCTGGACTGTGGTCGTCGCCGGATCGGCGCGCCGTTCGTAGCTGTCGTGATCGATGTCGTGGCCGAGCAGGCCGTGCGCCGGATCGAGCGGGACCGCGCGCGGCGCGACCGCGACGCCCCATTCGCCGAGAATGTCGCACGCCAGTGCCAGAGCATCGGCGATCCGTGCCTTCACCGGCGGCGTCAGCGCGCCGCCCCAATCTTCGAGATCCTGCGGCTGGCAGCCGATCAGCGTCAGCCGCTGCGGTGCCGCGCCGAGCAGATCGGCGGCGCTCAGGACCTCCTGGAAGCCGGTCTGGTGCAGACTCATCTTCTTGGCGCCGGTGAATTTCGGCACCTCGTCGCCGTCGATCCGCTTCAGCGTGCCGGGCGGCAGGCCGTAGTCGATCGCGTCGAACACCAACAGATGATCGTGCTCCTGCAGGAAGTTCACCAGATACAGCCCCTGGGTGCCGCCATCGAGCACCGTGACATTGTCCGGCACCTCAAACGCGCGATGAAACGCCTCCACGGCACGCACGCCGAACCCCTCGTCGGCCCACAGGATGTTGCCGATGCCGAGGACGAGGATGCGGGGGAATGACGAAGTGTTCTGCGAAACGACGGACATATCCCTCATCACCTCCAATTGCGACGACACCGCACGACAGACCTCCGACAGGTCGCCCTGTCCTCTCCGTCATGCCCGCGCTCGTCGCGGGCATCCACGTCTTGACGACTTCGCCGCTGGACAGACGTGGATGGCCGGGACAAGCCCGGCCATGACGGGGAGAGGCCAACTTCCATCCCACTCAATCCGGCAGGTCGTCGCGGAACAGGCGCTCGCCGGAGACCATCGACGAAATCATGCTCTGGCGGCTGAGGATGTCTTCGCGCACCGCGGCGTAGATGTGGATGATGACGAACACCACGATCGCCCACATTCCGAGATGATGCAGGGTGTGCAGCGTCTGGCTGGTGAAGATCGAGAACATGAAACCGAACAGCCTGTATTGCCAGCTGTCGATGCCCTGCCCCTCCGAATACAGCGCCATGCCGCTGACCATCATCAGCACCAGGAACACCATGAAAGAGAACATCGCCATGTGCGCCAGCGGATTATGGCCGATGTACTTCTTCGGGTCCTTGACCAGGAACGCGTACCATTTGAACTCGTACAGCATCCCCCACCACCAGGTCTTGTTGGTGATTGGCAGCAAGAACAGCTGACGGGAATATTTGTTGCCGACCAACGCCCAGTAGACTCGCATCAGGAAGAACACGATCAAGAGCTGCCCGGCGGCGAAATGCACGAACCGGATATAGCCCATCTGGAAGTTGGCCGACGCCTCGCCCGGCACCGAGGGCGGCGGCGTGCCGATGAAGTAACCGGTGACGCACAGCGCCAGGATCAACAGCGCATTGACCCAGTGCCACAGCCGTACCGGCGCCTCGTAGACATAGACGGTCTGGAGCGAGCGCGCGCGTTCGCCGGCCGAATCGAGCGCGCCTTGGACCCGAGCAATCTCCGTGGTCATCGTCGGTTCCTCCGGCTGGCGCTCAGCGCACGGTGACCTTGCTCATCTCGCGGCCGTCCTCGCTCATCACATGGGTCGAGCAGGCCAGGCACGGATCGAACGAATGCAGCGTCCGCAGGATCTCCAGCGGCTGGTTCGGATCGGCCATCGGAGTGTCGAGCAGCGACGCCTCGAACGCGCCGATGCCACCCTTGGGATCGCGCGGGCTGCCGTTCCAGGTGGTCGGCACCACCGCCTGATAGTTGTCGATCTTGCCGTCCTTGATCTTGACCCAGTGGCCGAGCGCGCCGCGCGGCGCCTCGGTGAAGCCGACGCCCTTGACGTCCTTGGCCCAGGTCTCCGGCTTCCATTTGTCGACATTGGCGGTCGAGCTGTCGCCGGCCTTCAGCGTGGCGATCAGCTTGTCCTGGAAGTAGCGGAGCTGGTGCGCGGCCCATTGCGCCTCCAGCGCGCGCGCCGCGGTGCGGCCGAGCGTCGAGAACAAAGCGGTCACTGGCAGGCCGAGATCGGTCAGGAGCTTCTCGGTCGGCTCCTTGAACTCCGCCTTGTTCTGCGCGTAGCCGATGATGTAGCGCGCCAGCGGCCCGACCTCGACGGCGTTGCCCTTCCAGCGCGGCGACTTGATCCAGGAGTATTTCGCCTCCTCGTCGAGCGCCTCGATCCGAGTCTTGGTGCCTTTCGATTTCGGGCCGAGCTCGTAATGCGGCACGGTGACGCCGTCCCACGGGTGCAGGCCCTTGGTCTCGTCCGGATATTTGTACCAGGAGTGGGTGACGAACTCCTGCACCTGATTGGGATCGGCGAGATCGATCGGCAGCACTTCTTTGAGATTGCCGTTCAGGATCACGCCGCGCGGCAGCTTCAACGATGCGTCCGAGTAGTCGTTGGCGTGTTCGGGGATGTCGCCGTAGCTCATCACCGATTTGCCCGACAGCCCGCCGCCGAAGGTCCAGTCCTTGTAGAACGAGGCGATCGCCTGCACGTCCGGCAGATAGACCTGATCGACGAAGGTGACCATCTGGTCGATGATCGAGGAGACCAGATTGAGCCGCTCCATGTTGATGGCGCCGACAGCACCGGTGCCGTCGATGTTGATGGCGCACGGCACGCCGCCGACCAGCCAGTTCGGATGCGGGTTCTTGCCGCCGTAGATGGTGTGGATCTTGACGATTTCCTTCTGGAAATCGAGCGCCTCGAGATAATGCGCCACCGCCATCAGATTGGCTTCCGGCGGCAGCTTGTAGGCCGGGTGGCCCCAATAGCCGTTCTTGAACGGGCCGAGCTGGCCCGACTCGACGAATTTCTTCAGCCGGGTCTGCAGATCCTTGAAGTAGCCGGGGCTCGACAGCGGCCACGACGAAATGCTCTGCGCCAGCGTCGAGGTCGCCTTCGGATCGGCCGACAGCGCCGACACGATATCGACCCAGTCGAGCGCGTGCAGATGATAGAAATGCACGACGTGATCGTGCACCTGCAGCGTGAGCTGCATGATGTTGCGGATGGTGTTGGCGTTCTCGGGGATCTTGATGTCGAGCGCGTTCTCCACCGCGCGCACCGAGGTGAGCGCGTGGGTGCCGGTGCAGACGCCGCAGATCCGTTCGGTGAACGCCCAGGCGTCGCGCGGATCGCGGTTCTTCAGGATCACCTCGATGCCGCGCCACATCGTGCCGGTCGACACCGCGTTGCGGATCACGTTGTTGCTGTCGACATTGACCTCGACGCGCATGTGGCCCTCGATCCGGGTCACCGGATCGACCACGACGCGGCGGCCGGCATTGTCGAGCTTGAAGCCGTTGGGAGTGGTGACGTTGGTCATGATGCTGCTGATCCCGACTTAGGCCGACGCGCCGTTCGAATTGCCGTTGGATTTGCCGTTGCCGTTACCGTTCGGCACTTCCTTGTGGCGCGACAGGTTGCGCATGGTGGTCACCGCGGCATGAGCCGCGATCGCGGCGCCGACCACGCCGGCCGCCGTCGCGCCGATCTTGTCGGCGTTGGCTTCGATGCCGAACTGATTGATGGTGGTGAGCCGGTCGTAGAACGAGCCTTGATCCCAGAAGCCGTCTTCCGAACAGCCGATGCAGCCGTGGCCGGACTGGATCGGGAACGACACCCCGCCGTTCCAGCGCACCGTCGAACAGGCGTTGTAGGTGGTCGGGCCCTTGCAGCCCATCTTGTACAGGCAATAGCCCTTGCGCGCCGCGTCGTCGTCCCATTCCTCGACGAACTGACCGGCATCGAAATGCGGCCGGCGGTAGCATTTGTCGTGGATGCGCTGCGAGTAGAACATCTTCGGCCGCCCCTGGCGGTCGAGCTCCGGCAGCCGGCCGAAGGTGGTGACGAACGTGACCACGCCGGTCATCACTTCGGCGATCGGCGGACACCCCGGCACCTTGATGATCGGCTTGTTCTTGATCACCTTGTCGATCGGGGTGGCCTGGGTCGGGTTCGGCTTGGCGGCCTGCACGCAGCCCCACGAGGCGCAGGCGCCCCAGGCGATCACCGCCATCGAGTCCTCGGCCATCTCTTTCAGCTTCTCGACGAACGGGCGGCCGCCGTCGATGCAGAACATGCCGTCTTCATTGAGCGGCGGATTGCCTTCGACCGCGAGGATGTACTGGCCTTTGTACTTCTGGCGGGTCTCCTGCAGGATCGCATCGGCCTGATGGCCGGCAGCCGCCATGATGGTGTCGTCGTAATCGAGCGAGATCATCGACAGCACCGCATCCTTCACCAGCGGATGGGCCGAGCGGATGAAGCTCTCCGAGCAGCAGGTGCATTCCAGCCCGTGCATCCAGATCACCGGAATGCGCGGCTTGGTTTCCAGGGCGTTGGCGATCTGGCTGGAGCCGATCGGGCCGAGTCCGAGGCTGGTCGCCGTCAGGCTGCAGAACTTGATGAAGCTTCGGCGGGTGATGCCCTGCCGCCTGATAACCTCGTAAAAGGTTTCGGTCGCTGCGCCCATGATGGCTCCTTGGTGTCCTCGCCGCGTGCGAAGTCTGTGTCGGCTTCGCTGTTCGAGAGGTGTTCGCAAGAACCATGCCAGCGCTGCTCAGCCGTCCAGCTCAGCGCGCAAGTGTTTGAAAGCGCCGGTAAAGATACCAAGCTCACGCGACGCGCGATCCCCGCGCGCGGGCACCGCAGGTGATAAGCCGGTTGCGATGCTGACAAGCGCGTGACCGCAGGCGATGCGCGCGATCGGCCTTAGTGTGCGGTGCACACCATGCACGGATCGAACGAGCGCACGACGTGCTGCACCGCGACCGACTTGGCGCCTTCGTCGCCGACCTCGGTGCCCGCGAGCGCCTGTTCGAGCGGACCGGCGACACCGCCCTGATCGCGCGGCGAGAAATTCCAAGTGGTCGGCGCGACGATCTGATAGCGGCGGATCTTGTCCCCCGACAGATCGATCCAATGGCCGAGGCTGCCGCGCGCGGCTTCGATCAGGCCGACGCCGGCGCCTTCGCCGCGCCGCTCGGCGCGCTGCAGAAACGGCGCGCGCAGATCGAGCCGGCGCGCCCAGCCCTGCATCGCGCACACGATCTTCGCCGTCTCGAGCAGCCGCGCGATCACCCGGTTGGTGACGTTCGGGCCGGTGCGCGCGACGAGATCGCGGATCAACGCATCGCCATGGACCGCCTGCCGCGCCAGCGCGCCGACCTCGACCGGCCCGCCCGCATAGCGCGGCGCCTTGCACCAGCTATAGCCCGCCGGCTTGTCGGCATCCGGCTCGGTGTCGGCCTCCGCAGGCCGTAGCGCGGTGTCGCGCATCCAGGCATGGGCGACGTCTTCGGAGATCGCCTCCGGATCAAGCGCCGCGACGCGCGCCTCCACCGGATCGAACACGCCGCGCGCGAACAACGACGCCGCTTCCTCGTGATAGGCGCCGTAGCTCATCAGCGGCAGCGCGATGCGGCCGAGCCGGTCCAGCGCCAGATCATCGGCGACACCGAGGAAACGGGCGAAATCGCCGCCGCGACCCTCGCGCCAACTGTCCAGCGCCGCGGCGCTGTCGAGTGCCAGCACATTGTCGAGATTGTCGGCGAACACGTCGCGCTCGAGAAAGTCGCGGACGTCGCCGATGATCGACAGCAGTTGCACCCGCTCGCCGAGATCGATCGCGCGTGTGGTGCCGCCCGGCTGGAACGCCAGCGAGTGCGGCCATTTTCCGGCGAGCAGCCCCATGATCTGCAGCAGCCGCGCCCGCGCCGGCAGCATCGCCTGCGCGGCGCTGCCGCGCACCGCCTTGAACCGGCCTGCGATCTCGCCGTGCCAGGGCCGCGCCGCGTAAGCGTCGCGGGCGAAGTCGGGCATGAAGAACAGATAGAAGTGGGTCAGATGATCGGCGATGTTTTCGGCGGCGTGGCACAGATTGGCCGACAGCACGCCGTTCTCCGCCGCGCGAATGCCCTCGGCGGCGCGCAGCGCCGCCACCGCGGCGAGCGACTGCGACACCGAGCAGATGCCGCAGATCCGCGGCGCCAGCGTCAGCGCGTCCAGGGTGGGACGGCCACGCAAAATCTGCTCGAAGCCGCGATACATCGGCGCGGTGACTTCCGCCGAACTCACCACGCCGTCATCGATGTCGAGCCGGACTTCGAGATCGCCCTCGACGCGGTTGAACGGCCCGACCGTGACGCGCCGCGTCATTTGCGGCGCCCGCCGTCGGTGCGCGGCGGCACGATGACGTGGTCGGAGGTGGCGTTGGCGCGCACCCGCTTCGGCGTCGCCGATTTCGACAGCGCCGCCAGCGCCACGAACCACGCCTTCGGCATGTCGAGCGGCAGCCCGACCGGAATCCCGCCGAGCTTGGCGGTCTCCAGAAAGTTCTGCGCGCTTTCGAAGCCGGGCGAGGTGCAGGCGATGCAGGCCATGCCGCCGCTGGTGCAGGAGCCGTTGCCGTTCCAGCCGCGCTGGTTGCAGTCGCCGACCGCCTGGGTCGCCTTGCAGCCGAGATGCTCCATCATGCAGCCCTGCTGCGACAGCTCTTCGGCGCTGGCCTTGAACTCGTAGTACTCGTTGCGGGCGCAGCCGTGATGGGCGAGGTGATCGGCGTAGAACCGCGGCCGGCCGAAATCGTCGAGCGCGGCGCCGTCGACCCCGCCGAGCGCCAGCGCCGCCAGCGTCTCCGAGATCCACCCCGGATGCGGCGCGCAGCCGGCAATGTTGATCACCGGCAGGCCGGCGCGCGACCGGAACGCGGCGCCGAGCGCGCCGCCGGCCTCGGCGCCCGCATATTGCAGGCCGCTGGCGTCGGTCGGGTTGGTCCCGGCCATCGGCACGCCGCCGAACGCGGCGCAACTGCCGGCGGCGACCACATAATCGGCGCGCGGCGCCAGCGTCGTCACCCAATGCAGCATCGAGCGGCCGGTGCCGCCGAGCATGTTGAACCGGCCGGTGCCATTGGGCCCGCGCAGCACCGAGCCTTCGAGCACCAATGCGTCGAGCCGCTGGGTGCCGGCCACGATCCGATCGAAGATCTCGACCACTTCGTCCGCGGTGGCCTCGCTCAGCGACGGATGCCACAGCAGATCGATGCCGAACCGGGCGAGCTCGGCGAACCAGCCGGAGGTGCCGTTGTCGAGCGCCGCCATCGTGCACCCGCCGCAACTCCCGCCCTGCAGCCACAGCACATTGAACGGCTGCATGCCCGAAGCCTCCCGCTGAACGTCCCCGACCCGTTTCCCGAATTAAGCCAACTTCGACCACGCCGGCAAGCGAGGCCCGGACGAACCGTTCCGCCGGGGCGTGAGGGAAGCGATGGACGCGGGACGAAAGAGAAGCGCCAATTCCGTGGTCCGACGGGAGCTTCAGCCATGGACCAAAACGATATGTTTACGGATCATTTTGAGCAAGATGATCTGTAAACAGATCTTTCTTGCTTTTCCGCGATGATCTGTTTAAGGAACATTCAGGCTCAAATTGATCCGCAAACAGATCATGACATCAACTCCGTCGCCAATGCTCAAGGAGTTGGGCGAGCGCCTTCGCAGCGCCCGGCTGGCCGCCGGCCTGTCGCAGGAGGAAGTCGCCGCCCGGGCCGGTATCAGCCGCCCGCGCTATCGCGACATCGAGACCGGTGCCGCTGCCGCCCGCGCCACCAGCCTCGTCAACATCGCCCGCGCCCTCGGCCTCGAGATGATGCTGATCCCGCAAGCGATGGTACCCGCCGTGCAATCGATGCTGCTGCCCGGCGACGACGATGACGATCGCCCCGCCTTCACCTCCGACATCGAGGACGAGGCATCGCCATGAAGCGCGCCGCCCTCGCCACCGAACGGATTCAGTCGCTCGACATCTGGTTGAACGACCTTCTCGTCGGCACCCTTGTCCGCACGCCGGGCGATTACCACGCGTTCAACCTTTCGGCGGCGTATCGCAGCATGAACGATCCGCCGGTCCTCAGCCTATCGCTGCGCTCGGCGGACGGCGGCCTTCGGCGGGACGCCAAACCGGTGCGCGGAGCGCTACCACCGTTCTTTGCAAATCTGCTCCCCGAAGAGAAGCTACGCGAGGCGATGGAACGGCACCACGCAACGTCCGTGAGGCCGGGAAACGACTTCGACCTTCTGGCCGCGCTCGGCGGCGACCTGCCGGGAGCGGTGCGCGCGCTGCCAAGCGACGACACTCCTTTAGCGGCCAACCCAGAGCTTGCGGGAGCGAACAAAGCGCGCTTCTCGCTCGCCGGCGTTCAGATGAAGCTCTCGGTGATGAAGAACACCGGAAAGGGCGGGGGGATCACGCTCGCGGTCGGTGACGCGCAAGGGCAATACATCGCGAAGTTTCCCTCGCTCACACACATTGGATTTTCCGAAAACGAGTTTGCGATCCTGGCGCTGGCCGATGCGCTCGGGATGGCCGTGCCGGCGCGCGAACTCGTCGAGAAGACCGAGTTCGCCGGCATCCCGGAAGAGTTCAACACCATGTCTACCGGGAAGGTCCTGCTCGTCCGCCGCTTCGACCGCGGCACTGACGGCACACGCGTGCATATGGAAGACTTCGCGCAGGTGTTCGGCCGCTATCCGTCGGAGAAATACATAGGCGCCGCTTATCACAATATCGCTGCGGCGCTGAGCAGCGGCGTCTCGCTGGATTCCGCGATGGAATTCGTTCGCCGCCTCGCATTGATCGCGATCACCGGCAACGGCGACATGCACCTGAAGAATTGGTCTCTACTCTATCCCGGAGACGGCCAGACGCCCGAGCTGTCACCGCTATACGACGTACTTTCGACCATCCCCTATCTGCCGAAAGACGCGCTGGCGCTCAGTCTCGCCGGCGAAAAAGCGTTCAAGGCGCTAACACCGGACCGCTGGCGCAATTTCGCAAACCGCAGCCGCCTCCCGGAAGGAGCCGTGCTCACAGCCGTGGCCGAAACCGCAGCCGCCGCGCACGACAAATGGTCGACCCTGCCGGAACGCGACGTTGTCCCAACACCGATCCTCGCGCGGATCGATGCGCACATCGATGAGATGGCGTCCATACTGAATCCGTAGATTCCGCTGCCGTCACGAGATCGATGGCGGCTTGCCTATCATGCGGCTTCGCTGTCTCGCGTGTCGGATCACGCATAACGTCCAAAACAGAGCATATCGAGTTTGTCTTCAGACCGTGGTGGGGAGCGGATCGGTTCCCTCGCTCAGGATGGCAAGATACCGCCTATAACTAAATACGCGACCTCGTTTGCGCCCAGTGATTTCCTCGACGATGCCGGCTCGCTCCAGATCGGCGAGTGAGGCATTGACCGTGGGGGCGGAGAGACCGGTCTTCTGAACGAGCTGGTTGGCCGTCAGGTAGGGGTTTTGCTGAAACAGATCATGGATACGCAGCGCGGAGCCGGCCCGATCACTCTCCGCCGCAATCCGCTCGCGGTCCTCCTTGAAGAGATCGACGATGCGGGTAGCAGCATCGAACGCCTGATTGGCCGTGTCCGCAACGCCAGTGAGGAAGAAGTCCAGCCACGCTTCCCAGGCCCCGTGCTCGCGCACCTCCTGGAGCAGACGATAATATTCGGCACGATGCGATTTCAGATAGAGGCTCAAGTACAGCAGCGGCTTACGCAGCACGTCATTGACGCACAGGTACAAGGTAACCAGCAGGCGGCCGATCCTGCCATTGCCATCGAGGAATGGGTGGATGGTCTCAAACTGGACGTGCAGCAGCCCGGCCTTGATGAGGGCGGGCAGACGCGATCCTTCTTCGTGCATGAAGCGCTCGAGTGCATCGAGACAGCCGTCCATCTCGGTTGGCGGCGGTGGCACGAAAAGCGCGTTGCCCGGGCGCGTACCACCGATCCAGTTCTGCGACCGCCGGAATTCGCCTGGATTCTTCGTGCCGCCACGCCCGCTCTGCAACAGTCGCGCGTGCATCTCACGGATCAGGCGCAACGAGAGCGGCAATTCCTCCAGCCGTTCCAGCCCATACATCATGGCATCGACGTAGTTCGAGACTTCACGGACGTCGTCGATCGGCTGGCCCGCCTGCGCCTCGGTCTCGAATCGGAGCAGATCCGATAGGGTCGATTGCGTCCCCTCGATCTGGGACGAAAGGACCGCTTCCTTCCTCACATACATATAGAGGAACAGCTCCTGCCGCGGCAGCAGCATTGTGATACCGTCCAACCGCCCGAGAGCACGCTCCGCCAGACCCAGTTTTTCCAGCAGGGCCAGCACGTCGATCGCCGGCTCTGGCGGCAATGAGGGCGGCACGAAGGCTCGCACGATTTCGCCGGCAACGGGCGTCTCGACAAGGCGGCCCAGCCGAGGATTGGGGGCTGATTCTGACATGCCCCATTATGCGGCCGGATCGTTATTTAAACAATTGCCGCTTGGCTTAAATAAGGAATGAGCTAAGGTAAGCTCCCTTAAATAGCGGAGCGACGCTCACTGACCGGTAAAAGATCGCGTAGCTCTCAAACAGACCTCCACCCTCGGCGGGTCAACAGGCAAAAATCTCTGAAAAGACGAGAGGTGACGAAGGCTTTTACCGCCAAGCGCCGTCGTTACAGCGCCGTCGTTACGACGTTCTGACGCAGAGAGACCCTGCCCAGCTCAGCGCGTGGGCTCGGAACTATTGCGGAGCGCGGATGGCAATCAGCGAGTTGATGGCGCGCCCGAAAGGATTCGAACCTCTGACCCCCAGATTCGTAGTCTAGCCTGTCCCTTTGTTTCTGCGTGGCAAAGCTGCAAACCGACCACCAGGCCGCGGAAACGATTTCAATGGGTTAGATGGTCTATTGCAAACCGCTGAGCACTCGCCATGAGCATGCACCAGCGGGGCAAATACCAGCCCTTTTTCTCGACCGTTGTTGACGTCCGGCTGACTTTGCGCGGGGCCTTGCCATGAGTTGGCAAGCGACGGCATGGGCGGCAAAGCAGGTCACCGGATCACCGGCCCGCAAGGCGCTGTTGCTGGCGCTGGCGAACTATGCGGACGCCGCCGGGATGTCCTACCCTTCGCAAGACACGTTGGCGCGCGACACCGAACAAAGCACCGACACCGTCCAGCGGCAGATGAAGCAGCTCGCCGCGCTCGGGCTGGTGCGGATCGAAAAGCGGCCGGCGGTGAAGGGGCAGTGGCCCGGCCTAGTGTATTTTCTTGCGCTGCCTGTGGCAGAAATGTCCGAGCCGCAATCTGCGGCACGGTCCGAACCGCACAGCTCTGCGGCCCGGTCCGGCCGCCACCGTGCCGCAAAAGACCCCTCGACCGTGCCGCAAAACACCCCCTCACCATGCCGCACAGCTCTGCGGCATGAACAGATAGAACAGATAGAACTACGCGGGCGCGCGCGCGCGAGCGCCACGGCGCGCGCTGCGCCCGCTGAACCGCCGAGGGCGATCGACAGGAGCTTGCGGGAGCGCAGCGCCCCCCGCGGCCCGCTGGGGGCTGGGGGAGGTTTCAGTTACGGCATCCGTTACCAGGAGCAGGAGCGCAGCGCCCCCAGCGGCCCGCTGGGAGCCGGAGGAGAGGCGCTGAGGCGACGGATCGGGGAGGACCGCTTCGCGGCATGGTTCGCCAAGGTGACGCTGCTCAGCGATACCGACGGCGAGATCGTGCTGTCCGCACCGACGGCTTTCGTCCGTGATCGAATCGCCTTAGAGTTCGACGCCGATCTCGATGCCGCATGGCGCAGCACCGTGCCTGACTTCCAGCGGGTCGTGATCGTCCACCAGCGAGGTGAGCCATGACGGCGCTTCTGCCCGACGTGGGGAGGTTTGCTGTGTGGTGCAGCAAACCTCCGAGACCAGCGATCCAGGACGATCGGCGGCCCATCCAGCCGCGGCTGGAGGTTTGCGGTGTGGCGCCGCGAACCTCCGAGGTTACGGATGCCGCGTCCGTAACCTCCGCGATCGACGGCTATCGATTAGTGCGGGGCGGCCGGCACACGACATGGTGGCGCGACGGAGCGCGATGGACTTGGAAATCGGGCGATTTGCCCCACGGTGGGGCAAATCGCCAGCTGGCGAAAACCTCCCGGCGGAGCCTCACGGCCGCGTCCCCCGCTCCCCCGCGCATCGGCGCGGCGGCGGTCCGAACCCTCTCACGATGGCGAAGACCACCACCAACTACCGATCGCCCGCCACCTGTTGCAGATCGGCAACCGATAGTCGCGGGGGTTTGCGGGAGTACGCAACTAACTGTCTCTCGCCGGATGTCATTGCGGCACAATGCGTTTTCTTGTCGTTGCGAGAGTGGAGATAGTTTCGCGCGCGCGTATATGCATGAGAGAGGGGTGGGGGAGAATGCCAGCGTCGTTCATAGCTTGGCGAACAATTTCTCATGCGCGTTACGGAAAAACTATCTCTACCCGCTCTACTGTCTCTCAATCACAAGTAACTATCTCATATATCTATCAAACTACCTTTCTACCACAACAACTAACTATCGCAAAACTATCGCAAACTATCGCAAGAGGCAGACGAGGCCTCCCTGAGCTAAGCGAATCTGATTTTCTCGATCAGTTGAAACTGGGCTGCTTAGGTAGGTGTGAAATGACGCTGACGACTGACGACCTGAAGGTCATTGAAGGACGCGCGCGGTTAGCGGATCTGCGATTGGCGCGTGCGCTCGACGGAAAGCCGATCGACATCCGGAAACTCATCCATCGGCGCCGGGTCGAGCTCGCTGCTTATGGCGCGCTCATCGGCGCGCCGGCTCCCGGTAAACGGACCGCTGATTCCGAGTATTGGTTGAATGAGCAGCAGGCGCTGGTGATCTGTGTTCTCGCGAACCTCCCGCAGTCGGCGGCGGTGCACCGCGAGTTGATCGATCTGTTCGCGCAACACCGGCTCACGCTTCTGCGAGAATGCCGCTTGATTTTCGGCCGACGTGCGGCGGCGAAACTCTGGCGCCAGCTCGGCTTGCCTGCGGTGGTGGGAGACGAGCCAGCCGCGAGAGCTTCGCGCGCCGGCGAAGCCAATGTCGATCAGGTCAAGCGCTTCCTCGCTGGGGCAACGGCGCGGCGGCCCGGGGCGCAGGTGCAGTCCAGCGTTCTCTACTCGGCCTATCGCACATGGTGCGATTCGACCGGGACGGATGTCGTACTTACGCAAACGATGTTCTCGCGGGTGATGTCGAACCTCGGCTACGCGAAGCGGCAGTCGAGCGTGATGTTCTTCGTCGGCCTGACCTTGGTGAACCACCTCACCGCGGTGCCGACCGGCGAGGCCACCGGCCGGCTCCTGTGAAGGCTAGGCGGGTCCTTCCCCGCCTAGCCCGATCGCGGGCGGGCTCGACTGCGGGATTTCGAGCACTGAGTTAAATTTTATAGCTCAAATCAAAACGTTAGAACGGGCTCGGATTGATCATTCTGCATAGCTCGCCGAGCCCGAAAGAATTGGTTCCGATGCGGTACTAATTCTCTCAACCAGCCGGCCATCGGCGGCCCGATCCTTTGGCACAGCGCGAGGGTTGCAACCTCGCCTGCCCTTCGGGCGAGGGGGCGCGGGGGCGCCCCGTTGCGTTGCAGTCGCGACGTTGTGGATCGTCTCGGGTTTCGGTCACCCATCGTCACCGTCAATCACCCATCGTCACCAAAGTGGTCCGACTAAAACGGCGAGCAATGTGAAAAACCATTGCGGCGCAGCGCTTTCTTGCGAAGGCTGTCGACATGCTAAAACGCGCTCTGCAGAAATTTGGTTTGTTCGTGCGCTCCTACGCCGGGGCCGGCGGTGGCCGCCGCTGGCGCGGACAAGCAGAGATGCCGGTGATGCTGTCGGCGATGCATGCTGCCCGTGGCCCGTTGGCGCGGCGGGCGCGGTATCTCGCGGGCAGCAATCCGCTGGCGGCGTCCGGTGTGGAGGCATGGGTGTCCGGCCTGATCGGCACCGGCATCAAGCCGCAATCGTCACATGCTGATCAGTCCGTCCGGTCTGCGCTCAACATCGCATTTGAAAGCTGGACCGATGACGCCGATGCGGACGGGCTGACCGATTTCTATGGCCTCCAGTCCATCATGGTTCGCCGGATGGTGATTGACGGCGAAGCCTTCGCGGTGCTCGGCACAATCGACGGTCGCTTGCGGATTCGCTTGGTCGATCCCGAGCAAGTCGATCCTTCGCTCAACCGCGAGCTGAGCGACGGCCGGCGCATCGTGCAAGGCGTCGAGTTCGACGCCGCCGGCCGGCGGGTCGCATATCACATCCTGCCCGAACGGCCCGGCATGCCGTTCGCGCATCTGCAGCTCACTGCTACGCGCGTCCCGGCCGAAGACTTGATCCACATGTTTCGTCCCGAAGTGCCGGGTCAGGTCCGCGGCATTTCGTGGTTCGCGCCGGTGTTGTTGCGGATCACCGATCTCGACAGTTGGCGCGACTCCCAGTTGGTCCGTCAGAAGGTCGCCGCGGCTCTCGCCGGTTTCGTCACGAGCAGCAGTGGCACGGGCGCGCCATTCGAAGGCGAGCAAACAGGCGCCGCACTGATTGGCGGCCTGGAGCCGGGCACGATCAAGTTTCTCGATCCGGGGCAGGACATCAAGTTCAGCACGCCTGCCGGCATCGGCGCGGAAGTGATTGACTTCGCCAAGATCACAGAGCGCGAAATCTCTGTCGGCCTCGGCGTGCCGGCTGTGGTGATGACCGGCGACCTCTCACAGGTCAACTATTCGTCGATCCGCGCGGGCTTGGTTGAGTGGCGCCGCCGGATCGAAGCGACGCAACACGGCGTCATCTCATTCCAGCTGGTGCGGCCGGTGTGGCGGCGCTGGGCGACACTGGAAGTGCTGTCGGGCCGCGTCACCGGCACGGTTGCTGCCGCGCTGCCGGTCAAGTCGATCACGCCGAAGCAGCAATGGGTCGATCCCGCCAAGGATGTTCAAGCTGAACTCGACGCAATCGAAGGCGGGTTGATGTCGCGGCGGGAATCCGTCGCTAGCCGCGGTCTCGATATCGAAGCCCTCGACGCCGAGATCGCCGCCGACAAAGCGCGAGCGGACAGCCTCGGGCTCGTGTTCAGCGCCAATCGACGAAAGGACACCGCGAATGTTGACGCGCAGCCAGCCAACTGATGCGCCCGATCTGCTGACGCGCGAGGCGCCGATCCGCGCGTCGAGCTGGAATGCCGAGCGGCGGACGTTCGAACTGGTGCTATCTGCCGGAAGCTCTGTCGAGCGGTTCGATAGCGCTGGCGCCTTCGACGAAGTGCTCGATCTGCGCGGCGCGATGGCGCCGCCGCTGCTGCCGCTGCTCGACAATCACAACCGGTTCGCACTCGACGGCCGGCTCGGCGAAGTCAGCAACGTCAAGCTGGTGCGTGGCGAACTGATCGGCCTGGCGCGGCTGTCGCGCCACTCACCGATGGCGCAGCGGGTCGCCGCCGAACTCGGCGACGGCATCAAGTTCGGCGTGTCGATCGGCTACCGGGTGACCGCTTGGGCGGAACGCATCAACCAGCGGACGAAACGGCGCGAAAAGGTCGCGACGGCCTTTGAAGTGCTTGAAGCCTCTCTCGTCGCCATCCCGGCCGATCAGGTCGCAACTACCAGGAGCCTTCCGATCATGGAACCCGAGACCACCACCACCACCACGACGACGCCGGCCGTTACCGTCCCGCCGCCGGCTCCGACCACCACGCCGGCACAGACCATGACCCGCGCGGCGATCAACGTCGAAATCCGCAGCATCGCCAACACCGCCGGCCTCGGCGATGCCTGGGCGAACCAGCACATCGACAGCGAAGCGCAGCTCGACGCGGTCCGCGCCGCGGCACTCGCCGCGATGGCGCAGCGCTCGGCGGCGGCGAATTCGGTCCGCAGCACCGGCGCGACGATCATCACCGACCACACCGACCCGGTCGCGATCCGCTCGGCGATGGCAGACGCGCTGGCGCATCGCCTGGCGCCGGCGGTGTGCAAGATCGAAGGCCGCGCGATCGAATATCGCGGCAGCCGGATCCTCGACATGGTCGGCGAGCTGGCGACGGCGAACGGCGACCGGCTCAACCTTCGCGATCAGGACGCGCTGCTGCAGCGGGCCGTCGGCGCACACAGCACCAGCGATTTCCCGCTGCTGCTGGCGGCGGCGGCGAACAAGGCCCTGCTGGCGCAGTATCAGGTCGCGGCGCCGACCTACCGGAAATGGGCGGCGCGCAAGCCGTTCGTCGATTTCAAGGACCATCAGTTCCTGCGCGTCGGCGACTTCCCGGCGTTCAAGGAGATCGCCGAGAACGGCGAGGTCAAGTACGGCAGCATTTCGGAGAACGCCGAGAAGGTCGCCGCGAAGGAATACGGCACCGGCATCGCAATCGGCCGGCGCGCGTTGATCAACGATGATCTGTCGGCGCTGTCGGACTTCTCCAGCATGATCGCGATGCGCGCCGCGGTCGACGAAAACCGCCTCGCTTATGGCGTGCTCAAGACCAACGGCAATCTGTCCGACGGCAAGGCGCTGTTCCATGCCGACCACGGCAACAAGGCGGCCAGCGGCAGCGCGATCGCCACGGGCGTCGAAGCCGCGGTGATCGCGCTTCGCGGGCAGAAGTCGCTCGACGGCCTCGCGCTCAATCTGCAGCCGGCGTTCCTGGTGGTCGGCCCCAGTCTGGAAGTCGAGGCCCGTCAATTGCTCGCCACCGTCATGGCAACCAAGGCAGCGGACGTGAACGTCTGGGCCGGCTTCGCCGAGCTGATCGTCGACGCCGAGATCACGGACAATCGTTGGTACATCTTCGCGTCGCCGGGCGCCGCCCCGGTCGTGGTGTACGGCTACGTCGGTGGCGCCGAAGGTCCGCAGGTCCGCACCGAACGGGACTTCGATACGCAGGCGGTCAAGGTCGCCGCCGGGCTCGACTTCGCCGCCGGCGCGGTCGACTTCCGCGGCGCCTACCTCACGCCGGCGAGCGGCGGCTAACATGGCGACGGTCGACGAACTGCAGGCTCAGCGGGCGGCGCTTGTCGCCGCTCGCGCATCCGGCGAACTCTGGGTGGTGTTTCACACCGGGGGCACGCGTCGCGAAGTTCGCTATCGGTCCGTCGCCGAGATCACCGCGGCGATCGCAGCAATCGATCGCGACATCGCGAGCCTGCAGGGCCGCCGCGTTCACACCTTCCTTCCCACCTTCAGCAACGGAATCGAATGATGAAAAATTTCGTGCAATCCGGTGACCTCATCACCGTTCCAGCTCCCGCCGATGTGAAGTCCGGCGACGGCGTTCAGGTCGGCTCGCTGTTCGGCATTGCTGCCGCGGATGCCGCTTCCGGCGCCGACGTCGTGTTGAACACCGAGGGCATCTACACATTGCCCAAGACGTCGGCCCAAGCGTGGACGCGAGGCGTTCCGGTTTTCTGGGATGCCGAAAACCGCGTCGCCACCACGGCCGCCGATGACGGCGGCACGCCGGCGACCGACTTCCTCCCGATTGGCCACGCGGTCGAACCGGCGGCGAATCCGTCTGCGACCGGCGCGGTTCGGCTGTCGATCTGAGCGCGGCGGGACGGCGGCGATGACGAATTGGCGTGATCTCGAAGCGAAGGCCGACGAAGCGACCGGCCGGCTCTTCGGGGAGAGAGTGCGCTTGTCGTTCCTGAAGAGCGGCGTTGTCGATCCATCGCGGCCTGCGGTCGATATCACTGCGATCTTGCATTGCGGAGGCGATCACTCCTCCGCTCTTGGCGCTGGCTTTACGACCTGGCTGTCCGCCGGCAAGGCCGAACTGATCATCGACCGCAGCAGCTATGTCGATCCGCTCAATCCGCACATCGCGCTGCCGATGCCGAAGAAACAGGACAAGGTCCGCGGGCTCGACCGCAGGGGCACGCCTTGGTGGGAAATCGCCAGCGTGAGTGATCGCTACTCAAATTTGCTGGTGCTCGCGCTGAATGAGGCGTGAGCATTGGCACAACCGCCCGGGCGGGAAGTGGTTGCCAAGGCCTTGCCAGCCTTCGCGTTCGACGCGCCTCCCGCCCCGTTGAGATGTCAGGTGCGTCGGACACGGCAAGGGATGGCTTGGCCGCCATCACGGTGCAGATCCCGCACAGTCTCCCCTGTGTCCCCACGCACCCGCACCGGCCGCGATCTAGCAAATCGCGGCCGGCATCATCCTCGAACAGCGGAGCGAAGAAATTGCGCGTCAACCCACCGACCCAATCCACTGGGCTGCCCAGCGCGGCACAGGTTGCGGCGCTGGTCGCCGCTGCTCAACGCATCGTTCCTGCGGCATGCGCCGTCGCCCGCAATCGCGACTTCCTTGCCATGCGGGCGCGGCTGATGACGGAGATCGCCGAGCGCTATGCCGCGCCGATGCTGGCGATCTCGCAGATCGCCGAACGCGCGATCGTCACCGGCAGCGCCGCAGCGGCGATCACCGCAAGCCGGTCGATCGCCGCGCAAGTTGAGCGCAATGCCTCGTTCGTCCGCAATCTTCCAACCATGAAGGTGAAACATGACTACTGAGACCGTGATTCCGACCACTGTTACTTTCACACCGACCGCGCCGATCAAGATCGGAGATAAGACCTATCCGACGCTCACGCTGCGGAAGATGAAGGCAAAGGACCGCGTCGCTGCCGATCTGGTCAACGGCGAAAGCCGAAAGACCTTCGCGGTGTACGCGTCGATGGCCGACGTGCCGATCCAGGTGATCGAAGAACTCGACAACGACGACTTCGACCGGCTCGAGGAGCTGGCGGCGCCGCTCGTGGGAAAGTCGCTGGCGAAGCAGCGGGCCGCGGATGCGGAGATGATGCAAGGCGCGCTTACCAAGGCGCTGGCGGCGCTGATGAAGGAGTGATCGCAAGCGTCGCGGTGGCGATGCTGGCGCGACACCTGCACACGCCGATCCCGGACGTTGAAGAGATGTTCTGGGATCGGTTTGCGCTCTACATCGATGCGTTGAACGTCGTGCTCCGCATGGAAGCTCCGAAGCGAGGTTGAGACGATGGCGACCCTGACCAGCAAACTGATCATCGAACTTCTCGACCGCGCAACGGGGCCGGCGCGCGCGATCTCCGGCGCCCTGAGCCGCATCAACGCGGCTCAGGTGCGCAACGCTGCAGCTCTGGCGTCGACGCAAACGCAACTGCTCGGCGCTGCCGCGGCCGGCTACGCTCTCGCGAAGTCGATCAGCACGCCGGTCAAGGCGGCGATCGATTTCGAGAGCGCGATGGCCGACGTCAAGAAGGTGGTCGATTTCGAGACACCCGAGTCGTTCGCAAAGATGGGCGATGATCTGCTGACGTTGTCGAAGCGCATCCCAATCGTCGCTAAGGACCTCGCCGCGATCAGCGCCGCCGCCGGCGCGGCTGGTATGAAGGAAGGTGAAATCCTTGCCTTCACCGAAATGGTCGCAAAACTAGCGACGGCGTTCGACATGACCGCGGCGCAGGCCGGCGACGACATGGCGAAGATCAAGACCGGCCTCGGCTACACCGTCGAGCAAGCCAGCGCGCTTGCCGATGCGATGAACTACTTGTCTAACAATGTCGCTGCCAAGGCTCCGCAGCTGATCGACTACATGAAGCGCGTCGGCGTCCAAGGTAAGCAATACGGTTTCAGCGCCGAACAGACCGCGGCGCTCGGCGCAGCGATGATCGCGGCCGGCGCCGAGTCGGAAGTCGCGGCAACGTCGTTCCGCAACGTCGGCCGCGCTTTGACGAAAGGCGACCAGATCACCAAAAACGCCGCGGCGGCGTTCAAGCAGCTCGGCCTCACGTCGATGGGTGTGACGAAGGCCATGCAAAAAGATGCGGTCGGCACCTTCCGCACAGTGCTGGCGCGGATTGCGAAGCTGCCGAAACACCTCCAGGCGAGCGTGATCTCGACGATCTTCGGCGATGAAGCCCGCGCCATCGCGCCGCTGATCGACAACGTCAAGCTGCTCGACGATGTGCTCGGCATGGTCGCCGACCGGACGAAATATCTCGGCTCGGCACAGAAAGAATTCGAGGCCCGCACCGCGACCACAGCGAACGCGGTGCAACTCTTCAAGAACCGGCTGAACGTCATGTCAGTCACGATCGGATCGGCGCTGCTGCCAGCGCTCAACGACACGATGAAGGCGCTTCACCCGTTCATCGAAAAGTTGTCGCAGTTCGCCAAGGATCACCCGGAACTCACCCGCGCGGTGATCGGCACCAGCGCGGCGCTGATCGGATTGCGGATCGCCGGCATCGCGGCGAAATGGGCGATGTTGTGGATGTGGGGCGGCGCGCTGGCGGTGGCGCGCGGCGCGCTGATCGCGCTCGGGATCGCGGCCGGCACGATCGGGCTGCCGCTCACCATTCTTGCGGGGTTGTTGGTGGCCGTCGCCGGCTACGCCTACACCCATTGGGACGAGGTGCTCGGCCTGTGGCAGCGGCTGAAATCGCCCTGGCTGGACTTGCGCGCCGAGATCGCCAAGACCCGCGACGAAATGGCCAAGCCGTGGTCGAGGCTGCCGGAGAAGATGGGGCAGACCGGCAACAAGATCGCCGGGCCGTGGTCCGGGCTCAGCGATAAGATGCAGGCGACATTGGATATGATCATCGCAAAGTGGTCAGGCCTCGGGCCGCGCCTAGCCGACACCTGGCGGATGATGTCCGATCCGATGGTGGCGGCAATCTCCGAACTTGGCGGAAAGATCAAGGCCGGCGGCGCGGCGCTGTACGACGCCGGCGTGGCGCTGATCCAGAGCCTGTGGGACGGCATGAAGGCCAAGGCCGCGGCGCTGCTCGGCTGGGCCAGCAGCATCGCCTCCCGCATTCGTAGCGCGTTCGGTGGCGCTTCTGCCGTGAGCGGGGCAGTCTCTGCGGCCAAGCCGGCTGTGGCCGGCACACGTGCGGCCGGCGGGCCGGTGAGGGCCGGGCTGCCGTATCTGGTCGGCGAGCGGGGCCAAGAGTTGTTCACGCCGGACGAGTCGGGACGGATCATCAACGCCGCCGACACTGCCCGGCTGCTCAGCGCGCGGATGCCGGACCTGTCACGGACGAGCGCGGTGGTCGAGGCGATCAAGGCACAGGCGCTGGCGGTGCCGTCACCGGTCACGCCAATGCTGCGAGCGCCGGTGCTTCCGACTCCACAGCTCGACGGCATCGCCACGGCGCTGGACGGCTTGCGGGAAAGTCGCGCGGCGGCTGGTGGCCGCGCGCAGAATGGGAGGGTCGTCAATCATTTCAACATCACGAACAACGTCCAGGCCGCGCCCGGACAGTCGCCGGAAGCTATTGCCGAGGCCGTCGAGCGCACGTTGTCGAACAAGCTAGCCGCATTGTCGCGCGGGGCTTACAGCGATGGCACCAACTGAGATCAATCTGATCGGGCGCGACGGCCCGATTTCGATTTGCGCCGCGCCGCGGATGTACCGGGCGGCGCGACGGCGGCCGGGGCGCAGCCGCGTCCCGGCCGCACTTGCGAGGTGGTGGTGATGATCAGCGGTGCGCTCGATATTGACCAGCCGATCGGCCCGCCGCGTGAACTCAGCAAGAGCGGGTTCGCAAGCCTGATCGGTGTCTCGCCCGGTCGCGTCTCGCAAATGATTAAGGAGGGTCTGCCCGTCGAGTCGAGCGGCAAGATCGATGTGGCGCGCGGGAAACTGTGGTTCCAAGAGAACGTAGACCAGCGCCGCAGTGTGGCGCAGCGACAGACCGAACTGCCGCTCGGTAACCGAAGCAAGGAAAGTCACAAAGAGCGCCTGCTACGCGAACAGGCCGATCATGCCGCGATGAAGAACGCGATCCTGCGGCGCGACTACGTCAAGGCGACGGACGTCGAGGCGCGGTGGTCGGACGTGCTTCGCCGCCTGCGCTCGAAGATCCTTGCTGTGCCGTCGCGCGTGCGGCAGGCCTGCCCGAACCTCTCGGCTCAGGATGTCGCGGCGATCGATAGCGAGCTGCGCGCCGCCCTCGAGGAAATGGCGGGGCCGGCCGATGCTTGACGTCTGCGACACGCTCGAGGAAGTGGAGCGCCGCGCGCTGGAATCGCTGCGGCCGCCGCCGCGGCTGACCCTGTCGGACTGGGTCGAACAGAACGTCTACCTTCCTCACGGCGTCTCATCGCTGCCGGGCTTGGTGCAGCTCTGGCCGTTCCAGCGCGAGATCGCGGATGCGATCGGCGATCCCGCCATCGAACGCGTCACGCTGGTCAAGCCGGTCCGGGTCGGGTTCACGACACTTCTCACCGGCGCGCTCGGCGCCTTCGTCGCCAATGACCCGGCGCCGATCCTCGCGCTGCTGCCGACAGAGGCGGACTGCCGAGATTATATGGTTTCGGAGATCGAGCCGATCTTCTCGGCGTCGCCGGCGCTCGCCGATGCCCTCGGCGACGCGAAGGACGAGTCAGGCCGCAATACAATCCTCTCCCGCCGCTTCCCCGGCGGCTCGCTGAAGATCGTCGCCGCCAAGGCGCCGCGCAATCTTCGCCGGCACACCGCGCGCGTGCTGTTGGTCGATGAAGCTGACGGGATGGAGGTGACCGCCGAAGGTCCGCCGATCGCGCTGGCGGAAAAGCGCACGCTGTCGTTTGCCGACCGCAAGATCGTCATTGGTTCGACGCCGACATTCGACGGCAGCAGCTATATCCTGCGCAGCTACGCGCTCAGTGATCGGCGCATTTTCGAGGTGCCGTGCTTCGATTGCCACGACCCGCACGAGATCGCATGGTCGGACATTCAATGGCCGGAAGGGCGGCCGCTTGAGGCATACTACGTTTGCCCTTCATGCGGCAGCGTCGTGCCGGAGCGGCATAAGCCCGAGATGGTCAACGCCGGCGCCTGGCGCGCCAACGCGCCCGAGGTTATCGGCCACGCCGGCTTCCGGCTGAACGCGCTGGTGTCGCTACTGCCGAACGCATCGTGGGGAAAGCTCGCGAGCGAATTCGTCGCGGCGAAGGGCGACCGGACGACGCTGCAGGTGTTCGTCAACACCATCCTCGCGCAGGGCTTCCGCGCCGATGGCGGCGAGGAGATCGACGACGAAGCGCTGGCGAAGCGCGCCGAGGCGTTTTCGTGCGAGGCGATGCCCGAGGCGGTGCTGCTGATCACGGCCGGCGTCGACGTGCAGCGCGATCGGCTGGAAGTGACGCTCCTCGGCTGGGCAGAGGACGGCACGATGTTCGTCCTCAAGAGCCTGGTGATCTGGGGGCGGCCGGCGGACGATGCGACCTGGGCCGAACTCGACGAACTGCTCAAATCGCGCTTCGCCCATCCGTTCGGCGGCACGCTGCCGATCGAAGCGACGGCGGTCGATTCCGGTGACGGCGAGACGCAAGCCGACGTTTATAGGTTTTGCTTTCCGCGCGCCTCGCGACGGGTATTCGCGATCAAAGGTGATGGGGGGTTTCGAAGGCAGTTCATCGAACGATCGTCGAGCAAGGCGCAAGGCGGGCTGTTGTTCATCGTCGGCGTCGACCCGATCAAGGACCATCTCGCCGCCAAGCTGAACAGTCCCGGCGCGGTGCGCTTCAGCGACACGTTGCCGGCGAGCTGGTACGAGCAATTGTGCAGCGAGCGCGCGGTGGTGCGCTACTCACGCGGCCAGCCGGTGCGCCGCTTCGAGCGGATCCCCGGCCGGCGCGCCGAGGCGCTTGATACGGTGGTGTATGCCATCGCGGTGCGTCACCTGCTGAACCCGAACTGGGCCGCGCGCGCCGAGGCTTTGCGCAGCCCCGAACTCGCGCTTGCGCCGGCACCTCGGCCGCGGGTGATCCGGTCGAGCTGGATCGACGGTTAGGCGTGAGCCTGGTGAGAGCCAGCGCACCGGTATGTGGTTGTTGAAAATTGCAACACAACCTGTGATAGTCCTAGAATTTTCGGGGGGTATCATGGGCAAAATCGTTCGTCGCGAGATTCGCAAGCGGGGCTTTTTTGGTTGGGTCTTTCTAATCCTCTTCTTCGCATTCAATGCGATCATGTTGATGTGGCTCATCAGCTATTGGTCGATCTTGGCGCAGCCGGATGCTGCAACCGAGGCGGAACGTCTTGGAAAGACCATCGGCGGGACCATCGGAAGCGGAGCACTGCTGATGATGTGGGGGCTCGGCGACGTCATCCTCGGGATGCTCGCGCTGCTCACTCGGGGGTCGAAAACGATCGTTGAAGAAGTCGCGTCATGAAGCGCTGTGGCTTCTATGCGCTACTAATCAATTTGGTGATAGCGACTACTGCCAATGCAGGGTGTGGTGACCGCGGCGGGCCCGGCTATCGAGGCCCCAACGGAAAGTGTGTCGGATGGGCTCAGTTTCGACGGGTCTGCGGCGTTCCGCCTGAAAAGCACTGCACCGCCGAGAATGTGCAAACCCGCGGTGGCGGAAAAGCCGACGCCGATGATGAAGCCGAGGCGAAGTAATGATCCGGGTGATCTTGATGCTGATCGCGACACTAGTCGGGAGTGCAGCCGCCGCCGAGCCGATCGACCCGGCGCGGATCAGGGTGATCGACGGGGACACGATTCGGATCGACGGCCACAAGCCTGATCATCGGCTTGTCGGCTTCAATGCGCCAGAGACGCGGCGCGCGAAGAACGCGACTGAGCGCGAGATCGGAGGTAGGGCCACGGCGCGTTTGCGCGCGCTGGTACGAGCTGGCGGCCTCGACTACACGACGGTCCGCTGCGCCTGCCGCGTGGGCACCGAAGGGACCTTCGGTTGCAACTTTGGCCGCTATTGCGGCGTGCTGAAATCCCGCGGCGAGGACGTGGGTGCGATCCTGATCCGGGAGAGGTTGGCTGTGCCGTTCGTTTGTGGCGAGACGAGCTGCCCGAAGACGCCCAACCCATGGCGATGAACTTGCTAACCAGACTCGCCGGCATGTTCCGGCGCCGCTCGCCGGCCGAACTGTTGCCAGATCAGCAGGCGATTTCAGAACAGAAGCGAGTGGATGGCGTCGCCGCGTTCATGAAGCTGCCAGAGGTCGAGCAGATCGAGAGATTCGGTGAGCTGGCAGAGATGATCAACGGTGACAATGCAAGGCCGGGAGTACGCGCGCCGAAGCGCCCCGAAGATCGGGGTTGAGTTTTTAACCAAATCAGATCAGGTTGTCCGCGGGCCTGAAAACCCGGACCGAGATAGACCGCATTCCCTGGCAGGAATTGCCTTGACGCCTGGCAGCGTCGTGGCAGCGGTCGAATTACGAGGCGCATTGGCGTGCGCTCGAACCTGGCCATCCTGACATGGCCGGGAGGGCGTTGCAATGCCCGTGCGAAAGCATCGGGCGATGTCCAGGGCACTAAGCCTAAAGGCACCGCCGCTCGTCTCTCGGCGAGTTTTCAGCTCCCGGCTGCCGGTCCGATACCGGCGCGGCCCTGAAAAGCCGAACTCCGAGAGCGCCACCAATGACCCTTCACCACCCAATGTGCCCGCCGCGCGGGCTCCGTCTCGTCTCCGAAACTCGCATCCGTCACCGCTCGCCGGTACCGGCCGGCAGTGATCGCGCCGTCGCGGCTGCCTGCATGGCGCGCTTGCTGCGCGTGACTGCCGTGCTCGAACAGCGCGACGGCGCGGCGTTCGACCGTGTCGAGGCCGACCGTGCCCTGGCATTCTTCGCGATCATCGCCGAAGGGATCAGCGACGCCGCGCCCGGCGAAGCCGCAACGCTCGATTTCCTGAGAGACCATCCGAGCTTTGCCGCCTTCGTCCTGACCGGCGATGTCGACGCGCTGATCTGCGCGGCGGCCGGCGCCCGCTTGCGGCACTAGGGGGGCATCATGGATCAGCATCGCGCTGCCACCCTCAGCATGGTTAACCATTCGTTGACGCTGCCCGCGACGGGCCGCTGCTCGTCTGGCACCAAGGCCGCGTCTGGCGCCTCTGCCGGGCCTTGTGAACGCGTATCTCGGAGATTGCTCATGACGACCGCCATCGCCGCCATTGCCACAACCGCCGCACCTATTGCCGCCATCGCGTCACCTTCGATCGCTAGCGACGGCCGTCGGCCGCTTGGCGCTGCCGAACTTGCGCTCGAATCGCTGTGGCTGCGGCGTCGGGAATTGACCCAGCAGATCCACGCCGCCGCCGCGATCTGGCACGCGATCGACGATGCGCCTGGCTGCACCAGGGAGGCGGCGGAAAAGGCAGTGACGGACTACGAAGACACCACACGCCCGATTCTCGAAACGATCTGGTTGATCGAAGCCGAGATCGAGCGGCTGCCCGCTTCGATCAACAAATCAGGCGCATTGATGCTGCTATCGCTCAATGAGCTCGCCAGCGGCGTGGATGAAACGCCGGACGACCTCAACCACGAAGCCGAGATGGTTATCCGAGCGTTGGAAGCCCTCGCGCCTTATCTCGCCGGCGCTGTCGAGGAAGACGCTGCGGATGTGCTGTCGCATCGGGATCGAGCTGTCTGCGAGGCGATTTACTACGCTTGATCCGTCCTGGCGGGCGGCGCGGCTCGCGAGGGCCGCGCTGCTTCAGGGTTTACGACCGTGACGCTGCATGATAGGATTTTGGTCACATTCGAGAGTTGTGCATCGCGCGATAGAGAACCTTGACGAAGGTTGTTTATCATGCGATTGATTTGGAATGACCCTCGATGACCTCTACGAAGATTTCTGTTTCCGGCAAGCCGACGTGCTGGAGCTCGTTCCCGGCCTCAACCAGGGCATGCTGCAGAACTGGAAGGCGCGCGGTTATTTCGACGTCGATCCCGATGAGGGCGCGCAGCCTCTGGCTGATCGGCGGGGCAAGCACCTCAAGTCGGTGTGGTCCGGCAGCGGCATCATCGGCATGCGGTTCGTGATGGAGCTGGGCCGGGTCGGTATCAAGCCCAGTGAGGCGTTCGGCCTGATCGATAGCTTCGTGCCTTATGTTGAGGGGTTCATGGAGCGTTTCAAACCGTCCCTCAATGAGGCGACCGGAATCGAAGAGTACACATTCGAAAGCGACCGCCTTCAGGACTACCATCGCGTTGAGATCGTTCGGCAGGACAATGGCAAGTTATCGGTCTCGATGCCCGAGGCTGACGCTTCGAAGAGCCTCATGCTCAAAGCGCTGCTGTCACATCACATCACGTCGGTCACGGTCGAGAGCGACATTCTTTTCATGGTGACGCTGAACGGCATCATCCGCCACACCGCGGGTCGCGATCGGCAGACCGGCAGCCGCGCCAGCAAGAGCGAGGAGTGATCTGATGAGCGACGACAAGCAGGCTTGGCAGCCGAACCGCAAAGGTGTGCTGGAGCTAACCGCAGCGGCGAGCTATCTGCGCAATAACTGGTGCCTCAAGGGAATCGACCTCAAGCAGCTCGCTGCGGCCGGCGAAGGTCCGCGGTTCTACATCTACGGCGGCAAGATGCTGTACCCGTTTGGCGAACTCGACGCCTTCGGCGAAGCCCAGCTCGGGCCGCTGCTGTCGCAGGCCGATGGCGCGCCGAAAGCAGTAGCGGCGCCGAAGAAGGTCGACGTCGCCGCGGACAAAGCGCGGCAGCACAGCCGCGAACGCTGGCTCAAGCGAGGGCGGTGAGGACGCGCGATGGATGCGAAGCGCCCCGGCACTGAGAACCTCCGCCGCGCCAGCGCGGCCGCTTACCTGCGAGAACGTTACGGTCTGCGATGCGCTGCGACGACGCTGAAAAAATATGCGAGCCGAGGCGGCGGCCCGCGCTTCCATCGGGTGAACCGCACCGCGCTCTATCCGCTCGCCGAACTCGACAGATGGGCGGCACAGAAACTTGGTCCGCTTCACGGCTGCGCCGCCGATCGGGCGCCTGGCGATTTCGACATCACCGGCGCCGCTGCGGCGGCGCTGAACTAACAATCTGACCTCGGGACATCGCGACGATGGCGCGGCTGCAGCAGACCTTCAAACAGGGCGACGTGTCCCGCGCCGTCAAGGGCGCGATGGCGGCCGGCATCAAGGTCGAGAGCGTCGAGATCACACCCGGCGGCAAGATCATCATCAAGGCTGAATCCGATCGGCCGGCCGTCGCCGCCAGCTCGCCGCTGGATGATTGGAGAAGCGGACGTGGTGCGCGCTAACCTCAAGGGCGTCTTCTGCACCTACAAGCACCGCGGCACACCGCGCGAGCGGAGATATTGGTACCACAGAAAAACCAAGCGCCCACTGCGCGGCGAGCCCGGCTCGCCCGAGTTCATGATCGACTTCGCGGAAGCCGAGAAGCTGATCGTCGACTATCACGCCGGCCGGCTGAACAGCCTGATCAGGAAGTACACCGGCTCGGATGAATTCGCGGCGCTGGCGGCGAGCACGCAAGCCGACTATCGCCGGATGCTGACGACGGTCGAGGTCGAGTTCGGCGACATGCCGATGGAGGCGCTGGAAGATCCTCGCGTCCGCCGCGACTTCCTTGATTGGCGGGAGAAGGTGTCGCGGGCATCGGGCGCGCGCGAGGCCGATAACCGGCTGTCGGTCGTTTCGGCGATGCTGACCTGGGCTGTCGAGCGCGGCCATTTGCTGAACAACCACGTCAAGGGATTCCGCCGGCTCTATCACTCCAACCGTGCCGAGATCATCTGGCTGCCCGAACACGTCGCGGCCTTCATGAAGGTGGCGCCGGTTGAGTTGCAGCGGGCCTTGATCATCGCCTTGCACACGGGCCAGCGGCAGGGTGACATCCTGCACATGCCGTGGTCGGCCTACGACGGCAAGGCGGTGACGGTGCGGCCTGCCAAGAACAACCGCGGTGGCCGGCGCGCCGCGGCGGTGAGGGTGCCGTGCACCAAGGCGCTGCGGACGATGCTGGACAAGCTGAAGCGGGTGTCGCCGCTGATCCTGGCGACCAAGACCGGTAAGGCGTTCCAGAAGCGTTATTTCGCCCGGCAGTGGGAGATCGCCACAAAGGCGGCCGGGCTCGACGCGGTGGTGGTCGACGGCGGCGAGCCGGTCGGCCTGCATTTCCACGACCTCCGCGGGACTGCCATCACGATGCTGTCCGAGGCCGGCTGCACGCCGCAGGAGATCGCCGCCATCACCGGACACTCCCTGAAGCGAATCCACGAAATCCTCGAGCGCTACCTCGCCCGCACCAAGACGCTGGCGGAAGGCGCGATTGCCAAGTTCGAGAACTCACCAAGAACGAAATCTGCAAACCGGCTGCAAACCCGGACGGTGAAGCGCGCGGCGAAGAAAGGAAAAGCCAATGAAAAATAACAGCTTGAATGGCGCGCCCGAAAGGATTCGAACCTCTGACCCCCAGATTCGTAGTCTGGTGCTCTATCCAGCTGAGCTACGGGCGCGTCTGCCGCGGGCTCGCTGGGCGTGGTGCCTGGAGCCGCTGGCGTTCCGCAGCGGCGAAGCGCTGCGAAGGCCGCCATAGCTAGCGGCTCCGATCCGGATTGGCAAGCGCCGCGGATGCTCTTTTCTGACGGATCGACGACGACGCCCGCCGCGTAGCGATTCCGGCCGGGAAAACCCGCCGGCATCGGCGCCGGGCGAGCTCCGCAAGGTGCGCAGTGACGTCGGCAAAGGCGGCGCCGGATCGCGGCGGCGCCGGTTGTGGGCGCCAACAGGGACGATTGCGCGCGGAACGGCGGCCGGGTTCGAAGAGGCCGCGCCTTGGGTCAGGCGCGGGCGCGTTCGTTGCGCAGGCTGTGCAGATCGACCGGGCGATCGGGAATCGAGATCCGGAAGGTGGCGCCGATCGTGCCCTCGACCAGATTGATCTCGCCGCCATGAGCGCGCACCAGCTCGGCGGCGATCGCGAGGCCGAGCCCCGAGCCACCGGCCCGTACCGAGCCGTGGAACGCCTCGAACAGGTGGTCGCGCGCCTTCTGCGGCACGCCGGGGCCGGTGTCGGACACCTCCAGCACCGTGACCGAACCTTCGCGGCGGCCGGTGATGCGGATCTGCAGCGGATTGGCGTCGCCGCGCGGCAGGCTTTCCAGCGCCTGCGCGGCGTTGCGCACCAGATTGAGCAGCACCCGGAACAGTTGGTCGGGGTCGGCATCGATGGTCAGGCCACGCTCGATTGCGCTGACCCAGGTGATCGCGGCCTCGTCGGCGAGCCCGGCTGTTTCGCGGACGTCGTTGACCAACGGCTCGATCAGGATCGAACGGCGGTCCGGCGCCGCCTCCTGGGCCCGGCCGTAGGACAGAGTCGACTGGCAGAACGCGATCGCCCGCTCCAGCGAGCGCACCAGCTTGGGCGCGAACCGCTGCACCCGCGGGTCCGGGACGCTGGAGAGCTGGTCGGACAGAAGCTGCGACGACGCCAGCAGGTTGCGCAGATCGTGGTTGATCTTGGACACCGCGAGGCCAAGCGCGGCGAGCCGGCTCTTCTGATGCAGCATCGACACCAGATCGCGCTGCATGTCGGAGAGTTCGCGCTCGGCCAGCCCGATCTCGTCGCCGCGCGGCCCCGGCACCACGATCGAGGCCGGGCTTTCCGGATCGCGGCGGAAATTCACCATATTGGCAGTCAGCCGCCGCATCGGCCGCACGAACAGGAAGTGCAGCGCCAGATAGATCAGCGCCGTGGTCAGACTGGTGATGGTCAGCGACACCAGCAGCAGATTGGACGAGAACCGGTACATCGCGTTGCGCAGCGGCGCGGCGTCGATCACCACCTCGATGAATTCGGCATTGCCCTCGGCCGGACCGATCACGCGGATCGCCGGGTTACCGCTCTCCAGCATCACCACGAAGGAATCCAGGATCGCGCCCCACGGCGTGACGTGGCGCATGTCGACGACGTGATCGACCTTGGTCGGCAGATCGGAACTGGCGAGCAGCCGGCGCTGCTGCCCCATCTTGATCGCCACCGCGCGCGCTTCGATCGAATCGAGAATCTGCTTGGCGAGCGAATCCGGCACCCGCCCCGAGGGCGACGCGTCCAGCACCAGCGCCGCCGTATTGGCGGCCGCCAGGCGGTCGTTCAGCCGGTTCAGCCGGTAATTGGCGATCGACGGCACGTAGATCAGGATTTCGGCGATCAGAATCAGCGGAATCGTCAGCAGCAATAGCTTGCCGGACAGCCCGATCTTGGGCTCCAGGCCGCGCCGCCAAACATGCGTCTCCGGCTGTCTGTCCGTGGTCTGCACCGAACCTCGCTCTCGGCCCCGCTCCTCGCAGCCCGCATCGGGCCGGATTCGCGACATCGTCTAAAGTCAAGATGCTCCTTCGCCGGATAGAGGTCAAATTACCGTTTTCTCATGCGTGATCGCGGCCCCAGCGGGGGTAACCAGCGCGGCTTCGACACCGTCGATGCGGTGACGGGTGCAATTGACGAAAACAGGACGCTCCCGTATAAGCCGCGCCAACTGTCCGCGATGACCCGGCTCTGCCCGGGGCGGTTCATTTTTGGGCTGCATCCGGCTCATCTGTGGGCCGGCATCACCGGGCTTACCCACCACTGATGACTAACTGACCCGGTGAATAACTGACCCGGCAACGGAGAACGACCCGTGAAGCGGACTTATCAACCCAGCAAATTGGTGCGCAAGCGCCGTCACGGCTTTCGTGCCCGTCTCGCCACCACCGGTGGCCGCAAGGTGCTGGCGGCGCGCCGCGCCCGCGGACGCAAGCGTCTGAGCGCCTGAGCGGGCTTGCCCGGGACCTGTTGATGGAGCGGTTACGGCAGCGGGCGGATTTCATCGCCGTTGCCGGCGGGCTGCGGATCAATGGGCCTGCCTTCGTGCTGCAGAGCCTGCGCCGCGAAGATCAGGGCCCGATCCGGGTCGGCTTTACCGTAACCAAGAAAATCGGCACCGCGACCGAACGCAATCGAATTCGACGCAGACTGCGCGAATTGGTGAAGCGGACGGATCGCGGTTTTCTGCTGCCGCACAGCGACTATGTGCTGGTCGGACGCCGCGCGGCATTGAGCCGCGACTTTGCCGTCATGCTCGGCGATCTGCGCTCCGCGCTCGAGCGACTGTCGCGGCGATCACCCAAACCTGCGTGAGTGACGAGACCCGACGATGTCCGACAATCGCAACACCATTCTCGCCGTCGTTCTGTCGGGCCTCGTGCTGCTCGGCTGGCAATACTTCTTCAACATCCCGCAGATGGAGAAGCAGCGCGCCGCTCAGCAGGCTCAGCAGCAGCAATTGCAGCAGCAGGCCGCGAAGCCCCAGGACGGCACCGCGCCGGCCGCCACGACGCCGGCAGCCCCAGGCGCACCCAGCGCCGCTGCCCCGTCCAGCCCGCAGCCGGCCGCCGCCCCGACCGTGAGCCGCGAAGCCGCGCTCGCCGCCGCCCCGCGGGTCAAGATCGAGACCCCGCGGCTGGCCGGTTCGATCGCGCTAAAGGGCGCCCGGATCGACGATCTGGCGCTGACGCAGTATCGCGAAACGGTCGACCCGAAGTCGCCGCCGATCGAGCTGTTCTCGCCGTCGGGCAGCGAAAGGCCGTATTACGCCGAGTTCGGCTGGGTCGGCGCCGCGGGCGCCAGCGTCAAGCTGCCCGACCAGAACACGGTATGGACCCAGGAAGGCTCCGGCGCGCTGACCCCGGCCAGCCCCATCACCCTGAAATGGGATAATGGCGAGGGCCTGACCTTCCGCCGCCAGATCACCGTCGACGACCGTTATCTGTTCACCATCAAGGACGACGTCACTAACACCGGCGGCGCTCCGGTGACGCTGTATCCGTTCGCGCTGATCTCGCGCCACGGCACCCCGCACGTCGAAGGCTACTACATTCTGCACGAAGGTCTGATCGGCTATCTCGGCGAGCACGGCCTGCAGGAATACTCCTACAAGAAGATCGACGAAGCCAAATCGGTGAGCCTCAAGGCCACCAATGGCTGGCTCGGCATCACCGACAAGTACTGGGCCTCGGCGCTGCTGCCCGACACCAGCGCCCAGCTCCAGGCGCGGTTCTCGGCGAGCCAGACGGGCAAGGTCACCACCTACCAGACCGACTATCTGGAAGACGCCCGCACCATCCCGATCGGCGGCACCGCCACGGCCAACGCCCGGCTGTTCGCCGGTGCGAAGGAAGCCCGGGTGGTCGGCATCAACTTCCCGTTCGCCGGGCTCGGCGGTTACGATCGCCAGCTCGGGCTGAACCACTTCGACCTGCTGATCGACTGGGGCTGGTTCTACTTCATCACCAAGCCGATGTTCCTGGCGCTCGACTTCTTCTTCCACATGGTCGGGAATTTCGGCGTCGCGATTCTGCTGGTGACGGTGCTGGTCAAGCTCCTGTTCCTGCCGCTCGCCAACAAGTCCTACGCCTCGATGGCGAAGATGAAGGCGATCCAGCCGCAGCTCGCCGCATTGAAGGAGCGTCACCCCGACGACAAGGTGAAGCAGCAGCAGGAAATGATGGAGATCTACCGCAAGGAGAAGATCAATCCGGTCGCCGGATGTCTTCCGATCCTGCTGCAGATCCCGGTGTTCTTCTCGCTGTACAAGGTGCTGTTCGTCACCATCGAAATGCGGCACGCGCCGTTCTTCGGCTGGATTCACGATCTGTCGGCACCGGATCCGACCAACATCTTCAATCTGTTCGGCCTGATCCCCTACGATCCGACCGCGATCCCGGTGCTCGGCCACTATCTGGTGCTCGGCGCCTGGCCGCTGGTGATGGGCTTCACGATGTGGTTCCAGATGAAGCTGAACCCGCAGCCGCCGGATCCGACCCAGCAGATGATCTTCGCCTGGATGCCGGTGATCTTCACCTTCATGCTGGCGCACTTCCCGGCTGGTCTAGTGATCTACTGGGCCTGGAACAACACTCTGTCAGTAGCGCAGCAGGCCTTCATCATGCAGCGCAACGGCGTGAGGGTGGAGCTCTGGGACAATCTGAGAACCAGCTTCGCCAAGAAGAAAAAGCCGACCTGAGACGACCTCGTCATTCCGGGCTGCGTGCCGTGAGGCGCGCAGCTCTGGAATTTCGAGCTGCACGGCGATTCCGGTTTCGCTGGTTTCACGAGGGCGCGGGAACGACGCCAGCACCGGGCCCAGGCCCGCATCAGTTTCGGAGCCTCGCCGCATGACTGACGCCATCGAGCCCGACCTGATCGAACGCGGCCGCAAGATGTTCGCCGGCGACTGGCACTTCATCTGGGCCTCGCCCTCGATCGAAACACTGCCGCCGATGGGCAGCGTCGAAATCGCCTTCGCGGGCCGCTCCAACGTTGGCAAGTCCAGCCTGATCAATGCGCTCACCGGGCGCAACGCGCTGGCCCGCACCTCGCACACCCCGGGCCGCACCCAGGAGCTGATCTTCTTCGAAGGTCCGCCCAACGCCGGGCTGCGGCTGGTCGACATGCCCGGCTACGGCTACGCCGCCGCCTCAAAGGCCAAGGTCGCGTCGTGGACCTCGCTGATCCATCATTTCCTGCAGGGCCGCGCCACGCTGGCCCGGGTCTATGTGCTGATCGACGGCCGCCACGGCCTGAAGGACGTCGACCTCGACATCCTGAAGACGCTCGACAAGGCCGCTGTCAGCTACCAGATCGTCCTGACCAAGGCCGACCAGGTCAAAGCCGCCGAGCTCGCCGAGCGGGTGACCGCCACGGTCGCGGCGCTGGCGAGGCACCCGGCCGCGTTCCCCGAGGTGCTCACCACCTCGTCGCGCACCGGCGCCGGAATGCCGGAGCTGCGCGCCGCGATGATCCGCCTGCTCGACGAGCGCCGCTGATGACCGCCGCCCTGCGCCTGCTGATCGCGATCGCGGGCTTGTACGGCGCCGCCGGCGTGGCGCTCGCCGCCGCGGCCGCCCATGTGCCGGACGCCGGCCGGCTCGGCCCTGCCTCGTCGATGCTGCTGTTTCACGCCTGCGCGATGGCCGCCGCGGCGCTGCTGGTGGAGCGCGGCCTCGCCCATCGGATCCCCGGATTGGCCGCGAGCTTCGGCTTCGTGTTCGGCACGGCTCTGTTCGCCGGCGATCTGTCGCTGCGGCAGTTCGCCGGCCACAGCCTGTTCCCGATGGCGGCGCCGACCGGCGGCATGGTCCTGATCGGAAGCTGGCTGCTGCTTGCGATCGCCGCGCTGTGGCCGCGCCGCGGGGCCTGACCCGCACGCGCGGCCTCTAGGATCGGCCGTGCTGAAGTGCTAGCGATTTGTCCCGCCGCAACGGCTTCGAAATTGCTCGTTCAGATCGTCCCTTCAGTTCGAAAGACCGCTTCATGACCGACGTGCCCGTCATCAGCCCGCTCGATCAGGCTCGGATTCTGTCCGAGGCGCTGCCGCACATGCAGCGCTACGACGAGGAAACCATCGTCATCAAATACGGCGGCCACGCCATGGGCGCCGAGGACACCGCCAAGGCGTTCGCCCGCGACATCGTGCTGCTCGAGCAGACCGCGGTGAACCCGGTCGTGGTGCACGGCGGCGGACCGCAGATCGCGCAGATGCTCAAGCGCCTCGGCATCAAGTCGGAATTCGCCGCCGGCTTGCGCATCACCGATGCCGCCACCATCGAGATCGTCGAGATGGTGCTGGCCGGCTCGATCAACAAGCAGCTCGTCGGCTACATCAACGAGGCCGGCGGCAAGGCGGTCGGGCTGTGCGGCAAGGACGGCAACATGGTGTCCGCCACCAAGGCGACCCGCACCATGGTCGATCCGGATTCGCGGATCGAGGAGGTGATCGACCTCGGCTTCGTCGGCGAACCCGAAAAGGTCGATCTGACCTTGCTCAACCAGCTCATCGGCCACGAGCTGATTCCGGTGCTGGCGCCGCTGGCGACCTCCGCGTCGGGGCAGACCTTCAACGTCAATGCCGACACCTTCGCCGGCGCCGTCGCCGGCGCGCTGCGGGCCAAGCGCCTGTTGCTGCTGACCGACGTGCCGGGCGTGTTGGATCAGAACAAGAAGCTGATCCCCGAACTGTCGATCAAGGACGCCCGCAAGCTGATCGCCGACGGCACCATCTCGGGCGGCATGATCCCGAAGGTCGAGACCTGCATCTACGCACTCGAACAGGGCGTCGAAGGCGTCGTCATCCTCGACGGCAAGGTCCCGCACGCGGTGCTGCTCGAACTGTTCACCAACCAGGGCACCGGCACGCTGATCCACAAGTGATGCGAGGCGGCGGCGACAACATCGGTCATGGCCGGCCTCGTCCCGGCCATCCACGTCTTTCCGGCGGCTTTCTCCGCAAGACGTGGATGCCCAGCGTAAGGCCGGGCATGACGGGGTGGAGAGCGCGCGCCCTCGCCACCCTTGTCACAACCGTCACCCTCACCTCCGCCGCCCACGCCGACCTGAAGCTGTGCAACCGCATGAGCTACGTGGTCGAGGCGGCGATCGGGGTGGATTCGAGCGGCACCACGGCGACGCGCGGCTGGCTGCGGATCGATCCGGCGCAATGCCGGGTGGTGGTGCAGGGCGCGCTCAACGCCGACAAGATCATGCTGAACGCCCGCGTGCTGCCGCTGTACGGCGCTTCGCCGCTGCCGCAGAACGGCACCGACCGGCTGTGCGTCGCCGAGGACAATTTCGTCATCGCCGCCGCCCGGCAGTGCCGCGGCAACCAGACGCTGGCCGCCTTCACCGAGATCAGGCCGACCGACACCGAGGACGGCAACAAGATCGCGTATCTGGCCGAGGACTCCGGCTACGACGACGAGCAGGCCAAGCTCGCCGCGATCCAGCGCCTGCTGCTGATCGCCGGCTACGACGCCTCACCGATCGACGGCGTCGACGGCCCAAAGACGCAAGCCGCGCTGTCCGCGTTCCTCAAGAGCCGCGGCCTGAAGCCTGAGATCGTCGATGCGCCGGATTTCTTCGACGTGATGATCAAGGCGGTGCAGCAACCGTCCGGCAGCGGGCTGACCTGGTGCAACGACACCAAGTACAAGATCATGGCTGCGGTCGGCGAAGACGACGGCAAGACCATCACCAGCCGCGGCTGGTACGGCGTCGCGCCCGGCGAGTGCCTGCGCCCCGACCTCGGCACTCAGCCGAAGCGGGTGTTCAGCTTCGCCGAAGCAGTCGATGGCAGCGGCCGCCCGATCAGCATCAAGGGCCGCGCGTTGAACTGGGGCGGCGGCAACACGCTGTGCACCCGCGACAGCAAATTCGAGATCGGCGAACAGGGCGACTGCGCCGGGCGCGGCCTCGCCGCCACCGGCTTCGCACTGGTCGATCTTTCCGGCGGCAAGACCCTGAGGTTCTCGGCACCATGATGCAGCTCGGCAAACGCGGCTTCGACCAGGTCGAGACCTGGGTGTTCGACCTCGACAACACGCTCTACCCGCATCACCTCAATCTGTGGCAGCAGGTCGACGCGCGGATCCGCGACTTCGTCGCCGATTGGCTGAAAGTGTCGCCGGAGGAAGCGTTCCGGATCCAGAAGGACTACTACAAGCGCTACGGCACCACGATGCGCGGGATGATGACCGAGCACGGCGTCCACGCCGACGATTATCTCCGCTACGTCCACGCCATCGACCATTCGCCGCTGCTGCCGAACCCGGCGATGGGCGATGCGATCGAACGGCTGCCGGGGCGCAAGCTGATCCTTACCAACGGCTCGGTCGCCCACGCCGGCAAGGTGCTGGAGCGGCTCGGCATCGGCCATCACTTCGAGGCGGTGTTCGACATCATCGCCGCCGAGCTGGAGCCGAAGCCGGCGCCGCAGACCTACCGCCGCTTCCTCGACCGCCACGGCGTCGACCCGGCCCGCGCCGCGATGTTCGAAGACCTCGCCCGCAACCTCACCGTGCCGCACCAGCTCGGCATGACCACGGTCCTGGTGGTCCCCGACGGCAGCCAGGACGTGGTGCGCGAAGACTGGGAATTAGAAGGCCGCGACGCCGCCCATGTCGATCACGTCACGGATGATCTGACGGGGTTTTTGTCGTTAGTTACGGGCAATCGCACCTAACCGACTTCTCGACAATAAAGGACGTCCCCTGAGCGCCGGGACCTGCATTGCGTCTCAGATCGCAATGGACTGACCAAGACCGAACAGATGGAAGAACCAAGTCCCCACTGGAGACAGCGAGAGGAGGTGGCTCCCAACCCATTTCCAGAACACGATGCTCAATACGATGTTGCACGTTGCAACCAGCAAGACCATTAGGTCGGGTTTGCCTCGAAGCTGAGATGACTGAGCGTTTGGACGAAGAGAAGGCCATACGCTGATTACCAATGCGGCGACTGGCGCCAAAACGACCAGCGGGATCGCCGCCAATAACCAAAGAAAATAGTCTCGATCCCGCAATCGCTCTCCGAAGCCGATCGCTTGATGGCGCAGGAAAAGCCTAATTCTCGCCGAGGTTCGCTCGATCATGACGAGCCCTCCGCAAGAACTGCATTTCAGGGCGTTTGGATTCAGATCGGCTCCACAACCTGGACAGAAAACCAAACCGTCCTTCGAAGCCCTCCGCTGGTTCATAGCGCGCCGGCTTGCAGTCGCCTGAGAAACCGAAGGTTCATTTGTTTCGCGGTTTGATAAGCATCGATCATCGACCAGATCTGAATAATCCATCCGAGTAGAATGAACCAAAGCGCGATCGCTCCGAACAACATCAGAAAGCCTTTGCCGACTCGGCCGCAATACATCTGCCCTGCCCCGCAAAGGAGAAACGAGAGAAGTAGCGCAACACCGGCCGACTTGGGTCCAAAGTCGCCGTCCTCGGTCAGAAGCAGTGTTTGAGGAGCAATCTGGTTCGTCACCTGAACGACGGTTGCACCGGCGGCGGCGGATATCGGCGGCGGAGTAGTCTCGGCTGATTGGCTTCGCCCCTTGCTGAACAACGATGACAATCGTCGGTCCTCAGCAGCGTGCTGCCAATTCTCACTTCCGACGGCCAAAACCTGAGTTGCCCCATCGATTCGCCCTTCTTTGAGGAACTCAGACAGTCTATGGCCTGAGTACGGGCCGTAAGTTTCTCCACCAAGATGTATGAACCACTCGCTGTCCAATGGATGGGGCGGGGGACTGGCTGGAGGCGCCGTTTGAGTCGAAGGCGGCAATCGAGGCGCGCCTCGAGACGGGAGGCCGTCGGAAAAATCCGTCATCAATCAAATCCAAAATTGAAAATGAACCAAGATACTACAGCGTTCAGGAACGCACGCAATGCGTTTAGTGCAAATAATTACACTCGAAATTTTGCGGAATGCGAGCGCCCAGCCTCCCGAAGCGCTCGGGCGCCTTCCGTCCATAGCCCTGGGATACTGATCGCCCGGACAAGCCAGGCGACGACTTGGGAGAATGGAAGTTGGCGTCGCCACATCCCCAACCGTCATCGTCCGCGCAGGCGGGCGACCCAGTATTCCAGAGTACCGCTTAATCTAGGGCGGACCGGCGATCTCGGGGTACAGATCATTCCAATCCGGATTCTGCTGCTCGATCAGTCTGATCTTCCATTCGCGCGGCCATTTCTTCAGTCGCTTCTCGCGCCGGATCGCGTTCTCGATACTGTCGAAGACTTCGAAATACACCAGCCGATCGACGCCGTAGCGCAGCGTGAACCCCTCGACCTCTTTGGATTTGTGCTCGGCTATACGGCGGACGAGGTCATTGGTGACGCCGACGTAGATCGTCCCGCCGATCCGACTGGCCAGGATGTAGACGTAAAACTGACGCGACATCGGCGACCTCCCAGACGGTCCAATGCTTTGGGATACTAGATCGCCCGGACAAGCCGGGCGACGACGTTGGAGAATGGAAGTTGGCGCCTCCCCATCCACAACCGTCATCGCCCGCGCAGGCGGGCGACCCAGTATTCCAGAGCGCTCGCGATCTTCCATCCGCCGCCCCGGGATACTGGATCGCCAGGACGAGCCGGACGACGACGTGGGGGGACGCGGCGGCGCCTTGACTCCGCTGCGGCGAATCCGGACAACACTCCGCAAAACTCTCCCGAAATCCGCTTCCCAAGGACCTGTCGATGCCGCTCACCGCTCTTGAATCCGCCATCAATACCGCTTTTGACGCGCGGGACACGATCAGCGCCAAGACCGGGGGCGAGATTCGCCAGGCGGTGGAGGACGCGCTCGATCTGCTCGACGACGGCAAGGTGCGGGTGGCGCAGCGCGACGCCTCCGGCGCCTGGACGGTCAATCAGTGGCTGAAGAAGGCGGTGCTGCTGTCGTTCCGGCTCAACGACATGGGCGTGATCGAAGGCGGCCCCGGCGGCGCCAATTGGTGGGACAAGGTGCCGTCGAAGTTCGCGGGCTGGGGCGAGAACCGTTTTCGCGAGGCAGGCTTCCGCGCGGTGCCGGGCGCGATCGTGCGCCGCTCGGCCTTCATCGCCAAGAACGCAGTGCTGATGCCGTCGTTCGTCAATCTCGGCGCTTACGTCGATGAAGGCACCATGGTGGACACCTGGGCCACGGTCGGCTCCTGTGCCCAGATCGGCAAGCGCGTCCACATCTCCGGCGGCGCCGGCATCGGCGGCGTGCTCGAGCCGCTGCAGGCCGGCCCGGTGATCATCGAGGACGACTGCTTCATCGGCGCCCGCTCCGAAGTCGCCGAGGGCGTGATCGTGCGCAAGGGCGCGGTGCTGGCGATGGGCGTCTTCCTCGGCGCCTCGACCAAGATCGTCGACCGCGAAACCGGCGAGGTCTTCATCGGCGAAGTGCCGGAATACGCCGTGCTGGTGCCCGGCACCCTGCCAGGCAAGCCGATGAAGAACGGCGCGCCCGGCCCGGCCACCGCCTGCGCGGTGATCGTCAAGCGCGTCGACGAGCGCACCCGCTCCAAGACCTCGATCAACGAATTGCTGCGGGACTGAGCGAACCGTGACCGCGACCGCGCTCGACATCGCGCGTGACCTGCTGCGCTGCCCGTCGGTGACGCCGGCCGACGCCGGCGCGCTCGGCGTGCTGGAAGCGCTGCTGAAGGGCGCCGGCTTCGACGTGCATCGCGTCACCTTCTCAGAAGCCGGCACCGCCGACATCGACAATCTCTACGCCCGGATCGGCGATGCCGCGCCGCATCTCTGCTTCGCCGGCCATACCGACGTGGTGCCGCCGGGCGAAGCGAGCGCTTGGACGCACGGCGCGTTCTCCGGTGACGTGGCGGACGGTCTGCTGTACGGCCGCGGCGCGGTCGACATGAAAGGCGGCATCGCCTGCGCGGTCGCGGCGACGCTGGACTATCTGGCGTCGCACGGCGGCCGGCCGAACGGGTCGATCTCGTTCCTGATCACCGGCGACGAGGAAGACGTCGCCGTCAACGGCACCGTCAAGCTGCTGCAATGGGCCGCCGAGCGTGGCGAGCAATTCGATCACTGCATCGTCGGCGAGCCGAGCAACGTCGAGGCGATCGGCGACACCATCAAGATCGGCCGGCGCGGGTCGCAATCCGGCGTGCTGATCGTCGATGGCACACAGGGCCACGTCGCCTACCCGCACCGCGCCGCCAATCCGGTGCCGGATATCGCCAGGCTGATCACCGCGCTGAACGACGAGCCGCTCGACCATGGCTCGGCACAGTTTCAGCCGTCGAACCTGGAATTCACCTCGGTCGATGTCGGCAACGCCGCCACCAACGTGATCCCGGCGCAGGCACGCGCCAAGTTCAACATCCGCTTCAACGATCACCATACGCAGGACACGCTGAAGGCGCTGGTCGAACAGAGGCTCGCGGCAGCCTGCGGCAACCGCATCCGCGCCCGGATCGATTGGCTGCCGTCGAACGCCGACGTGTTCGTCACCAAGCCGGGCACCTTCACCGACCTTGTCTCTGCGTCGATCTCGGAAGTGACCGGACGGACGCCCGACCTCAACACCGGCGGCGGCACCTCCGACGCGCGCTTCATCGCCAAATATTGCCCGGTGGTCGAATTCGGCCTGGTCGGCCAAACCATGCACCAGATCGACGAACGCACGCCGGTCAGCGACCTCGACAAGCTGACCGCGATCTATCGCGGCGTGCTGGAGAGATATTTCAAGTAACAACTACACCGTCATTCCGGGGCGCGAGCGCAGCTCGCGAACCCGGAATCCCGAGATTCAGGGCACTGCTGCGTTCGCTACAACATCGGGATTCCGGGTTCGCGCTACGCGCGCCCCGGAATGACGAACGAGATGTTTGTGCCCCTTCGTACTCAGTAATCCACCTGCATCAGATACAGCCCCTCCGGCGGCGCGACCGGGCCGCAGGCGGAACGTTTGCGTGCGGCGAGTGCAGCGGCGAGATCGTCGGCGGTCCAGCGGCCTTCGCCGACCCACACCAGCGAACCGACCATCGAGCGGACCTGGCTGTGCAGATAGGAGCGGGCATTGGTAATGATATCGACCGCATCGCCGTTGCGGATGACATCGAGCACGTCGAGCGTCTTCTCCGGCGAGGCGGCCTGGCACTCGGTGTCGCGAAACGTCGTGAAATCGTGCTTACCGATCAACACCTGCGCGGCCCGGTGCATCGCGTCGGTGTCGAGCGGCTTCGGCACCCGCCACACCTTGCCGAGGTCGAGCGCCAGATTGGAGCGGCGGTTGGCGATGCGGTAGCGATAATGCCGCCTCACCGCCGAGAACCGCGCTTCGAACGTCTCGGGCACAATCTCGGCCGCCAGCACCGCGACCGGGTTGGGCCGCAGATGCGCGTTCAGCGCATCCCGCAGCTTGTCGGCGCGGAACGGTTTGGCGATCTCGACATGCGCGACCTGTCCCTGCGCGTGGACGCCGGCGTCGGTGCGGCCGGCGCCGTGCACCCGCACCGCCTCGCCGCAGGTCGCCAATGCCGCCGCCTCCAGCGCGCCCTGCACCGACGGAAGCTTCGGCTGCAACTGCCAGCCACAAAACGGCGCGCCGTCATATTCGATGGTGAGTTTGTAGCGGGGCATGCTTCTCTTGTTTCGGCGAACGCGCTTGTGGCCCTGAGCAGAGCGCAAGCCCCACGCCGCCACGTCATCGCCCGGCTCGACCGGGCGACCCAGTATTGCAGAGCGATGGTTATCAATCACGGGCGCTCTGGGATACTGGGCCACCCGCTTTCGCGGGTGGTGACGGCCGAGAATGGGGTGGCGCCCCTGCGACAACGCTGAGCGCAGGGTTCGTGCTTCAACCCACCCGCACGCCCTTCGCGATCGGCGTGCCGCGCAGGAAGTCCTCGGCGGTCATCGGCTGCTTGCCGGCGCGCTGCAATTGCACCACCCGGATCGCGCCGCCCTCGCAAGCGATGGTGAGATCATCGCCGATCAGTTCGCCCGGCGTCCCGCGCCCCTCGGCGAGCGCGCAGCGCAGCACCTTGATCCGCACCGGCGCGCCATCGATCGGCAGTTCGCACCAGGCCCCCGGAAACGGCGAGAGACCGTGAATGTGGCGTAGCACCGCCCGCGCCGGCTGGGCAAAATCGATCTTCGCCTCGGCCTTGTCGATCTTGGCCGCGTAGGTGACGCCGTCTTCGGGCTGCTTGGTGAGCTGCAGCTGGTCGCGCTCCAGCGCCGCCATCGCCCGCACCATCAGATCGGCGCCGAGCCGCGCCAGCGCATCGTGCAGCTCGGTGACGGTCATCGCGTCGGTGATGGCGATCCGCTCGGCCATCGCGACGTCACCGGTGTCGAGGCCGATATCCATCTTCATCACCATCACGCCGGACTCCGCGTCGCCCGCCATGATGGCGCGATTGAGCGGCGCGGCCCCTCGCCAGCGCGGCAGCAGCGAGCCGTGGAGATTGTAACAGCCGAGCGGCGGAGCATCGAGAATCGGCTGCGGCAGAATCATGCCGTAGGCCACCACGACGGCGGCGTCGGCCTCGTGGGCGCGAAACTCCGCCTGCGCATCCTCGGTCTTGAGCGTCTTCGGCGTCAGCACCGGGATGCCGAGCCGGTGCGCGGCCAGCGCCACCGGCGTCTCCTGCAGCTTCATGCCGCGGCCGGCCGGCTTCGGCTCGCGGGTGTAGACCGCGACGATGTCGTGGCCATAGGCCGACAGCGCCAGCAGGGTCGGCACCGCGAACTCGGGCGTGCCCATGAAAACCAAGCGAAGAGGCATGACGTGAGGGTCCCGTGCAGGTCTGGGCCGACGGTGGGCCGCGCGGCCGCAACGCGTCGGCCGGTCACCTTGCCGAGCGCTCAGACGTATTTGATACCGCGCTTGGCGGCCTTCTCGAACTTGCGGATCACCATCGCGCGTTTCAGCTTCGACAGGTGGTCGACGAACAGCACGCCGTTGAGATGGTCGATCTCGTGCTGGATGCAGGTCGCGAACAGGCCGTCGGCGTCCTCTTCCTTCACGTTGCCGTCGAGATCGGTGAAGCGGATCCGCACCGTCTTCGGGCGCTCGACCTCGGCATAGTATTCCGGGATCGACAGGCAGCCTTCCTCGTAGACGTTCATCTCAGCGGACGCGCCGACGATCTCAGGATTGATGAAGGCACGCGGATCGCTCTTGCCGTCACCCTCCTTGCGAACAATGTCCATCGTGATCAGCCGCACCGGCTCGGCGATCTGAATCGCCGCCAGTCCGATCCCGGGCGCCTCGTACATGCTCTCGAACATGTCGTCGGCGAGCTTGCGGATCTCGCTCGTCACCTCGGCGACGGGCTTGGAGATTTCACGCAGCCGCTTATCGGGCAGGATGATGATTTCGCGTAAGGCCATGGCGGCGATTTAAGCGGCGACGGCGGTCCGGTCAATCCGGGACCGAACGGAGCCTCTGCCACTTTCGGCGCGGCCGGGCTTAAAGGTCTGTTCAGCGCCCCGTTCTATCTTCGTTCCCCATGAGCGTGCAATCTGCGACACCGGCGGCGATGGATCAGATCCTGTTCAGGTTCGGTGACCTCCCGATCAGCGTCGGCATGGCCGGCGCGGCTTTTGCAGCCGTGGCGCTGGCGCTGCTCGCGATCATCGCCGTGCTGGTCGCACGCGGCAGCGCCGTGCGGCGGGGTGCAGAGATCGACCAACGGCTGGCGTTGTTGATGCGGGCGCAGCACGAGGCCAACGGCCGGGTCGATGCGATGGGCCGGGCGCTCGCCGGCCGCCAGGCCGAGATGGCGCGGGCGATGAGCGAACGGCTCGACAGCGTCACCCACCGGTTCGGCCAGTCGCTGACGCAGTCGACCCGCTACACCATGCAGAGCCTGCAGGCGCTGCACGAGCGTCTCGGCATCATCGACCGCGCCCACGACAACCTCACCGAACTGACCGATCAGGTGACGACGCTGCGCGACGTGCTCGCCAACAAGCAGGCGCGCGGCGCGTTCGGCCAGGCGCGCATGGAAACGATCGTGCAGGACGGGCTGCCGAAGGGCTCGTTCGCGTTCCAATACACCCTGTCGACCGGCAAGCGGCCGGATTGCGTGGTGCTGATGCCGGATCAGCCGCCGTTGTGCATCGACGCCAAATTCCCGCTGGAGGCAGTCACCGCACTGCGCGAGGCGCGGACCGACGAGGAGAGAAAGTCGGCCTCGCAGCGGCTGCGCACCGACGTGATGCGCCATGTCGACGACATCGCGTCGAAATACCTGATCCCGGGCGAGACCCAGGATACCGCGCTGATGTTCGTGCCGTCGGAGTCGGTCTATGCGGAGATCCACGACGGCTTCGACGACGTGATCCAGAAGGCTTACCGTGCCCGCGTCGTGCTGGTGTCGCCGTCGCTCTTGATGCTGGCGATCCAGGTGATGCAGCAGATCCTGAAAGACGCGCGGATGCGCGACGCCGCCGACCAGATTCGCACTGAAGTGCTCAGCCTGTCCGACGATCTGGCGCGGCTGCGCGAGCGCGTCACCAAGCTGCAGACCCATTTCGGCCAGGTCAACGACGACGTCCGCCAGATCCTGATCTCGGCCGACAAGATCGAACGCCGCGCTGCGCGAATCGAGGAGCTGGATTTTACGGCGCCCGAAGCGGCCGCACCGATGGCGTCGGCCGAAGCACACACCTCGGCATCGAGCCACGAGGCGCCGCTCGCCCCGGACCGCGCCGACCTATTCGCCTCGCGCGCCTTCAAGATCGACGAGGTCACATCGGCCTGAGGCCACGCCACGCCCCCACCGTCATCGCCCGCATACGCGGGCGATGACGTCTGGTTCGTGGTCACGGCTTCGAGCGACATGATGGCCATGATCTAAAAGCGCGGGCTCTCCGGCGGCATGCCCGCCCGCCGTCGAATCTGTTACCCCTTCGCCATGACCTCGTCCGACACCCCACCGAACGCCTCACTCGCGCCGATCGACAGGCCCAAGCCGGGCTGGCGCGAGGCGATGGCGGTATACTTGCAGCCGCGGGTGCTGGTGGTGCTGTTTCTCGGCTTCGCGTCGGGGCTGCCGTTGGCGCTGTCCGGCTCGACGCTGCTCGTATGGATGCGGGAATCTGGCGTCGATCTCGGCACCATCGGGTTGTTCGCGCTGGTCGGCACCCCCTACACGCTGAAGTTCATCTGGGCGCCGCTGGTCGATGCGCTGCACCTGCCGCTGTTCACCCGCACCTTCGGGCGCCGGCGCGGCTGGCTGGTGTTCGTGCAATTGTTGCTGATCGCCGCGATCCTGCTGCTGGCGCTGACCGATCCGGCGAAGTCGCCGCTGTTCGTGGCGATCGGCGCGTTGCTGGTCGCCGCCGCCTCGGCGACTCAGGACATCGTCATCGACGCCTTCCGCGTCGAGAGCCTGCCGGAAGACGAACAGGCCGCCGGCATGGCGTCCTACGTGGCTGCCTACCGGATCGGCATGCTGATCTCGACCGCGGGCCTGCTGTTCCTGGTCAGCGCCTATGAGGGCACCGGGCTGACGCGCAGCACGGCGTGGATGTGGGGCTATGTGACGATGGCCGCGATGGTGCTGATCGGCACCGTCACCGCCCTGTTCGCCACCGAGCCGGAGCAGTCGCGCCGCGCCGAAGCGGCGACCAGCGGCGAAAGCGGATTCAAACGGGTGGTCCACGCGGCGCTCGGCGCCTTCACCGAATTTCTCACCCGCAAGGATGCGCTCACCGCCCTCGCCTTCGTGGTGCTGTTCAAGTTCACCGACGCGTTCTCCGGCACCATGACGGCGCCGTTCGTGATCGATCTCGGCTATTCGCGCAACGACTACGCGGCGATCGTCAAAGGCGTCGGCCTGATCGCGACGCTGGTCGGCGGATTCGCCGGCGGCTACCTGGCGCGACGCTACTCGCTGGTCGCCAGCCTGTGGATCGGCGCTGTGCTGCAGGCGGTTTCGAATTTGGCGTTCGCCTGGCTGTCGACCGTCGGGATCAACCAATGGGCGCTGGCGCTGGCGATCTCGGTCGAGAACTTCACCGGCGCGATCGGCACCGTGATCTTCGTCGCCTATCTGTCGGCGCTGTGCCAGAATCCGCTGCACACCGCGACCCAATACGCGCTGCTCACCGCACTCGCCGCCGTCGGCCGAACTTATTTGTCGGCGAGCGCCGGCTACGTAGCGCAAGCCACCGGCTGGCCGGCATTCTTCATGATCAGTGTGGTGGTCGCGGCGCCCAGTCTGGTGCTGCTGGCCTTCTTGCAGCGTCGCGGCCATTTCGCCGCACTCGGCCCGGTGAAGGTATAGCTGGACGCGACGCCAGCTTCTCGCCGTGGCTGCGAGAACCCGTCGCTTACTTCACCAAACTCCACTTGGTCACCACCGCCTCGCTCATCTGGCCGGGCTCGTTGGCGCACGCAACCGAGCTGACCTTCAACGCGACCTGCTTGCCGCGGTGCGATTTGAGCAGCGCCGCCTGGGCATCGTCGGCGGGGACGATCTGGAAGGTTTCCGGGCCGTTCTCGAGGTTGCAGAGGCCGGACGGCGCCGGCAACCGGCGCGGATCGCTGACGAGCTGATACACCGGGCCCTTCTTGCCCCTGGCCCGGGTCTTCAACGCGTTCAGCTCGCCACTGAGGATGTCGCCGACTCGCAGCGTGGTCGGCTTCGGCAGCGCCGCCTGCGCTGAATCCTGCGCCGACACCGCGGAGGCGGCGAACGTCAGGGCGAGCGCGGCAATCGTCGAGAGCGGGTAACGGAATCGAGTCATCAGGTCCAATCCGGTTGAGTCAGAACAAGGTACGCTGTCGCATCGCCGCCGACAGCGTTCCTTCGTCGAGATAGTCGAGTTCACCGCCGACCGGCACGCCGTGCGCGAGCCGGGTCACTTTGACATTGGCGTCCTGCAACAGGTCGGTGACGTAATGTGCGGTGGTCTGGCCGTCGACCGTGGCGTTGAGCGCCAGGATGATCTCGGCGACGCCGGGATCGTGCGCCCGCTTCACCAGAGCCTCGATCGTCAGATCCTCGGGACCGACGCCGTCGAGCGGTGACAGCGTCGCCCCGAGAACGTGGTACCGGCCGTTTGTGGCAGAGGCGCGTTCGAGTGCCCACAAATCCGCGACGTCCGCCACCACCACGATGATCGAGGGATCACGGCGCGGGTCGGTGCAAACCGTGCACGGATTTTGCGAGTCGATGTTGCCGCAGGTGCTACACACTTCGATCTTGTCGATCGCGACCTGCAGCGCCGAGGCGAGCGGTGCCATCAGCGCATCGCGCTTCTTGATCAGGTGCAGCGCGGCGCGCCGCGCCGAACGCGGCCCCAAACCGGGCAGCCGCGCCAGCAACTGGATCAGACGTTCGATCTCGGGGCCTGCGACCGCACCGGCCATCGGGATTCCGTCTCCGTTGAGTGATCGGACGCGACGATGCGCCGTTGCCGCCGCCGAAGCGCGGCAGTCCGGCGCGAATCGGAAAGGTCGCGAAGACTAGCCCAGGCCGAGCCCGGGCGGCAGGCCGAGGCCGCCGGTCAGCGCCTGCATCTTCTCCTGCATCGCCGCTTCCGCCTTGCGATGGGCGTCGCCATGCGCCGCCACCAGCAGATCTTCGAGGACTTCGCGCTCCTCGGGCTTGATCAGCGACGGATCAATCGTGATGCCGCGCACTTCCATCTTGGCGCTCATCCGCACCTTCACGAGGCCGCCGCCCGACAGGCCCTCGACCTCGATTCCGTCGAGCTCGGCCTGCATCGCCTTCATCTTCGACTGCAGTTGGGCCGCCTGTTTCATCATGCCGAGAAAATCAGCCATGATCGGTTTCCTTTCAGATCGCTAATCGTCGTCGTCGATTTGCTCGGAGGGATCGTCCATATCAGACTCGATCTCCACCGGCTCGGAGGCGAGGCGCCGCACCGTCAGCTTGGCGCCGGGAAACCGCGCCAACACTTCCTGCACGCGGGGATCGTTCTCCGCCGCACGCTCGCGCTCGTTCTGCTGCGCCATGCTCTGCTGGCGCAGCGTCGGCTGGCCGGGCTCGTTGGATACGATCACGGTCCAGCGCCGCCCGGTCCATTGCTCGAGCTTGCGGCCGAGTTCGTTGATCAGGCTGCGCGACGCGGTGGGCTCCAGCGCCAGTTCGAGCCGCCCGTCCTCGATTCGCACCAGCCGCACGTCGGCTTCGAGCGCCAGGCGGATCATCACGTCCCGCTTCTCCGATGCCAGCGCGACGAGCTGCGGAAACGTAGTGATCTTCACCGCCGGCGGTTCAGGCTCCGGCGCCGGTGCGCTGACCGGCGAGCGCGCCGCATTGTCGAGCCCGCCACGCAGCATCGTCGGCGCCGATGCGGCGCTCATGGATGCCGCGCCCATGCTGGGTGTGCGGCGTGGCATCGACGCGCTCGGAGCGGACAAAGATGCGGCCGAGGCGACCGGCGCGGACGATCCGCCGCGCGCGCCGCCACCGCCCGGAATCGCCGGCGCATCGCCGCCGCCGCTTTGCTGCAGCATCCGCAGTGCTTCGTCTGGCGTCGGCAGGTCCGCCGCATAGGCGATCCGCACCAGCACCATCTCGGCCGCCGCCGCAGGTCGGGTCGCGCCCTGCACCTCGGCGATGCCCTTCAGCAGCATCTGCCACATCCGCGACAGCACCCGCATCGACAGCTTGGTGGCGAACTCACGCCCGCGCACCCGCTCGGTTTCGCCGAACGCGACGTTGTCGGCGATCGCCGGCACGATCTTCACGCGGGTGACGAAATTGACGAATTCGGCAAGATCGGACAGCACGACCACCGGATCGGCGCCGGTGTCGTATTGGTCACGAAATTCGGCGAACGCGGCTGCGATGTCGCCGCGCGCCAGCGCGTCGAACAGTTCGATCACCCGCGTCCGGTCGGCCAGCCCGAGCATCTGCCGCACGGCATCCGCCCGCACCACCCCCGCGGCATGCGCGATCGCCTGGTCGAACAGCGACAGCGAATCGCGCACCGAACCTTCGGCCGCGCGGGCGACGATGCCGAGCGCTTCCGGCTCGACCTCGACACCTTCCTTCTGGGCGATGTTCGACAGATGGTCCATCAGCACATCGGCTTCGACCCGGCGCAGGTCGAAACGCTGGCAGCGCGACAGCACCGTCACCGGCACTTTCCGGATCTCGGTGGTGGCGAACACGAATTTGGCGTGCTCCGGCGGCTCCTCCAGCGTTTTCAGGAAGGCGTTGAACGCCGCCGTCGACAGCATGTGGACTTCGTCGATGATGTAGACCTTGTAGCGCGCCGAGGCCGGGGCGTAGCGCACGCTGTCGTTGATCTGGCGGACATCGTCGACGCCGGTATGCGACGCGGCGTCCATCTCCAGCACGTCCATGTGCCGGCTTTCCATGATCGCCTTGCAGTGCACACCGTGCACCGGCATGTGGATGGTCGGTCCCTTCACCGAACCGTCCGGCAATTCGTAGTTCAGCGCACGCGCCAGGATGCGCGCGGTGGTGGTCTTGCCGACGCCGCGGACGCCGGTGAGAATCCAGGCCTGCGGAATCCGGCCCGTATCGAACGCGTTGGACACGGTGCGGACCACCGCTTCCTGGCCGATCAGATCCTCGAAGCTGTTGGGGCGATATTTCCGCGCCAGCACCCGATAGGCGCCGGCCGGCGCGCTGGTGCTTCCCTGCTGCTCGAGAGCAGCGGGCGGCGTTGCGGAAAGGCCAGAGTCACTCATCGGTCGGTCCGCAATGCTGCGTCAATGGGGCGGGCTTGCGGAAGGGAGCGGGGCGCTGGCGACGGGGCAGGATCATGTGGCTGGCCCGGAACACCCCTCACACCGGACCGGCATCGGCCGATCCTGATCTACCTTCGTCCGGCCGCGGCGCCTCCAAGCTGGAGGCGGCATGGCCGCAAAATGAGGTAGGAGACTGACGAGCGACCCGATCCAGACCTCGTTAGGGCTGCTTCCTTCCGGACCTGACCCGGTTGGCGAGAGGCTCGTCCACCGCCAATCTCCCGGTGCCTATTTGGCGCCAAACCGAACCGAATGCAAGTCGCCGGTCCCGCCCTTCGGCACGCCTTCGACCTTCGGCTAGCTGGCGCTTCCGCCGGTCCGGGCGGCTTGGTATGACTGGCGGGCGGCCGCGCGGCCGTCCCCGCCACAGACAAGAGCCCACGCTCCCACAACGGGCCAATGGAACCGCAATGTCCTCCTCCGACTGGTCGCTGAGCCCACGGCTCGAACAAGACACCATCAACATCGGCGACCTGCCGCTCAGCCGGGTGCTGGTGATCAAGGACGCGCATTATCCGTGGCTGCTGCTGGTGCCGCGCCGGCCCGGCGCAAGCGAGATCATCGACCTCGACGAGGTGGCGCAGGCGCAATTGATGACCGAGATCAGCCGCGTCAGCCGCGCACTCAAGGACATCACTCAGTGCGATAAGCTGAATGTCGCGGCGCTCGGCAATCTGGTTCCGCAGCTCCACATCCACATCATCGCGCGGCGCTCCAGCGACGCCGCCTGGCCGCGGCCGGTGTGGGGAGTGATGCCGCCGCTGGCGCATGATGCCGAAGAGGTGCAGCAGTTCATCAATCTGCTCCGCCGCAAGGTCTGGCTGAGCTGAGCCGATGAGCACGTCCTTTCCGCTCGGCCAACCCGCTTTCGTCACCCATGTGCTCGACCGCGCCGCGCATCTGCGCGGCAACGACGCCAAGCTGATGGCGTTGGAGGAGCGCAGCGACACCCGCGCCTATGTGGTGCACCGCGATTCGCTGCTGGTGAAGCACGAACCAAGCGGCCCGCGCGCCGAGCTGACCATCAAGGAGGCGCTGGCGCTCGGCGCCAATCCCGGCACGATCTTTCTCGGCCTGCGCAATGGCGCGGCGGTGTTCGGGATGGGGATCGGCGGCCCTGCCGCCGACAAGCTCGCCGGCCGGCCGGATGCCGGCCTCGCCGAACTGCGCGGCCTCGCAATGCAGGGCATGCTGCCGGTCGAGCGGCTCTCGGCGATCGCGATGGCGAAATCGCTGGTCAACTGGCATCAGCGCCACGGCTATTGCGCCAATTGCGGCACCCGCACCGCGATGTCGCAAGGCGGCTGGAAGCGCGATTGCCCGTCCTGCAAGGCCGAGCACTTCCCGCGCACCGATCCGGTGGTGATCATGCTGGTGACGAACGGCGACGAGTGCCTGCTTGGCCGCCAGAAGCAGTTTCCGCCCGGGATGTATTCGTGCCTCGCCGGCTTCGTCGAGGCGGCCGAGACGATCGAGGATGCGGTACGCCGCGAAATCGTCGAGGAGTCCGGCATTCTGTGCACGGACGTGCGCTACTACATGACGCAGCCGTGGCCGTATCCGTCGTCGCTGATGATCGCCTGCACCGCGACCGCAACCACCGAGGCCATCACCGTCGATCGCACGGAACTAGAAGACGCCCGATGGTTTTCCCGTGACGAGGCCGCGCAGATGTTGAAGCGCACGCATCCGGACGGGCTGGCAGGGCCCCATCCGTTCGCGATCGCGCACCACCTGCTCGGCCGCTGGCTGGAGGACAATTCATGAGCGACACGGTCAAGCGCGAGCCGCGCATCTTGTGCATCGGCATTCCGGTGCGCGACCTCACCTTCCGGGTCGAGGCTGTGCCCGGCCGCGGCAACAAGGTGCCGGCGAGCGCGTTCGGCGAGATCTGCGGCGGCAACGCGCTCAACGCCTCGATCGGCATCGCCCGGCTCGGCGGCAAGGCGCAGATGTGCGGGCCGATGGGCGACGCCGAAGAGGCCGCTGCGCGCTTCATCTTCGACAAGCTCGCCGAGGAAGGCATCGGCGCGACCCACCTCGTCCACATGCCGGGGCTGGTGACGCCGATTTCGGCCGTGCTGGTCGACCCGACCGGCGAGCGCACCATTGTCACCTTCCGCGATCCGGGGCTGTGGAAGGTCGCGCTGCCCGACGCCGACGCGCTGCTAAAGGACTGCGACGCGATTCTCACCGAAAGCCGCTGCTCCAGCTTCGTCACGCCGCTGTGCGCCGAAGCGACGCGGCGCGGCATCCCGGTGGTGGTCGACGTCGACAACGCGATGGCGATGAACGAGGGCCTGCTGACCGCCGCCTCGCATCTGATTTGCTCGGCCGAGGCGCTGCACGCCACCGCCGGCACAGACGACGACGAAGAGGCACTGAAGAAGCTGGCGCGACTGACCAAGGCATTCGTCGCCGTCACCCGCGGCCCGAAAGGCACGCTGTGGCTCGACGACAAGAAGCAGTTCCGCGAAACCCCGGCGTTTCCGGTGCACTCGGTCGACACCCTCGGCGCCGGCGACATCTTCCACGGCGGCTTCACCGTGGCGTTCGGCGAAGGCCAGGACATCGCCCACGCGCTGCGTTTCGCCTCTGCCGCCGCGGCTCTGAAATGCACCCGCCCCGGCGGCGCCTTTGCCTGCCCAACCCGCGCCGAAGTCGACGAACTGCTGGCGAAATCGCCGGTGGGCGCGCTGTAAATCACCCAGACTCGCATGATGGGTCAGGCGCCCTCCGCCTTGTCCCATCATTCTGCTCGTTGGTTTGTTGCGATGGGTCACGCGCAGCGCGCGAACCCATCCTCCAGCCTCATCCTCGCGACGAACTTCATCGCGCCGGCTCCCAGCCGGGCGGCGCGAGTTCGAAGCCTGCGAAATCGAAGCCCGGCGCCACGGTGCAGCCGACCAGCGTCCAGTCGCCGGTCGACGCCGCCGCCTGCCAGGCGTGCGGAGGCACGATCGCTTGAGGCTGCTGCCCGGCGCCGACATCAGCGCCGAGCGTCACCGCCTTGGGGCCGTCATCGCCCGCGATCTCCAGCATCAGCGGCGCGCCGGCGTAATAGTGCCAGACTTCGACCGCGTCGATCCGGTGCCAGTGCGAGCGTTCGCCCGCACGCAGCAGGAAGTGGATCGCGGTCGAGTAGCTGCGACCGCTGGCGTCGCAGCGGGAATCGCGAAACGTCTCGCGATAATGCCCGCCCTCCGGATGCGGCTGCAGGCCGAGCCGCGCAATCACCTCGGCGGCGCTGAGGGACACCGCGCTCACCCGTTGTTCTTGCGCTCGCGCAGTTCGCCGAACACGTCGGCGGCGCTCTCGCCCGCCAAGCCGACGGCGGCTGCGACCGACGGCACGTCGGCGCGGAGGAACACGTTGGCCTTCTTCTCTTCGCCGAGCGTTACCGGAATCGTCGGCTTGCCTTCGGCGCGCAGCGCTTCGACCTGCTTGGCGCGGGCCTGCAGATCGGCGTTGTCCGGCTCGATGCCGAGCGCGAATTTGACGTTGGAGGCGGTGTATTCGTGGCCGCAATACAGTTTGAAATCGTCCGACAGGGCCCGCAGCTTCAGCAGCGACTCCCACATCATCGGATAGGTGCCCTCGAACACCCGGCCGCAGCCGATCGAGAACAGCGTATCGGCGGCGAACAGCGCGCGGTCGTCGTCGAACACATAGGAGATGTGATCGAGGGTGTGGCCGGGAGTCTCCAGCACCCGCGCGGTGAGGCCGCCGATCTTGACGACGTCACCTTCCTGCAGCCGGACATCGACGTCGGCGATCTTGGCGTTGGCGTCGTGCGGCGCATGGACGCGGCACTGATACTTCGCCTTCAGCTCGGCGATGCCGCCGACATGGTCACCGTGGTGATGCGTGACCAGAATGTCGGTCAGCTTCCAGCCTTCCTTGTCCAGCGCGGCGATCAGGGGGGCGGCTTCCGGCGCGTCGATCGAGGCGGTGGCGCCGGTGGCCGGATCGTGGATCAGATAGCCGAAATTATCGGTGAGACACGGAACGATGCGGATGTCGGCGGGCATGAGATCTCCGGAAACTTGAAGGCGGCAGGAGCGTGCCGGGCGCCGTTTCTGTCGCCGGCGTCACGCAGTGTCGAATCCTAACATGGGGGCGGACCGAGACGAAATGAAGCGGTCACAGCCCCGTAAACCAGACAGGGGGCGGCTTTGCCGGACCATGCGACACCGTGATAAACAGTCATCATGACAATCGACGTCGTGGACCTGCGGGAGTTCTACACGAGCCGGCTCGGTATCGTAGCACGACGGCTGATCAACCGCGGCATCCAGTCGCGATGGCCGGATGCGCGCGGCGACCGGGTACTCGGCTTTGGCTATCCGACACCGTATCTCGGCCTGTTCCGCGACCGCTGCGAGCGCTGCATCGCTTTCATGCCGGCCGCTCAAGGCGTGCTGAAATGGCCGACCGCGCGATCGACGCTGTCCAGCCTGGTCGACGAGCACGCACTGCCGCTGCCGGACGCTGCGGTGGATCGTATCCTGCTGGTGCACGCGCTGGAGATGTCGGACGATCCCGAACGGCTGCTGCGCGAGGTGTGGCGGGTGCTGGCGCCGGCCGGTCGGCTGCTGGCGGTGGTGCCCAATCGCCGCGGCGTTTGGGCGCGGCTCGACAATACCCCGTTCGGCCACGGCCGCCCGTATTCGCGCTCGCAGATCGCCGACCTCTTGCGCCGAACCTGGTTCACGCCGACCGCCTGGAGCGAAGCGCTGTTCGTACCGCCGCTGTCGCAGAGCTGGCTGCTGCGCTCGGCGTCGGCCTGGGAGCGGGTCGGCGCCGCCGCCTCGCTGCCGCTGGCCGGCGTGCATGTGGTCGAGGCCACCAAGCAGGTGGTGCGCGCTCAGCCGGTCAAACGCGAACGGATCCGGCTGATCCCGTCGCTGGAGCCGTCGCTGGTGCCGTCACCGACGCCGCTGCAGGCCGAAGAGCCGGACGCACCGCCGCTGCCGCGCTGAAACGCCCCTTCGCCCAAACGACACCCTGCTGAAACGACACCCTGCTGAAACGACAAAGGCCGCACCCACGGCGCGGCCTCGTATGATGTGTTCGGCCCGATGGCGGCCGGGCGCTACGGCTTACTCGCCGGCGCCGGCATCCTCGCCCGACGGAGCCGGGGCGACGGCCTGCGCTGCCGCGGGCTCACCGCGCGGACGGCGCCGACGCCGCGGCGGGAAGCGCTCGCCTCCGCCACTATTGCCATCGAACGCGGTGGGACCAATCTGGGGCTGCGGACCGGTGATGAACGAGGGCAGGCGGTCGACACCTTCGGCTACCGGCTGCGGCTGCTCGCGCGGCACGAATTGCGGCTGCGGGCGATGCTCGCGCGGCTGCGGCTGTTCGCGCGGCTGGTAGGGCTGCGGCTGCTCGCGCTGCTGATACGGCTGCGGCTGCTGCACCGGCACCAGGCCCGGCTCGGCGCCGAAGTTCGAAAACTCGCCGTCCTCGCCGTCGTCGTTGTTGTCCAGGGTGTCGTTGTCGATTCGCGGCTGCGGCTGATTCTGCCGGAACTGCTCCTGAGCCGCTGCGATTAGACGAAAGTAGTGCTCGGCATGCTGGTAGTAGTTCTCGGCCGCGACCGGGTCACCCGAAGAGCGGGCATCGCGGGCGAGCTGAACGTACTTCTCGGCAATATGCGAAGCGGTACCACGGATCTTGATATCGGGGCCGTTCGACTCGAACACCCGGGTCATCGGATTCTGGCCGCGCCGGTTGTTGTTGTTATTGTTGCCGCCGTTATTCCGATTACGCAGCCGCTTATTGTTCTGCCCGTTTCTCATGTCCAACCTTCTTACCGAACCCCATTTTGCAAGGCATAGCTGCGCTGAGCGCAGGTCTGACCCCGCCCGTCCGAACAGCCCATCAGTCTCGAATCGCTAATGCCGTGTGTCGCGCTCAACAAAGACGCGTTCTCCAAATCCGGCGACCGTCGCACCGCCGGCCGGATCAATTCTTCGAGCCCGTGCTACAGGGCTCAGCTCGTCTCGCGTGAGTTCTTCAAGCGTGAGTCGTTAGGCTTTCGTGCGCTCCGCGGCTGAAAGCTGCGCGGCTGTCCCAGCCTCTCGCGCTTGATCAAAGCCACCGTGTGGAACCCATTCGGTCAGGGGCTCTCGTCGAAACCAAAATGCCCCACTCCGCACCGCGGGGCCAGCCGCTCTGACCGATATCTGGACCGGAACGTAGTCGCTCTCGGCCGATATTCCAAGCTGTTTTTTGCAATTTGTTCCGATATCAGGCGACGACGAGCCGTCCGGTGACGACCCGGAAAATCCCTGACAAATCAGTTCGGAACGGGTCCGAAAGGGCTAATCCGGCATCCCGCATCAGGGCGCCGACATCGCTTTCCTGGCCCTGTCCGATCTCAACCACCAACGCGCCGTCCGGTTGCAGCAGCCGGCACGATTCGGGGATAATTTTCCGGTAGGCGTCCAGCCCGTCGGCGCCGCCATCGAGCGCCCGGTGCGGGTCGTACTCGCGCACCTCGCGGTCGAGCCCGGCAATGTCGCCCGCCGGAATGTACGGCGGATTGGACACGATCAGGTCGAACGGACCGCGCAGCGCCGCCGTGTAGTTGCAGGCCACGAAGCAGGCGCGATCAGCAACCCCGAGCCGTGCTGCGTTGCAGCGCGCGACACGTAGCGCGCCGAGACTGATATCAGTGGCGACGCCGGTCGCATCCGGTCGTTCATGTAGCAGCGCCAGCAGGATCGCGCCGCTGCCGGTGCCGATATCGAGAATCCGCGGCGCCGCATTCTGCTCGCCGAGCACGGCGAGCGCGGCCTCGACCACCATCTCGGTATCGGGTCGCGGCACCAGCGTGTCGGCGGACAGTTCGAACGGCAGCCCCCAGAACTCGCGTACCCCGAGGATGCGGGCCACCGGCTCGCCGGCGAGCCGCCGCGCCGCGAATGCCTGCAGCCGTTCGGTCTCCACACTCGTCAGCACACGTTCGGCCTGCGTGATCAGCCCGGTGAGATCGAGCCCGGCAACCTCGCCGACCAAGAGACGAGCATCGAGCGCGGCGGACTCGATGCCTGCATTCTGGAATTGCCGGGCAAGACGACGACGCGCGGACGCGATCGTCGGCACTTCGCTCACGCCGCGGCGCCCTGCTCGGCGAGCTGCGCCGCCTGATGCTCGGTGGTGAGCGCATCGATCAGTTCGCCCAAGCCTTCGCCGGCCATCACCTGCGGCAGCTTGTACAGCGTCAGATTGATGCGGTGATCGGTGACACGGCCTTGCGGGAAGTTGTAGGTGCGGATCCGCTCGGAGCGGTCACCGGAGCCGACCTTGGCCTTGCGCTCGGCGGAGCGCGCTGCGTCGACCCGCTGCTGTTCGGCGTCGTAGATTCGCGACCGCAGGATGTTCATCGCCGAAGCACGGTTCTTATGCTGCGAGCGGCTATCCTGCATCATCACCACGATGCCGGTGGGCAAATGGGTGATGCGGATCGCCGACTCGGTCTTGTTGACGTGCTGGCCGCCGGCGCCCTGCGCCCGCATCGTCTCGATCCGCAGGTCTTCCTGCTTGATATCGACATCGACATCCTCGACCTCGGGCAGCACCGCCACCGTCGCGGCCGAGGTGTGAATGCGGCCTTGGGTTTCGGTGTCGGGCACGCGCTGAACCCGGTGCACACCGGATTCGAATTTCAGCTTGGCGAAGGCGCCGCGGCCCTTCACTTCGGCGATGATTTCCTTGAAGCCGCCGACCGTGCCTTCGCTGGCCGAAATCACTTCGACGCTCCAGCCCTGCAGACCCGCGAACTTCTCGTACATCCGGAACAGGTCGCCGGCGAACAGCGAGGCCTCGTCGCCTCCGGTGCCGGCGCGGATTTCCAGCATGACGTTGCGTTCGTCCATCGCATCCTTCGGCAACAGCGCGATGCGGATCTGCTGGATCAGTTCGTCGCGATGAGCGTCGAGCGCGTCACGCTCGGCCTCGGCCATCGCCCGCATCTCCGGCTCGGTCGCCGGATCTTCCAGCAGTTCGTCGATCTCGCCGAGTTCGTCGCGAACCTCGCGATAGCTCTTGACCGCCTCGACCAGCGGATTGAGCTCCGACAATTCGCGGGTGATGCGGACGTAATCCTCGGCGCCGACCTGCCCCATCAGTTGGGCTTCGAGCGAGGCGTGATGCGCGAGGAGGACGTCGAGCTTGGCTTCGGGCAGTGTGGACATGAACGATCTCGGATGAACGCGAAAACACGACGGGCGGAGGGCAGCCGCGTCGCTACAAGGCGAGCTGATGTGCTTCGGCGAATTCAGTCAGCTTGTCGCGAATCGAAACGCTACCGGCCGGCGCGTCGAGCAGCGGCCCGATCATCGCCTCCGCCTTGGCGAGATCGAGGCCGAGAATCATCGCCTTGACCGGCCCGTGCGCCAACGCCGACACCGACAACGAGCGGTAGCCGATCGCCATCAACGCCAGCGCCGCCAGCGGCTGCGACGCCATCTCGCCGCACAGCGACAACGAGCGCTTCGCCGCGCGCGCCTTGCGGACGATGTCGCGCAGCGCCCGCAGGATCGGCGCCGACAGCGTGTCGAACCGCTCCGACACTTTCGAATTGCCGCGATCGACCGCGAACAGGAACTGGAACAAATCGTTGGAGCCGACCGACACGAAATCGGCGCGCTTGAACAGCTCGTCGAGCTGATACAGCAGCGCCGGGACTTCCAGCATGGTGCCGACGTCGACCCGCTCCGGCAGCGTGTGGCCGTGCTGGCGCAAGTACGTCAGCTCGCGCTCGACGATGGTCTTGGCGGTGTCGAACTCGGCGACCTCCGAGATCATCGGAAACATCACCCGCAGATAACGCCCGGCCGCGGCACGCAGCAGCGCCCGGATCTGGCTGCGCAGCAAACCGGGCCGATCGAGCCCGAGCCGGATCGCGCGCCAGCCCAGCGCCGGGTTCTCCTCGACCACCGTCTCCATGTAGGGCAGCGCCTTGTCGCCGCCGATGTCGAGAGTGCGGAAGGTGACCGGCTTGTTGCCGGCGGCGTCAAGCACGGCGCGATACAGCGCGAGCTGATCGGACGACCGCGGCAGGCTCTGCCCGACCATGAACTGCAGCTCGGTGCGGAACAGGCCGATGCCCGACGAGCCGGTGTCTTCGATATGCGGCAGGTCGATGGTCAGGCCGGCGTTGATCATCAAATCGATCGGCTGGCCGTCCTTGGTGACGCAGGGCAGATCGCGCAGCGCCGAATACTGTGCCTGTCGCCTGGCGCGGAACCGAACCCGCTCCGCATAGGCGGATTCGATTTCCGCGGAGGGCCGCACATAGATCGAGCCCGAGGTGGCATCGACGATGATGGCGTCGCCGGGATCGGCGATACCCGGCGCGTTCGGCACCTCGCCGACCGCGGCGATGCCGAGCGCCCGCGCCACGATCGAGACATGCGAATTGGCGGTGCCTTCTTCCAGCACCAGGCCGCGCAGCCGTTTGCGATCGTAGTCGAGCAGCGCCGCCGGTCCCATCGACCGGGCGATCAGGATGGCGTTGTCGGGAAGCTGCTCACGCGACGGCGCATGATCCTGCCCGACGAGCTGGCGCATCAGCCGGTGGCCGAGATCCTCGAGGTCGTGCAGCCGGTCGCGCAAATACGGATCGGTCGAGCGCAGCATCCGCGCCCTGGTGTCGGACTGCACGCGCTCGACGGCGGCTTCGGCGGTGAGGCCGGTGGCGACCGCCTCGTGCAGCTTGTGCGACCAACCGTGGTCATTGGCGAACATCCGGTAGGCTTCGAGCACATCGCGATGCTCGCCACCTTCGGCAAAGTCGCCGCGCTCCAGCATCCGGTCGAGATCGGAGCGCAGCTTGGCGAGCGCCGCGTCGAGCCGCTTGATTTCCTTCGGCAGGTCTTCGGCGATGTAATTGGTGATGACGACGCGCGGCTCGTGCAGCACGACGTGGCCGAGCGCGATACCGTCCGACAGCACCGCCCCGGTCTTGTGGATCGAGTGCCGCGCCGCCGGCTCGGCGCCGGGCTGTGCCAGCGCCGACAATTCGCCCGAAGCGATCATCTCGGCGAGCACCATCGCGGTGGTCTGCAGCGCCTCGACCTCTTCCTCGACATAGGTGCGCTTGGCGCGGTTCTGCACCACCAGCACGCCGAGCGTATTGCCGGCGCGCAGGATCGGCACGCCGAGGAACGAGTGGTAAATTTCTTCGCCGGTTTCCGGGCGGAACGAGAACGCCGGATGACTTTGCGCGTCCGACAGGTTCAGCGGCGTCGCTTCCGCGCCGACCAGACCCACCAGACCTTCATGGGCGTTGAGCACGGTCTGGTGCACCGCCTCGCGGTTCAGACCTTCGGTGGCGTAGAGTTCGAGGGTGTTGTCGATCCGCAGCACATAGACCGAGCACACTTCGGCGACCATGTTGGCCGCGATCAGCACCACGATCTTGTCGAGGCGCTCCTGCGCGGAAACTTGCTCCGCCATGGTTTCGCGGAGCCGTCTCAGCAAGACGCGGGGGCCGCCCGACGTGCTCCGCATGGGTCGCAATCTCCTCTGCGAGCTTTGCCCTCCGGCGCGCGGCAGCGCCAGCGGAAAAGCTCTAAAGACAATCACCGTCCGGCGCCGTTATGGCCAAGCCGATCACCTCGGCCCCAGCGCAAACGCACACACGAACGCGACGCGGGACATGGCCGCGGAGACCCGCCGCCGCGCCTTCGCAACGCAACATCACCGGCTTTGCCAACCGGCCCGTCAGCGCGCCGCGCCGTTCAGGCCGTATAGCGAATTGACGCTTGATTTGCCAAGCAAAACGCCTGCCAAGCCGCACCCGACGACAGCCGCCGGGCGCGCTCTTAAATCACCGAAAAATTGTCCTAAACTTGATCGAGTCCGTAGAGCGTATGCAGCGTCCGCACCGCCAGCTCGGTGTAGGCGGCATCGATCAGCACCGAGAACTTGATCTCCGAGGTGGTGATGGCGCGGATGTTGATGTTGCGGGCCGCGAGCGCGGCGAACGCCTGGGCGGCAACACCCGCATGGCTGCGCATGCCCGAGCCGATCACCGACACCTTGGCGACGTCGGTCTCGCTGTCGAAGCGGGCATAACCGATCTTGTCCTGCGCCGACGTGATGGTCTGCTTGGCGCGGGCGAAGTCGGAAGCCGGCACCGTGAAGGTCAGGTCGGTGGTCTTGCCGTCTTCGGAGACGTTCTGCACGATCATATCGACGTTGATATTGGCATCGGCCAGCGGCCCGAAGATCGACGCCGCCACGCCCGGCTTGTCCTCGATCCGGCGCACCGAGATCTGCGCCTCGTCCTTGGAAAAGGCGATGCCGGTGACGACGTGGTTCTCCATGGAGTCCTCCTCGCTGCTGATCAGCGTGCCCGGCGGCGTGCCGTGCGGATCGATATCTTCGGGCTTGTCGAAACTGGAGCGGACGAAGATCGGCATGTTGTGCACCATGCCGAGCTCGACCGAGCGGACCTGCAGCACCTTGGCGCCGAGCGAGGCCAGTTCCAGCATCTCTTCGAACGACACTTTGTCGAGCCGGCGCGCCTTCGGCACCACCCGCGGGTCGGTGGTGTAGACGCCGTCGACATCGGTGTAGATGTCGCAGCGGTCGGCCTTCAGCGCCGCCGCGATCGCCACCGCAGAGGTGTCGGAGCCGCCGCGGCCGAGCGTGGTGATCCGGCCGGTTTCGGCATGAATGCCCTGGAAACCGGCGATCACCGCCACTTCCTTGCGCTCGGCAAACCGCTTGATGATCTCGCTGCCGTCGATCTCGACGATGCGGGCCGAAGCGTGCGCGTCGCTGGTGCGGATCGGGATCTGCCAGCCTTGCCAGGACCGCGCCTGGACGCCGAGCGACTGCAATGCAATCGCAAGAAGCCCGGACGTCACCTGTTCGCCAGACGCCACCACCGCATCGTATTCGCGAGCGTCGTGCATCGGCGAGGCTTCGGTGCACCAGGCCACCAGCTCGTTGGTCTTGCCGGACATCGCCGACACCACCACCGCAACCTCATGACCGGCATCGACCTCGCGTTTGACATGGCGCGCGACGTTCTGGATGCGCTCGATATTGGCGACGGACGTGCCGCCGAATTTCATCACCAGCCGGCCCATGACGAATAGTGCAATCCTTGCAGACAACGAGTATTGATGACGCGGAATCCGCCGCGCGGAAGCCGCGTGGCGCGTATACACAGCGTCGAGGTTTCGGGCAAGCAAGCGCATTGCGGCCACGGAACAGGCGCCGCCCGCTCCGAGCATTTGCCGGGGCGAACGGCACGGACACAACGGCACGGACACTGAGGAGCACCGCGCACCCCATGGCACTGCAACCCGACTCCTCCGGCCAGCCGGCCTCGACCGTCGATCCGGCCGAGATCGCGAAATTCTCCAAACTGTCGGCCGAATGGTGGGACCCCACGGGGCGGATGGCACCGCTGCACCGGATCAACCCGCTGCGGATCAGCTTCATCCGCGATGCCGCCTGCCGCAAATTCGAGCGTAACGCCAAGAGCCTGAGCTGCCTCGAGGGGCTGCGGATGCTGGACATCGGCTGCGGTGCCGGGCTGCTGTGCGAGCCGTTCACCCGGCTCGGCGCCCAGGTGATCGGAATCGACCCCTCGGCCACCAATATCGCCGCCGCCAAGCTGCACGCCGACAAGTCGCATCTGGCGATCGACTACCGCAACATCATGGTCGAGGAAATCGACCCGCGTGAGCGATTCGACATCGTGCTGGCGATGGAGGTGATCGAGCACGTCACCGACGTCGGCGCCTTCCTGGCGCGCTGCGCCGCGCTGGTGAAGCCGACCGGCATCATGGTGGTGGCGACGCTGAACCGCAATTGGAAGAGCTTTGCGCTGGCGATCGTCGGCGCCGAATATGTGATGCGCTGGCTGCCGCGCGGCACCCATCAGTGGGACAAGTTCGTCACTCCCGCCGAACTGGAGCAGCACCTCAACCGGCTGAAACTGACCGTCACCGAGCAGTCCGGCCTGGTGTTCAATCCGCTGGCCGACCGCTGGAAGCTGTCGCCCGACATGGACGTGAACTACATGATGGTCGCCGAGCCGGCGCCGTAAGTCTGGACGACCGCGCGCCGATCCCTGCGGCGCGCGCGAGTCCTCGCAATGCAGGCATGATCCGGGTCCGGTTGACCGCTGCGGACCGGATCGCCGAGGCTGCAGCGTCCCTCCTGCCGCCATCGCCATGTTCACCGTCGCTTCGCTCTGGATTCCCTTCACGCTCGTCGCCGCGGCCGGTCAGGTCGCGCGCAATGCGATGCAGCGCTCGCTGACCGGGCCGCTCGGCACCTGGGGCGCCACCAATATCCGCTTCCTGTTCGGCTTCCCGTTCTCGCTGCTGTTCTTCGCTGGCGTGATGGTGGCGACCGGCGACGCGATGCCGTCGCCGGGCCTCGAGTTCTGGCCGTGGCTGCTGCTCGGCGCGCTGTCGCAGATCGCCGCGACCGGCATGATGCTGGCGGCGATGAACGAGCGCTCCTTCGTCGTCACCACCGCCTATCTGAAGACCGAGGCGATCCAGACCGCGATCTTCGGCTTCGTGTTCCTCGGCGATAACCTGAACCTGTGGAAGGTGGTGGCGATTTTGATCGCCACCGTCGGCGTCGTGGTCACCGCACTGCGGCCGGGCGCGGCCCGCGGCCTCGTCAGTCTGCGGCCGACACTGCTCGGGCTGAGCGCGGCGGCGGCCTTCGCGCTGTCGGCGGTCGGGTTTCGCGGCGCGATCATCGTGGTGCCGGACGTCACCTTCGTCACCGCCGCGACCTTCACCCTGGTGTTCGCGCTCGGCGTGCAGACTCTGGTGCTGACGATCTATCTGCTGGCGCGGGCGCCTCAGGTGCTGCGCGACATCCTGCGGCTATGGCGGCCGTCGATGCTGGCCGGCTTCGTCGGCGCCGCCGCCTCGCAATTCTGGTTTCTGGCATTTGCGCTCACCGCCGCCGCCAACGTCCGCACCCTGGCGTTGATCGAGGTGCTGTTCGCCCAGGCTGTGGCGTACTACTCGTTCAAGCAGCCGGTAGCGCTGCGCGAGATCGTCGGTATCGTGCTGATCGTGCTCGGCGTCGCGCTGCTGGTCGCGGTCTAATTACTTCAGCGCGATGATCACGGCGCCGGCGGCGATCAGCGCGATCCCGATCCATTCGGTGCCGGACGGCTTTTCGCCGAGAAACAGCACGCCGAACAGCACCACCAGCACCACGCTGAGCTTGTCGATCGGCGCCACCAGGCTGGCCGGGCCGAGCTTCAGCGCCCGGAAGTAGCACAGCCACGACGCTCCGGTGCACAGCCCCGACAAAATCAGGAACGTCCAGGTTTTGACGCTGATCGGCCCGTCCGCGACGAGCTTGCCGGTGGCCGCCAGCAGCCCGCCGAGCGCCACCAGAACAACCACGGTGCGGATGAAAGTGGCGAGATCCGAATTGATGTCCGCCACGCCAACCTTGGCAAAAATCGCCGTCAGCGCGGCGAACACCGCCGACAGGATCGCCCAGAATTGCCAGGAGAGCAGGGTATCGGGGTTCATGAGCAAAGTCGTTGGTTACGCTCGCCACATCGGCAGCGAACTCCCTCGCCCCGCCCTTGCGGGGAGAAGTTAAGTCGCGCGCCTTCCTGGCGAGAAGCGCACCTCATTGCGGTTAGTTCCGGTCGTCCGGCAGCACCGGCAGCGGCGCCACTTCGATGCCTTCGTCGATCAGCGCCTTGGCCTCGGTCGGGGAGGCTTCGCCGTAGATCGGGCGGTGTTCAATATCGCCGTAATGCATCGCGCGGGCCTGATCGGGGAAGCGGTCGCCGACATTGTCGGCGGTCTTGACGATGTGGTCGCGCAATTCCTTCAGCTTGGCGCGCAGCTCGCGCTCCTGCGCCATCAGAAGCGGCGTCGGCGAATCTGCGGAAGCGGTCTCGGCCGGAAGATTGGTCGCGGCGGGTTCGGCGGCGACCGGCTCCGGCGCCCGCCCGCGGCCCTTCTTCCCGACGATCTGCGGCGCCATGATCGCCTTTTCGACCTTCACCGAATCGCAGCGCGGGCAGCTCACCAGCTTGCGCCGAACCTGGGACTCATAGGCCGACGAGCTCTGAAACCAGCTTTCGAACACATGGCCTTTGTCGCAGCGCAGGCTGTAGCGGATCATGACGGCTGGACCAGATGCAGATGGCCGGGACCGGCATTGGGATCGGCGACGGTGAAGCGGCGGCCATGCTGCAGCGACGGGATCTTGCCGCGCGCCTTCGTCACCTCGGCCGGATCGATCCGCGCCATGATGAAGCCGGGCTCGATGCCGCCTTCCGCCAGTACCACGCCCCACGGATCGATGATCAGCGAATGACCGAAGGTCTCGCGCTTGTTCTCGTGCAACCCGCCTTGCGCGGCGGCGAACACGAAGCAGCCGTTCTCGATCGCGCGGGCGCGCAGCAGGACATGCCAATGCGCCTCGCCGGTCGGCTTGGTGAATGCCGCCGGCACGCTGAGAAACGACGCGCCGGCTTCGGCGAGCGCGCGGTACAGCGCCGGAAAGCGCACGTCGTAGCAGATCGTCAGCCCGATCCGGCCCCATGGCAGATCGGCGATCACCGCGGTTTCGCCTGGTTGATAGTTCGCCGACTCCCGATAGCTCTCGCCATTGCCGAGATCGATGTCGAACATGTGGATCTTGTCGTAGCTCGCCAGGATCGTGCCGTCCGGACCGATCAGGAACGAGCGGTTGACCGCGCGGTCCGGCGAGGCGCGCAGCGCCAGCGAGCCGATGTGCAGATGGATGTTCAGCTCGCGGGCCAGTTCGCGATACGCCTTCAGCGAGGCGTCGCCGTCCTGGTCGGCGAGCTGGGCGAACAACGCTTCGCGATTGAGCTGCATCATGTTGCTCACCTCGGGGGTGAGCACGTAGTCGGCCCCGGCCGCGGCCGCCTCACGGATCAGCCTGATGCCCTGTTCGAGATTGGGCTCGGGCGCCAGCCCGCTGCGCATCTGCACCAAGGCGGCGTTGAACGGCTCCACCGCGGTCATGACGACGCCTTATCGCCGGCGAGCAGCGCGTCGAGCTTGCCCTCACGGTCGAGCGCGTAGAGATCGTCGCAGCCGCCGACATGGTAGTCGCCGATGAAGATCTGCGGATAGGTCGCGCCAGGTCCGACGCGCTCGTCCATCTTCACCCGATAGCCCGGATCGACATAGACGTCGTATTCGGTGAACGCCGCCTTCTTGCGGTTGAGGAGCGATTTTGCGGCGCTGCAATAGCCGCAGCCGGGGCGGGTGAAGATCTCGATCGCAGCGGGCATTAGGGCTCCGTTCGGTTGCCGAAAGATCGGCGCAAGAAGCGGATTATATGGGAGATTTCGCCGTATCGACAACCCGCGCGAAAACCAGCACGTCGACCGAGGCCGCCCGCGCTCGCAGCAGAGCCCGGGCGCAGGCATCCACTGTGGCGCCCGAGGTCAGTACGTCATCGACCAGCACGATCCGCCGGCCCTGGATCTCGGCCCTGCGATCTTTGGCCACTTTGAAGGCGCCCTGCACATTGGCGGCGCGCTCGCTGCGCGACAGCCCGATCTGATGCGCGGTCGGCCGCACCCGCTGCAGCGCCTCGACCGCAACCGGCAAGCGCGCATGCCGGCCGATCGCCTGCGCCAGCGCGCCGGACTGGTTGTAGCGGCGCGAGAAGCTACGCTGCCAATGCAGCGGCACCGGCACCAGGAGATCGGCCTCCGCCAGCAGTGAATGCCCGGCATGCGCCATCCACCGCCCCATGGTCGGCGCCAGATCGGTGCGGTCGTGGAACTTGAGGCCGTGCACCAGAGCCTTGGCGATTTCGTCGTAACGTACCGCCGCGCGGGCCCGCGCATAGGCCGGGGGATCGGCGATCGCCTGCATCGACAGCATCCCGGGCCCCGGATCGTAGACGAACGGAATTCCGAGCTTCTCGCAATATGGCGGAGCAATGAACGACAGTTGCGCCCAGCACTCGGCGCACAGCCCGTCACCTGCGACCGGCTCGCGGCAGGAGACGCACAGGGTCGGCAGCGCCAGATCGAGCGCGGCCTCGGCGGCGCGGGCCCAGATCCGGCGGAGGCCACGCAGCACGGCGCCGCCCGGCGCCTTCCCGGCCAATTCCACACGCATTACGCGAATCTATCGGCGTCACCACAACCGTCAAGGCCGGGTAGTGCCGGCCTCGGAAAAAGCGCACAACACCCGAAGTCCTTCTCCGGGAGATTGCCGTGTCCGAGCCCACCGACAAGTCCGACGTCACCTATCTGGATATTCCGACCGCGCCGCATCTGTATTTCGACATCGCTCCGGCGCACGGGGTGATCGCCAACGGCGTCGAGGTCGAACTCGCGGCGCGCACCTTGAACCCGCTTCCCGACGGCTCGGTCGAAGTGAAATTCGTCACCACGGCGCGGCTGCGCTGCAGCCAGGCCGGCGCGCAGCACCTGCGCAACGCGCTGGACGCGGTGCTGAAGATGTTCGAGGCATCGCAGCAGGGGCCGTCCTCTGCGGCGGCGAAGCTGAACTGATCGCAACGCGGACGACTTTCGAATTGGCCATGAACGGTTCCACGCCGATCCTGTTCGATCGCTCCTTGCTGGCCGTGCGGCTGCAGCGCGCCGCCCTGCTCGGCCCCGCCAGCTTCCTGCTCGAACGCGTCGCCGACGAGATCGACGAGCGGCTGCACGCCGTACTGCGCGACTTCACCGCCGTCGCCGACCTCTGGACTCCCGGCGGGCTGAAGCTGCCGCGGTTTGCGAATTGCACGCCGATCGCCATCGATCCGTCCGGCAGCGAAGCGCTGCCATTTGCGCCCGGCTCGCTCGACCTCGTGGTCTCGGCGCTGGCGCTGCAATTCGCCAACGACCTGCCCGGCGTGCTGGCGCAGGTCCGTCGCGCGCTCAAGCCCGACGGCCTGCTGCTCGCCGCGCTGACCGGCGGCGATACGCTGACCGAGCTGCGCCAGGCGTTCGCCGAAGCCGAGGCCGAAATCGAAGGCGGGGTGTCGCCGCACGTCGCGCCCGCCGCCGACCTGCGCGACCTCGGCGCGCTATTGCAGCGCGCCGGCTTCGCGCTGCCGGTCACCGACGTCGACCGCGTCGTGGTGCGCTACGACCACGCGTTCGCGTTGATGCAGGACCTGCGGCGGATGGGCGCCACCAATGTGCTGATCGAGCGCCGCAAGACGCCGCTGCGCCGCGCCACGCTAGGCCGCGTGGCGCAGATCTACGCCGACCGCTTCAGTGACCCCGACGGCCGCATCCGCGCCACCTTCGAAATCGTCTGGCTGTCCGGCTGGGCCCCGCACGAAAGCCAGCAGCAGCCGCTGAAGCCGGGCTCGGCGAAAGCGAGTTTGGAAGAAGCGATCAAGGGAAAGCGCTGACGAACGCGATGTGGAGCACCGAAGCTGCTCCGTTGCCCCCGTCATCGCCGGGCTCGACCCGGCGATCCATCCCTCTTCGCAAGATGATGGATGCGCGGGCCTTCGCCGCGCCGAAGGGGCTTCGGCCCCGCAGGCGGCTCAAGCCCGCGTATGACGCTTCGGATTTCACATCAGCAATTCGATCAGCGGCGGGATCAACGGCAGGTCCGCGGGCGGCATCGGGTAGTCGCGGAGTTTATTGGCACGAACCCAGGCGAGCTCCTGGCCCTCGCGCGGCATCGCCAGGCCTTCCCAGCGCCGGCAGACATACAGCGGCATCAAGAGGTGAAAGTCCTCGTAGGCATGGCTGGCGAAGGTCAGCGGCGCCAGACAGGCTTCCTTCACGGTGATGCCGAGCTCCTCGTCGAGCTCGCGGATCAGCGCCGCCTCCGGCCGCTCGCCGGGATCGAGCTTGCCGCCGGGAAACTCCCACAGCCCGCCGAGCTGCTTGTGCTTCGGCCGCTGTGCGATCAGCACGCGGTTGTCGGCATCGATCAACGCCACGGCGACGACGAGGAGGAGGTTCATGCGGCGCCTCCAATGTGGCGCAGGGCGCACGCTCCATTCACAACGTCATGCCCCGCGAAGGCGGGGCACCCAGTATTCCAGAGCGCTTGCGAAAAACCACGAGCGGCACGGCGTACTGGGTCGCCCGCATGCGCGTGCGATGACGGCCTACAAAGAAATAGCGCCGTGCTACTCACGATCGAATTCACGACCGGTAATCACCATTGATCGCGACATATTCCTTGGTCAGGTCGCAGGTCAGCACGCGGTCGCGGCCCTTGCCGAGACCGAGCGCAACCTTGATCTGGATTTCCGGCTTCTTCATCTGCGCCGAGACTTCCTTCTCGTTGTAGGACGGATCGCGCGCGCCGGCTTTCGCCACGCGGATGCCGTTGAACGAGATCGACAGTTTGTCGCGATCGGCCGGCTCGCCGGCCTTGCCCACCGCCATCACCACCCGGCCCCAATTGGCGTCCTCACCGGCGATCGCGGTCTTCACCAGCGGCGAATTGGCGATCGACAGCGCGATCTTGCGGGCCGAAACCTTGGTCTTGGCGCCCTCGACGATGATCTCGACGAGCTTGCGGGCGCCTTCGCCGTCGCGCGCCACCTGTTCGGACAGGTCAGCCAGTACCGCGTTGAACGCCTTGACGAAGGCCTTGAGCCGCGGGTCCGAGGCGCGGGAAATCTTCGGCGCGCCGTTTTCGGCCGCCGCCCCCGTCGCAAACGCCAGCAGCGTATCGGAGGTCGAGGTATCGCCGTCGATGGTCACGGCGTTGAAAGTGTCGGTGACGCCGGCCTTGAGCAGCGCCTGCAGGCAGGAGGCCGACAGCGGCGCATCGGTGAAGATGAACGACAACATCGTCGCCATGTCGGGCGCGATCATGCCGGCGCCCTTGGCCATGCCGTTGATCGTCACCTTGGCTTTGCCGAGCTTGACGGTGGCGGTCGCGACCTTCGGGAAGGTATCGGTGGTCATGATCGCCTTGGCGGCGTCCATCCAGCCGTCGGGGCCGGCGTCAAGCGCCAGCGCATCGAGAACGCCGTCGAACTTGGTGGCGTCGAGCGGTTCGCCGATCACGCCGGTCGAAGCCAGGAACACTTCGGCCGGCTTGCAGCCGATCGCCTTGGCGGCGAGCTGTGCGGTCAGCGTGGTGGCCTGCTTGCCGGACTTGCCGGTGAAGGCGTTGGCGTTACCCGAGTTGACCACCAGCGCCCGGGCGCTGCCGCCCTTCAGCTTGTCGCGGCACCATTCCACCGGCGCGGAGGCGCATTTGGAGGTGGTGAACACCCCGGCGACCGTGGTGCCCTTCTCCATTTCGACCAGCAGCACGTCGGTGCGGCCCTTGTAGCGGATGCCGGCCGCGGCGGTCGCGAGGCGCACGCCGGCGATCATCGGCATGGCGGGAACGTCGGTGGGAGCGAGCGGGGAGACTTTGCTGGACATCATGCGCCTTCGGCAGGTTGTACCCCCGCCGGCGCGGGAGCGGCGTCCCCCTCTCTCACAAGCTCGCGACGATGAGAAGGAGAATTCGCGAAGCCTGACGAAAATCCCATCGTCACAATCCGTTGCGGGCGCCTATGCTGGCCGGAGCAGAGGCGCCGCCGGACGCGGAATTCCGTGACAGCAGCGGTGCCGTCCGATATCCGGAAACAGCCATGGACAAAGTCGTGTCACCTTCCCTCCCCGCCGCCGACGAGCGCTTCGACAGCGCCCGGGTCGCCGCCGAGATCGCAACGCTGGCCGAGAAGCACGCCGGTAACGACGCGGCGTTCCGCACCGCGCTGGCGATGCTGATGAAGGCGGAACTGGCCAAGGCCCGCACCGAGGCCGAGGCGCAGTTGCTGCGCGACCGCCACGGCAGGCGCTGCGCCGAGCGGCTGTGCTTCGTCCAGGATGCGATCATCCGGCTGCTGTTCAGCTCAGCAACCGAATACCTCTACAAATCCCCGACGCCGTCGAGCTCGGAGCGGATGACGGTGGTGGCGACCGGCGGTTACGGCCGCGGCCTGATGGCGCCGGAGAGCGACATCGATCTGCTGTTCATCCTGCCCTACAAGCAGACCGCCTGGGGCGAGCAGGTCGCCGAAGTCATCCTGTACTGCCTGTGGGACATTGGCCTGAAGGTCGGCCACGCCACCCGCTCGGTCGACGAGTGCATCCGCCAGGCCCGCGCCGACATGACGATTCGCACCGCGATCCTGGAGACGCGGTTTCTGGCCGGCGACGAGGCGCTGTATGCCGAACTGGTCGAGCGCTTCGACAAGGAGGTGGTCGAGGGCACGGCGGCCGAATTCGTCGCCGCCAAGCTGGCCGAGCGCGAGGAGCGCCACCGCCGCTCCGGCCAGTCGCGCTACCTGGTCGAGCCCAACGTCAAGGACGGCAAGGGCGGCCTGCGCGACCTGCACACGCTGTTCTGGATCGCCAAATACGTCTACCGGGTGCGCGAGACCAGCGAACTGTCCGAACGCGGCGTGTTCGATCCGGCCGAGCTACGCACCTTCCGCCGCTGCGAAGACTTCCTGTGGTCGGTCCGCTGCAACATCCACTTCGTGACCAAGCGCCCCGAAGACCGGCTGTCGTTCGACCTGCAACGCGAGATCGGAGTGCGGCTCGGCTACACCTCGCATCCGGGGATGCAGGACGTCGAGCGCTTCATGAAGCACTACTTCCTGATCGCCAAGGAGGTCGGCAACCTGACCGCGATCCTGTGCGCCAAGCTGGAGGACCAGCAGGCCAAGGCGGCGCCGGCGCTGACCCGGATGATGGCGCGGCTGCGACCCGCCGCCAAGCGCCGCCGGGTGCCGGAGAGCGACGATTTCGTCATCGACAACAACCGCATCAATCTGGCGGTGCCGGACGTGTTCAAGCACGATCCGGTCAATCTGATCCGGATCTTCCGTCTGGCGCAGAAGAACAGCCTCGCGTTCCACCCGGATGCGATGCGGATCGTGACGCGATCCCTGTCGCTGATCACGCCGCAGCTTCGCGACGATCCCGAGGCCAACCGGCTGTTCGTCGAAATTCTCACGTCCGACAACGCCGAGCCGGTGCTGCGGCGGATGAACGAGACCGGCGTGCTCGGTCGCTTCATCCGCGCCTTCGGCCGCATCGTGTCGATGATGCAGTTCAACATGTATCACAGCTACACGGTGGACGAGCACCTCTTGCGCTGCGTCGGCAATCTTCAGGAGATCGAGCGCGGCGGCAACGACGAGTTCATGCTGTCGTCCGAACTGATGCGCAAGATTCGCCCCGATCATCGCGTGGTTCTGTACATCGCGGTGCTGCTGCACGACATCGCCAAAGGCCAGCCCGAGGATCACTCCACCGCCGGCGCCAAGGTGGCGCGGCGGCTGTGCCCGCGGTTCGGCTTCAGCGCCGCCGACACCGAGCTGGTGGCGTGGCTGATCGAGCAGCATCTGGTCATGTCCACGGTGGCGCAGTCGCGCGATCTGTCCGACCGCAAGACCATCGAGAACTTCGCCGCGGTGGTCGAGACCGTCGAGCAGATGAAGCTGCTTACCATCCTCACCACCGCCGACATCCGCGGCGTCGGTCCGGGCGTGTGGAACGGCTGGAAGGCGCAGCTCATCCGGACCTTGTACTACGAGACCGAGCCGGTGCTGACCGGCGGCTTCTCGGAAGTGAACCGCGCCGAACGCATCCGCTCCGCGCAGGCCGAGTTCCGCGCCGCCTTCACCGAATGGCCCGAAACCGATCTCAACGCCTATGTGGCGCGGCACTACCCGGCGTACTGGCTGAAGGTCGATCTGCAGCGCAAGATCCGCCACGCCCGCTTCCTGCGCGCCTCCGAGCAGGCCGGCAACAAGCTGTCGATCAATGTCGGCTTCGACGAAGCCAGAGGCGTCACCGAACTGACGATCCTCGCCGTCGACCATCCGTGGCTGCTGTCGGTGATCGCCGGCGCCTGCGCGTCCGCCAATGCCAACATCGTCGACGCCCAGATCTACACCACCACCGACGGACGCGCGCTCGACACCATCTCGATCAGCCGCGAATACGACCGCGACGAGGACGAGGGCCGCAGAGCCACGCGGATCGGCGAGACCATCGAAGAGGTGCTGGAGGGCAAGCTGCGACTGCCCGAAGCGGTGGCGCGCCGCGCCACCTCCGGCAGCAAGGCCAAGCTGCGCGCCTTCGTGGTCGAACCCGAGGTCGACATCAACAACAACTGGTCCGATCGCTACACCGTGATCGAAGTCAGCGGCCTCGACCGCCCCGGCCTGCTGTATCAGCTCACGACCGCGATCTCGAAGCTCAACCTCAACATCGCCTCGGCGCACGTCGCGACCTTCGGCGAGCGCGCCCGTGACGTGTTCTACGTGACCGATTTGTTAGGTGCGCAGATCACTGCTCCGACCCGGCAGGCGGCGATCAAGCGTGCGCTGGTGCACCTGCTCGCCAACGGCGACGCCGCCGAAAAGCCGGCCGCGTGAAAGGCCCCCGTGCCTTGATCGCGCCCGCTTCGCGCGTATCTGATCAGGCGTCCTATCCGGGCGCCGGTGTCCCCCTCGCAGGAACCGATCGCGACCGCGGTCGGTTCTGGTTCCGCAACGCCACCTCGGCGGCCGTTATCCGCCCCTTCACATGAGTTCGCCCATGCGCAAAGTCGTCGTTCGCTCCCTTGCTGTCCTCGGCATCGTCGCGGTTCCCGTAGTCTCCGCGCTCGCCCTGCAGCGCGAGCAGACCGCGCCCGCCGACCTCGACCTGATCGGCGGCGTGATCCAACTGGTACAGCGTGCCTACGTCCACCCGATCGCCTCGGACGAGCTGACCAAGGATGCGCTGAAGGGCATGCTGAACCGGCTCGATCCACACTCGGACTACATGGACGAGAAGGAATTCAAGGACATGCAGACTGATATGTCGGGCCAGTTCGGCGGCCTCGGCATGCAGATTTCGGCCCAGGGCGGAATTCCGCGGGTGGTGTCGCCGATCGACGGCACACCGGCGGCGCGCGCCAAGCTGGAGCCGGGCGACCTGATCATCAAGGTCGGCACCGCCAGCACCCAGGGCATGAGCCTGCGCAGCGTCGTCGACATGCTGCGCGGCACGCCCGGCACCAAGGTCACCATCACCATCCTGCGCGGCAAGGAAGACCCGTTCGACGTCACCCTGACCCGCGAGATCATCAAGGTCGCGTCGGTGAAGTCGGAGATGAAACCGGACGGCGTCGGCTACATCCGCATCAGCCAATTCGGCCAGGACACCGCCGAGGGCTTCACCGCCGCGCTCGCCAAGCTGAAGGGCGACGCCAAGGACGGTGGCCTCAAGGGGCTGGTGATCGACCTGCGCAACGATCCCGGCGGGCTGCTCAACGCGGCGGTTTCGGTCGCCGGCGATCTGCTCAACGGCGGCACCGTGGTGTCGATCCGCGGCCGTCAGTCCGACGATCAGCGGGTGTTCTCGGCGCCGTCGCGCGGCGACAAGCTGCCCGGCGTGCCGGTTGTGGTGCTGATCAACGGTGCCTCGGCGTCGGCCTCGGAGATCGTCGCCGGCGCGCTGCAGGACCGCAAGCGCGCCACCGTGATGGGCACCACCAGCTTCGGCAAGGGCTCGGTGCAGACGGTGATTCCGATCAAGGGCCATGGCGCGGTGCGCCTCACCACGGCGCTGTACTACACGCCGGCCGGCCGCTCGATCCAGGACGAGGGCATCGTGCCGGACGTGATCCAGGAAGCGCCGAAGGATCAGCAGATCAGCGGCGGCCCGTTGATCCGCGAAAGCGCGCTGCACGGCGCGATCGCCAATCCGGGCAAGCTCGGCAAGCCGGACGCCGCCGCCAATCCGGCGCCGAAGCCCGGCGAGCCCGCCGACGACAAGATCAAGGCCGCGACTTCGGCGCCGATCAAGGCCGACCTGATCGGCAAGCCCGAAGACGCCCAGCTCAACGCCGCGCTGGCGCTGGTGCTGAAGAAGGACGCCGCGCCGAAGTAACGACCGGCGCAATAACCCAGCCGCGCGTCGTGGCCGGACTCGTCCCGGCCACGACGGATGAATGCGGGGCCGCTCTTGTGACCGGGATGTTCACCGCGGCCGGGCGCGGTCGATGATCGCGGCGAAGTTCACGCCCTTGGGCAGCGCGCCGTAGTGATGCGCACCGCGCTGCGCCAGACGTGAGGCGCAGTACGCTTCGGCGACCTCGTCCGGCGCGTGGCGGATCAGCACGCTGGCCTGCAGCCCGACCGCGAGGCGGTCGACCAGATCGCGGGCCCGCTCCTCGAAGTCCGACGCATCCCGCATGTCGTCTTTCAGCGCCGCGACATGGCGATCGAATTCAACGTCGGCACCCTTGGCCTGCTCGACCTCGGCGAAATAAGCCTGCAGCGTCTCCGGCGTCCGGGTCATCGCCCTCAGCACGTCGAGGCACTGCACGTTGCCCGAGCCTTCCCAGATCGCGTTCACCGGACTTTCTCGGAAGTGGCGCGGCATCGGCCCGTCCTCCATCACGCCGGAGCCGCCGATGCACTCCATCGCCTCGGCGGTGACGCCCGGCGTGCGCTTGCAGATCCAGTATTTGCCGATCGCCGACCCGATCCTGATCAGATGCGCCTCGTGCTCATCGGTACGATGATCGAGCGCGCGGGCGATCCGCATCGTCAGCGCCAGCGCCGCCTCGGTTTCGAGCGCCAGGTCCGCCAGCACGTTCTGCATGATCGGCTGGTCGATCAGCAGCCTGCCGAACGCCTTGCGCTGCCGGCAATGATCGATCGCCTGCGACAGCGCCGCGCGCATGATCGCCGACGAGCCGATCATGCAGTCGAACCTGGTCATCGCCACCATCTCGATGATGGTGGCGACGCCGCGACCTTCGGGGCCAATCATCCAGCCGAGCGCGCCGCGCAGCTCGGTTTCGCTGGAGGCATTGGACGCGTTGCCCATCTTCTTTTTCAGCCGCAGCACCTGCAGCGGGTTCTTGGTGCCGTCCGGCTTCCAGCGCGGCACCAGGAAACACGACAGCCCGCCCGGCGCCTGCGCCAGGACCAGGAAGGCGTCGCACATCGGCGCCGACACGAAGAACTTGTGGCCGACCAGCTCGTATTCGCCGCCAGGCCCGCCGGCGCCGACCGGGATCGCCCGGGTGGTGTTGGCGCGGACATCCGAACCGCCCTGCTTCTCGGTCATCGCCATGCCGATGGTGATTCCCTGCTTCTGCTCGGCCGGCACGTTGCGCGCATCGTAGCTGCGCGCCAGAATCTTCGGCAGCCACACCTTGGCGACATCCGGCTGCAGGCTGATGCACGGCACCGCCGCGAACGTCATGCTGATTGGACAGCCGTGCCCGGCTTCGATCTGGCTGTGCAGGTAGAACCGCGCCGCGCGGGCGACATGCGCACCCTTGCGCGGATCGGTCCACGGCGAGGAATGCAAGCCCTGCTCAATCGAAGTCTGCATCAAGCGGTGATAGGCGGGGTGGAAGCGCACCAGATCGGTGCGGCGGCCGTAGCGGTCGTGGGTGTCGAATTCCGGCAGGTGCCGGTTGGCGAGCGCGCCGAGCTCGAGATACTCGGCGGCGCCGATCCGGGCGCCGAAATCAGCGATGTCGTTGGCGGCCCATTCGGCGCCCTCGCGCGTCACCGCCTCGACCAGTGGCCGGTCAGCGCTGAACAAATTGTAGTCGGCGAGTTCGACCGGCTGGTTGATCACCTCGTGGGTGACGGCACCATAGGCGTCGGCGATGGCGGCGTTGAGCATGTCAGGTCTCCCGGAAGCGGCGCCTCTGGCGCTTGCGATGGTTCGGCAGGCATCATAGGCAGACCGCCGCGAGCGGGTGTTCGGATTGGGCCTGGATGGCGAAGCGCGCGGAAACACTAGAAAAATCAAGGCGCAGGCCGGTGCAGTCGCGCTCGCACGAGACCTCGCGGGCGATCCGCGATGCGTTTGTTCGGCTTCTCGATGAAAAGCCGTTCAGTGCCGTCACGATCCGCGAGATCGTGCTGGTGGCCGGGGTCGGGCTCGGCACCTTCTACGAATATTTCTCCAGCAAGGACGAGCTAGCGCGGGCCTGCGTGCATCTGCGCACCAAGGACCTGCTGCTGGCGTTGCGGCGCCGCCGCGCCGCGCTCGGCAGCTACGATCTCGCCACCGGCGTCACCGCGGCGATCACCGCCCAGGCCGAGATCTACGCGCAGGCGCCGCGCGAATGGACGCAGCATTTCATGCTGGAGCGGCACAAGAGCGAGCGCAGCCACTATCTCGAAGCCTACGACCTGTTCCTGAAGGAATGGGAGGAGCTGTTCGAAGGCGCCTCGGACTGGCCCGCCGGCCGTTCCGCCGCCGAAGCGGCGTTGCCGGTTTTCAGCCTGATGTACGGAATGTTCGCCCACGCTTTGATCCGGGGCATGCCGCCCGCCGAATTTGCGGTGTACCGCCACCAGCTGGCGCAGGCGGCGCTCGGCTGTCTGGCGGCGATGATGCCGCCGGAGGCGAAAGCCGGCGCGATGGAACCCGGTGGCCGTCGCCGCGCTTGAGATCGAGCGGGTTCCGCCGCTGCGAATGGGGGACGAGAGTGGCCGAGATCTGGACGCGTAAATCGCTGAGCAGCCTGCAACTCGATGCTGGGCTGGGGGACGGCGCCGACGGCGAGGTACGCCATCTGAAACGGTCGCTGTCGGCGGTCAATCTGGTGGCGCTCGGGGTCGGCGGCATCATCGGGGCCGGCATCTTCGTGCTCACCGGCCATGCCGCCGCCGCCAATGCCGGGCCGGCGGTGTCGCTGTCGTTCCTGCTCGGAGCGATCGCCTGCGCGTTCGCCGGGCTGTGCTACGCCGAGATGGCCTCGACCGTGCCGGTGTCGGGCAGCGCCTACACCTATGCGTATGCGACGATCGGCGAGCTGGTGGCCTGGATCATCGGCTGGGACCTGATCCTGGAATACGCGGTCGGCGCCATCACGGTGGCGATCGGCTGGTCCGGTTATTTCGTCAGCCTGCTCGGCAATTTCGGCGTTCATCTGCCGCCACAGTTCACCACGGCGCCGCTGGCCTACGACGCCGCGACCCGCGCCTGGTCGACCACCGGCGCGTTTCTCAATCTGCCGGCGATGGCGATCGTCGTCGCGATCTCGACGCTGCTGCTGATCGGCATCCAGGAATCGGCGCGCTTCAACAACGTCGTCGTCGCCATCAAGCTGACGGTGATCGCGCTGTTTCTGATTTTCGCCGCGCCGATGGTGACTCCCGCCAATTGGGTGACGGCCGCCAATCCGGCCGGCGCCTTCGTCCCGCCGGCGCAGGAGACCGGCATCTTCGGCTGGTCGGGCGTGCTGCGCGGCGCCGCGGTGGTGTTCTTCGCCTTCATCGGCTTCGACGCGGTCTCGACCGCCGCCCAGGAGGCCAAGAACCCGCAGCGGGACATGCCGGTCGGCATCCTCGGCTCGCTCGCGATCTGCACCGTGCTGTACGTCGCGGTGGCCTTCGTGCTGACCGGCATCGTCCCCTACGACCGGCTCAACGTCCCCGATCCGATCGCGGTCGGGATCGACGCCGCCGGGATCGGCTGGCTGTCCTCGATCGTCAAGATCGGCGTCGTCACCGGACTGACCTCGGTGATCCTGGTCTTGATGCTCGGCCAGACCCGTGTGCTGCGCGCGATGGCGCATGACGGTCTGATGCCGAAGGGCGCCGCCGCCACGCATCCGCGCTTCCGCACCCCTTACGTTGCGACCATCGCGACCGGCCTCGTGGTCTGCTGCCTCGCCGGCGTGCTGCCGATCGGATTGGTCGGCGAACTGGTCAGCATCGGCACGCTGTTCGCGTTCGCGGTGGTGTGCATCGGCGTGCTGGCGCTGCGGATCAAGCATCCGGAGCAGCACCGCCCGTTCAAGGCGCCGGCGATCTGGCTGGTGGCGCCGGCCGGCGCGATCGTGTCGTTCATCCTGATGCTCGGACTACCGCTCGATACCTGGATCCGGCTGGCCGTATGGCTGGCGATCGGACTTTCGATCTACTTCCTGTACGGCCGTCATCACAGCAAGCCCGCAGCGCGCTAAGCTCAGCGGACCACGGCCAGGAGGGCATCCGATGAGTACGAGCCCCGACCACAAACGCACCGCGCTGGTCACCGGCGCCAATTCCGGCCTCGGCAAAGCGGTCGCACAGGCGCTCGCGTCCGATGGCCTCCGCGTCGGCCTGGTGGCGCGCGACCGCACCCGCGGCGAAGCGGCGGTCGCAGAAATTCGTGCCGCCACCGGCAATCAAGACCTGCACCTGTTCGTCGCCGACCTCGCCGATCAGATCTCGGTCCGCGCGTTGGCGCAGGCGGTGCACGACCGTTTCGACCGGCTGCATCTGCTCATCAACAACGCCGGCACCGCGTTCGCCGAGCGGCGGCTGAGCCCGCAGGGCATCGAGCGCGCCTTCGCGATCAATGCCCTCGGCCCGTTCCTGCTCACCAATCTGTTGCTCGATCTGATCAAAGCCAGCGCCCCGGCGCGGATCGTCAATGTCGGCACAAGGATCGACGCGGCGATCGACTTCGACGACCTCAATTGGGAGAAACGCCCCTACGGCATGATGAAGGGCTACGCCCAGTCCAAGCTCGGCAATCTGCACTTCACCTTCGAACTGGCGCGCCGGCTGGAAGGCAGCGGCGTCACCGTGAACTGCGTCTTCCCCGGCGTGTTCAAGTCCAATCTCGGCGGCACCGACGGCGCCCAGGGTCTGTTCTGGAAACTGCTGGCCAAGCTCGGCGGCTGGGCGATCCCGAAGCCGGAGAGTGCCGCCCAGCGCGTGCTGTATCTTGCCAATGCCCCAGAGCTGGAAGGCGTCAGCGGCGCGTACTTCGCCAACCGCAAGACGATTCCCGCACCGGCCCAGGCGCGCGATGCGGCAGCGAACCGGCGGCTGTGGGAGATTAGTGAGACGATGACGGGGCTGAGTGGATAGAACAGGAAACGCAACTAATAGCCAATCGACATCTCACTCCGTCATGCCCGCGCCCGTCGCGGGCATCCACGTCTGGTTGATCATCCGCATCAAAGAGCGCTGCCGGCTGTCTTCATCCGTTCGGCAATTGCAGCCGGCTCGAGCAGATGCAGCGGGGTGTCGTCCGAGATCGACAGGGCTGCGGCAACGCCGGCGGCGTGGCCGTATTCGAAGCACTGAGCAGTCACGCGCGCCGAGGCGAGAGCTTCGTGTTCGGCCGACAGGCAGCGGCCCGCAACGACGATGTTTTCGCCGGCCGCAGGGATGAGCGCTCCAAACGGGACATCGTAGTAGTCGTCCAGCAGCCAGTGCAGCTTCGGCTTGTCACCGGCGTGCAGCTCGATCGGCCAGGGGGAACGGCAGATCGAATCCGGCCGTTTGGTCCCCGCGACGACGTCCTCGTTCGCCAACGTCTGAAGGCCCTCGATGGAGCGGGTCTGCCGAACGCCGCACTCCACGCCGGTATCGATGACGAAGCTGCGTTCACACCCCTCCACGTGAGCCGCCAGAAACCTTGCGTATTCCCGAACCTGGCGGCGGCCATCGATCTCGGCGACGGTCCAGTCCTCCGGATTGATGACGTTGAGCATCGAGCCGTCACGCGCCGACAGCCGGGTCGCGTTGACAAGCAGTTCGCCGGGCTGCGTGGTCGGAAAGATCCAGATCTTCTTCCGGGGAAGATCGTAGTTCCTTCGATCGGCCGCTGTGAGCGCATCCACGATCTCCGGCGGCGAGATCGTGTCTTCGCCCCAATGTGCGACGAAACGGTCGACGTCGACGCCTCCGAGTCGGAAGAACATTGTCGGGTTCTGAATGCGGCCCTGATCGCCGAACCGCCACGGGTGACCGGCGCGGGCCACGACAGCGGCATCTCCGGATGCATCGATCGTGCGTTTGGCAAGGATCACCGAGCGGCCGGCATTGGACTCGATCACCACGCCGAGATGGCGATTGCCGTCCAGGATCACCGCGACCACGACAGTGTGGAACAGCACCCTGACGCCCGAGACGGTCAGCAGGGAATCGGCAGTCTCGCGCCATTTGAGAGGATCATGGGTGACGACGAACGTCTTGCCGTACTTCTGCGGCGGGGTGACGCCGCCGCGTCTGGCAAGCTCGGATCTGAATCGTTCGGAAAACCCGAAGACGACCTGCTTCGGCTTGCTCTGTTCGCTAGCCAGAAACAGACCGCAGATCGTCCCCGATAGTCCTGCGACGGCGGCACCGCCGCAAAATCCGTAGCGCTCGACCAAGATGGTCGAGCAATTGGACTCTGCGGCAACGGTGGCCGCAGCTACGCCGGATGCGCCGCCGCCGACGACGAGAACATCGACCTCCGCAAGGCACGGAAGCGAGCTGGCCTCATCAAGGGAGATCCGGTGCCGGATTTCCCAAGCCGGGATGTTGACGCATGTGGAGTCCATCAAAATAACCTCGCTTATGACTAGCGGCTCGGGGGCGCGGCTGCGGCTGCGCTATCAGCGACGGCTTCGATCGCCGAGTACGGCTCCCTTCGAGAGCGGCTGGACGAGCTGGGCGTATTGCGCGAGCCAGCCATATTCGGCCGGCAATGTCCGCGGTTTCCATTCGGCTAGTCTGGTCGCGAGTTCCTTTTCGGTGATCATCAGCTCGATTGTTTCGGCGGTCAGGTCGATCGCGATACGGTCGCCGTCAGCCACCACGGCGAGCGGGCCACCTTCGGCAGCCTCCGGCATGATCTGGCCAACAGTGATGCCGGAGTTGAGACCCGACAACTCACCGTCGGTCAGAACCGCGACGCCGCTCGACAGGCCGGCGCCGACCAGAGCCGCCATGAACGAGCACGCGAACACCGTGCCCGGGCCGCCCTTCGGGCCCATGTGCCGGAGGATGATGGCCTGTCCCTTGTGAATTGAGCCATCGCTGAGGCCGGCGATCGCCTTATCCTCGTCTTCGAAAACCTTCGCCACGCCCTCGAACCGGCGGACGGAGGTCGGGACGGCGGACAGCTTCACCACCGCGCCGTCCGGCGCGAGATTGCCGCGGATGATGATGAGCCCGGGCTCGTTGCGGAACGGGTTGGACAGCGGCCGGATCACGCGTTCGTCCGGTGCGGGCGCCTCGGCGAGATTTTCCTCGAGGGTCTTTCCGGTGACCGTCATCGTGGAGAGATCGAGTTTGCTGGCGAGTTGCTTCATTGCGCCTCGCACGCCACCTGCAGCGTCCAGCATCTCGATCCGATGCGGACCGTTGGGACGCACTTGCGTGATCTGAACCGCGTCCTTCGACAGAGCCTCGTATTCTGCCACGACGTCCATTTCGATGCGGCTTTCGATGGCGATCGCCGTCAGATGCCGCACCGTGTTGACCGACAGCCCCAGCGCTTGGGCGATACGAATTCCGTTCTGGATCGACGCTTTGGTCAGGATCTGCCGCGGCCTCAGGTCTTGCTGAATGAGCCGCACGATGGCCTGGCCGACCTGCACCGCGTAGTCGGACAGCCGCTCGCCTCCAGCGCGGATCGGCGCATTGCCGGGCAGTGCCATGCCGAGTGCCTCTGCGAGGCAGTGCATGGAATTGGCGGTTGCGAGACCGGCGCAAACGCCGGGTCCCTTGATTGCGGCGCAGGACATGTCAGTCAGATCCTGCAAGCTGATCTGGCCCGATTTGTAGGTGCCGACTCCGTTGTAGAGGTCTTCGATATCGACGTCTTTGCCGCCGCAATGGCCGCCGAGCTGATATCCGCAGGCCAGGACGATCGACGGGATGTTCAAGCGACCAGCGGCCATCAACTGGCCGGGCGTGGTCTTGTCGCAGGAGGCGAGTAGAACCATGCCGTCCAATTCCGCGCCTTCGACCTGGACCTCGACGTCGTTCACAAGGAGATCGCGAGACGGCATCAGATAGCGCGCCTTGCGGCCTGCGGAGGTGACGAAATCAGACGGGGCAACGGTGCGGATTTCGAATGGGAGCCCGCCGGCGTCGCGGATCGCCTGTTGCACTTTCCGAGAGATCTCGTCCAAGTGCTGGTAACAGACCGAGAGCCCGCTGGATGAATTGACCACCGCGATCTTGGGCTTGTGGAAATCCTCCTCCTTGATGCCCATCGCCAGCCATTGCGCGCGACGCACGGCCCACCGGGTCGAACCCGGCTCGAAGTTGCTTCTGAGTTCGTTCATCGGCCAATCTCCAAAGATGCGGGAGCAATGAGCGTTCCGGCTCGGCGCCGCAACGCTCATTGAGTTATCCGAGTTTCTTGCTGACGGTTTCCGGCCCAAGCTTCAGGCCGATCAAAGTGATGATGCCGAGCACCCACATGTAGGCGACGATCGGCCACCAATGATGGGCCCATGCGGCAAGCGCCGTGGCGATGAAGGGTGCGACGCCGCCGGCGAGCAGCGAGCCGAGCTCTCGGGAGAAGGCGAAGCCTGAGAGCCGGAACTGGGTATCGAACAGTTCGGCGTACCACGACGCCTGCGGTGCGAGCATCGCCGGATACGCAATGCCGAGGCCGATGCCAAACCCCAGGATGATGGCGGCGGTGGCGCCGGTGTCGAGCAGCAGGAAGAACGGCACCAGCCACGCCATCGAAAGCAGCGTACCCGCAATATACACGGTCTTGCGGCCAATCCGGTCGGACAACACGCCGAAGAACGGGATGGTGGCGACCTGGACCATCGATGCGATGATGACGGCCCACAGCGCGGTCGAGCGTGGCTGCCCGAGCGTCGTGATCACATAGGAGACGCAGAACACCGGATAGAGATAGGCAAAGCCGTTCTCTCCCATCCGGGTCAGAAGCACGATGACGAAGCTGCGCGGGTTGCGTTTGATCGACGTGAACAGGCCGATCTTCTCGGTCTTCGCCTGCTCGACGGCACGTTCATAGACCGGCGGCTCCTCGACGCCGCGGCGAATGAAGTAGCCGACCAGCACGCACACGCCGCCGAACAGGAAGGGAATGCGCCAACCCCACTGCAGGAACTGGTCTTCGGGCATCGAGGCAATGACGGAGAAGAACACGGCGTTGGCGAGCAAGGTTGCCAGCGCAAAGCCCAGCGGAGCCCAGGCGCCTGCAGCGCCGCGCTTGCCCTCCTGAGCGTGTTCGACGGACAGCACCACCGCGCCGGCGTACTCACCACCTGCGCCGAATCCCTGCAGCAGGCGCAATCCGACAAGCAGGATCGGCGCCCAGATTCCAATTTGCGCGTAGGACGGCAGACAGCCCAGCAGGAACGTGGCGGCGCCCATGATCACGAGCGTGAGCACGAGAACGCGCTTTCTGCCGTATCGGTCGCCGAGGTAGCCGAGGTAAAGGCCGCCCAAGGGGCGGGCGAGAAAGCCGACCGCGTAGGTCGCAAACACGGCGAGCGTTCCGACGTAGGGGTCTGTCGAGGGAAAGAAGACCTTATTCAGGACCACGGCTGCGGCCGTGCCGTAGATGATGAAGTCGTACCACTCCAGCACCGTGCCGATCAGAGCGGCCCACGCCGCTCGGCGGGATTTCTGGTTTCCGCCGACCGCGCGCTGGTCCTGTAAAACCTCAGCCATGGATGTTTCCCCGTTTTCAACGAATTATAGCCTCATCGATCATTGATATATCGATGATATATGCTGATATATTACGGGTATGGCAGTAGAGTCCAGTGGCTTGAAGCCGACGGCCCGCGGTTTTGCGTACGCGTAAAATCGGGTGGGGTAGGGGGACGAGGGGTGGAACTGACCATGCGCGCCGGCCGAAACGGCCTTCCGACGAGGAGTTCGATCCGCCGTCTGCATCCATGAACGTGCCGACGGCAGGGGGCGATGTTCATTCGGCCAACGATCCGGCGCCCGCCGGTGATCGGCCCTGAACCAGACCGAGCCCGCAAACGCAATCGCTCGGATGCCGAAGACCACGGTCCCGGCTGTTCTGCAGGCTAGATTTAAGCGACAGATTTCCACCGGACAGCGGATAGATGCCCGAGCACACCAATAAGTCTGAGCAGGTCTACGATGTGATCGAGAGAATGATCACGTTTCAGGAGCTGAAGCCCGGCCAAATGGTCAGCGAAGTGACGTTGATGGAGGCGACCGGTTTCGGTCGAACGCCTGTCCGCGAAGCACTGCAGCGTCTCGCCTGGGAGCGAATGGTCGAGATACATCCGCGCAAGGGAGCCTTCATTCCGTTGATCTCGGTCGAGGTCCAACTCAAGCTGCTCGAACTACGCAGGGTCGTCGAAGAATTCGCGGTGCGAACCTGCGTTCATCGCGCCACCTCCGTTCAGAAGCGGATGATGCTCGAATTGGCACGGGAGTTTGACGAAGTCGCAAAGTCCGACGACATCGTTCTGTATGGTGATCTGCTGAAGCGGGTTCATCAGATCATCGTTGCGGCGGCGCAGAACGAATATCTGACTTCGAGCATGGCGCCGCTTCAGGGCCTGTCGCGACGGTTCTGGTTCGCCAATATTTCAGATCGCCCCACAGAGTTGATGGTGGCGTCCGAGAAGCATTCGGCGACGCTGAGAGCGATCAACCAGGGCGACGAGCAGGCCGCCGCCGCCGCATCGCTCGCGCTGAACGATTACCTCACCGATTTTGCGTACCGCACCCTCCGCGGGGCCGATACCAGAATCGCTCTTAAACATCCGCCTCAGGCGCTTTGAATTGCTTCACCGCCGGCGCGGCAGCTTCGATGATCGGCATCGGCGAATATGCCAAACACACGACTTACTCGGGAACAACGCGTGATGTGGTCCCTCCACGCGATCGGGGATTTTCGATGTCGATGGTCCGAGTGGCGGATCGCCTCTGCTACTCAGCCTCGGACGTGTGTTCCGGGGCGCCGACGGCGAGAGAGGCAGCGGGGGAGGTCACCAGCAGCTGATAGCGATCGAATTGCGCCAGCACGTCGGCGATCACTTGGTCGCGCGTCATCCCCATCACGTCGTAGCCGCGGCTGCCGTCGCTGAAGAAGGTGCGGGCCTCGTAGCGGAATCCCGAATGGGCCGCCTCGGCCGGCGAGAACGCCGGCAGACGATGCGCGGCCGGCCGCACGCCATAGACGAAATCGCGCACGCCCTTAGCCGGCACGGTCAGCGACACTGACCGCTCCGCCTCGACGCGGGTTACGATCGAGCGACGGCCCTGATGCTCGAGCTCGCGGCGGACGTCGTCGAGCGCCGGGGCGACGACCTTGACGATATGATCCCCGACTTCGGCGTCGGTTGGCGCATTGAGGATCAGGCCGAGCCGGCGTTGCCAGGACAGGCCGGCTGCCGGATAGGCCTGCGGCGGCGCGGCGCCCTTCTGCACCCGCAGCTGCGCCACGTCGGACGCCATGCCTTTGAACAGCGCCCAGACCAGCACCAGCATGATCAGCGAGAACGGCAGCGCGGTGGCGATGGTGGCCGATTGCAGCGCCGCGAGGCCGCCGGTCAGCAGCAGCACGGCGGCGATCAGTCCCTCCAGCGCGCACCAGAATACGCGCTGCGCCGTGGTGGTGTCGGTGGCGCCGCCCGCCGCCAGGGCGTCGACCACCAGCGATCCGGAATCGGCCGAGGTGACGAAGAACACCGCCACCAGCATCACCGCGATGCTCGACGTCAGCATCGGCAGCGGCAGGTACTGAAAGAACTGGAACAGCGCGGTCGACAGATCACTCGCGACCGCCTGATGCAGAGCACCTTGCGCAACCGTGGTGTCGATCCACAGCGCGGTGTTGCCGAACACCGTCATCCAGAAGAACGTGAAGCCGGCCGGAACGAACAGCACTGCGATCACGAACTCGCGCACCGTCCGGCCGCGCGAGATGCGGGCGATGAACATGCCGACGAACGGCGACCACGAGATCCACCACGCCCAGTAGAACAGCGTCCAGGCGTCGATCCAGGGACGCGGTTCGTAGGCGTAGATGTTGAACGTTCGCAGCACGAAGGTGTCGAGATAGAAGCCGATATTCTGCACGAAATCGCGCAGCAAATGGGCGGTCGGGCCGACCACCAGCACGAAGGTCATCAGCAGCACGGCGAGCGCGAGATTGAGCTCGCTGAGCCGGCGAACGCCGTTGTCGAGCCCGGTGACCACCGAGACGGTAGCGACCGCGGTGATCGCCGCGATCAGTCCGATCTGCACCGCAGCGTCGTTCGGCACGCCGAGCAGATAGGTCAGCCCGGCGTTGATCTGCAGCACGCCGAAGCCGAGCGAGGTCGCGATGCCGAACAGCGTGCCGCAGATCGCGAAAATATCGACGGCGTGGCCGAGCGGACCGTCGATCCGGCTGCCGAGCAGTGGATACAGACCGGAGCGGACGGTGAGCGGCAGATTGTAGCGATAGCCGAAATACGCCAGCGACAGCCCGACCACCGCATAGATCGCCCAGGCGTGCAGCCCCCAATGGAAGAAAGTGATGCTCATCGCCTGGCGCTGCGCCGCGATGCTGAGCGGCGCAGCCTCCGGTGGCGCGGCGAAGTGCTTCATCGGTTCGCCGACCGCGAAATACATCAATCCGATGCCCATGCCGGCCGCGAACAGCATCGCCACCCACGACAGATAGCGGAAATCGGGCGTCGAATCGTCGGGTCCGAGCCTGAGGTCGCCGAACCGGCTCGCTGCAAACAGCACCACCGAAACGATGAAAATGCCGACCGCGAGCAGATACAGCCAGCCGAACCATTCGAGAATCCAGCTCTGCACCCCGGCAAAGATCGTCTCGGCCTGGCTCGGAAACAGGACGCCGACGGCCAGAAACAGCGTCGTGATCGCGACCGATCCGAAGAACACCGGGGGATTGATGACGAAGCGGGGCATCTGGTCTCCTCAACCTGCCGGACCATCGAGCCGGCTACCGCCAGCGAGGGCCCACGTTGCGGAGAAAGTCTGCCGGTTGCAAATCGCCGGCCAGCCCGCGGTTCCATTCGCCGCAGGCCGTGGATGCTCGCATCCGCCGAGACGCCCGGCCTCGCCGGGCCTCTCGGGACGATGATGTCGATTCCTTTGCGAAGAGCCGCTCGCTTCAACCAAGCGAGGAAGCGCTCTACCGCCCCTTGCTGCGGCCCTTCTCGGCCGCCTTCGCCAGCGCCGCCGCAAACGCGCCGCCGCCGCTCGGAGCCTCCTGGCGCGGCTTGTAGCGATCGACCAGTTTGGCGCTGGCGCCGCCGCCACCACCGCTGCGGCGTTCGCCGGGAGCGGGGATCGGATCGGACATCCGCAGCGTCAGGCCGATGCGGTTACGCGGCACGTCGACCTCGAGCACCTTGACCTTCACCACCTGGCCCGGCTTCACCACTTCACGCGGATCGTTGATGCGGCGCTCGGACATCGCCGAGATGTGGATCAGCCCGTCCTGATGCACGCCGATATCGGCGAAGGCGCCGAACGCGGCGACGTTGGTGATGGTGGCTTCGAGAATCATGCCGGGCTTCAGATCGGTGATCTTCTCGACGCCTTCCTGGAAGGTCGCGGTCTTGAACTCGGGACGCGGATCGCGGCCGGGCTTTTCCAGTTCCTTGAGAATGTCGCTGACGGTCGGAATGCCGAACTTCTCGTCCGCGAAGGCCTGCGGCTTGAGCCCCTGCAACACCTTGGTCTGACCGATCAGCGCCTTGATGTCGCTCTTGGTGGCGGCCAGGATCTTTTTGACGATCGGATAGGCTTCCGGATGCACGCCGGAGGCGTCGAGCGGATTGTCGCCGTCGCGGATGCGCAAGAACCCGGCGCACTGCTCGAACGCCTTCGGCCCCAGCCGCGGCACTTCCTTCAGCTTGTCGCGGCTCGGGAACGGGCCGTTGGCGTCGCGATGCGCCACGATGTTGGTCGCCAGCGTCTCGCCGATACCCGACACCCGGGCCAGTAGCGGCGCCGACGCCGTGTTGAGATCGACGCCGACCGCGTTCACGCAGTCTTCCACCGTGGCATCCAGCGCACGCGCCAGCGCGTGCTGATTGAGGTCGTGCTGATACTGCCCGACGCCGATCGACTGCGGCGGCACCTTGACGAGTTCGCCGAGCGGATCCTGCAGCCGCCGCGCGATCGACACCGCGCCGCGGATCGAGACGTCGAGGTCGGGGAATTCCTTGGAGGCAAATTCCGAGGCCGAATACACCGACGCGCCGGCTTCCGAAACGATCGCCTTGGTCAGTTTCAGATCGGGCTTGGCCTTCATCAGATCGGCCACCAGTTTTTCGGTCTCGCGCGAAGCCGTGCCGTTGCCGATCGCCACCAGCTCGATGCGGTGCTTCACGCAGAGCTGCGCCAGCGTCAGCATGCTCTCGTTCCATTTGCGCGCCGGCTCGTGCGGATAGATCGTGGCGTGGTCGACCATCTTGCCGGTGCGGTCGATCACCGCGACCTTCACGCCGGTACGGAAGCCCGGATCGAGCCCGAGCGTGGCGCGACCGCCGGCCGGTGCGGCGAGCAACAGGTCGCGCAGATTCGCCGCGAACACCCGCACCGCCTCGACCTCGGCCTGCTGCCACAGCCGCATCCGCACATCGAGAGCCAGCGCGGTCTTGATCCGCGTCCGCCATGCCCAGCGCACCGCGTCGGACAGGAAGCCGTCGGCCGGGCGGCCCTTGCGGGCAATGCCGAAGGTGGCGGCGATGCGGTTCTCGTACTGCGTCGGCTCCCGCGACTCCGGATCTTCGCCGTCGCCGAAATCGAGCGCCAGCACTTCTTCCTTCTCGCCGCGCAGCAACGCCAGAATGCGGTGCGACGGCAGTTTTTCATACGGCTCGGAGAAATCGAAGTAATCGGCGAATTTGGCGCCGGCGGCCTGCTTGCCATCGCGCACGCTCGCCTTCAATGCGCCGCGGCTCCACATCGCTTCACGCAAAGAGCCGGTGAGGTCGGCGTGCTCGGAGAAGCGCTCGACCAGGATGGCGCGGGCGCCTTCCAGCGCCGCCTTGACGTCCGCGACCGGATGCTCGCCGTCGGTCTTCACATAGGCCGCCGCCTCGGCCTGCGGATCCTTGTCGGGATTCTGTATCAACAGATCGGCGAGCGGCTCCAGACCGGCCTCGCGCGCGATCTGCGCCTTGGTGCGCCGCTTCTCCTTGAACGGCAGATAGATGTCCTCGAGCCGAGCCTTGCTGTCGGCCTTCAGCAGCGCCGCCTCCAGCTCGGGCGTCATCTTGCCCTGCTGCTTGATGCTGTCGATGATCGCGGTGCGCCGCGCCTCCATCTCGCGAAGGTAACGCAGCCGCTCCTCAAGGGTGCGGAGCTGCGTGTCGTCGAGCATACCGGTCGCCTCTTTGCGGTAGCGGGCGATGAACGGCACGGTCGATCCGCCGTCGAGCAGGTCGATTGCGGCCTGGACCTGCTGCTCACGGACGGCGAGTTCGGATGCGATGACGGACGCGATGTTCGGCACTGGGAGTCTCTTTGGCAGATTCGAAAGGAGGGGGACTCGGCCACGGCGGCGCGGCGAATCGAAGGCAACCTACGCGATCTTGCGGCCGAGATGCAGGGCGTGTGACCGGCCCGCGCACGACGTGTGCATAACCCGCCGAAGGTCGGAGGCGACCAAATCGATTCGCCGTGTTCCCTGTTGAAAAGCCCCGATCATTTTGCCGGCGCCGGATCGGCGTCGTCGAGAACCCGGCGCAGCATCCGCGCCAGATCGGCACGGCGATACGGCTTCGGCAGCAATTGCATGTCGGCACCGATCCGGCCTTGGCGCAACATGGCGGTCTCGGTGTAGCCGGAGGTGAACAGCACCTTCAGGTCGGGCGTGTATTTGCGCAATTCGTCGGCGAGCTGCGGACCGTCCATGCCGCCCGACAGCATCACGTCGGTGAACAGCAGATCGAATTCGACGCCGTCGTACACCATCGACATCGCCTCGGCGGCGGAACACGCCGAATGCGCCGTGTAGCCGAGCGCCTTCAGATGCGTCATCACGTAGCTACGCACCAGCGCGTCGTCTTCCACCACCAGTACGGACTCGCGACCACCCTGCGCGAGCGGCGGGGCGGCGGTGTCGTTCTCGGTATCGCTGATCGTGGCGCAGGGCAGATACAGCCGAATCGTGGTGCCGTGCCCCTCCTCGCTGTACAGCTCGATATGGCCGCCGGATTGCTTGATGAAGCCGTACACCATGCTGAGGCCGAGGCCGGTGCCTTCACCGACCGCCTTGGTGGTGAAGAACGGTTCGAACACGCGGTCGCGGATCGACGTCGGAATGCCGCAGCCGTTATCGCTCACCACCAGCATCACGTAACGGCCGGCCGACACTTCGTCGTGCTGCTCGGCATAGGCCTGATCGAGATCGACATTGCCGGTCTCTAATAACAACTTGCCGCTGCCGTTCATCGCGTCACGGGCATTGACCGCGAGGTTGATCAGCGCGCTGCCGAGCTGCGACGGATCCGCCAGCGCCGGACACAAATCCGGAGCCGGTTCGACGTCGATCTCGATGCCGGAGCCGAGCGTCGGCCGCAGCAGCTTGACGGTGTCGAGCATCAGCGCGTTGACGTCGATACTGCGCGGCTGCAGCGGCTGCTTGCGCGAGAACGACAGCAGACCGTGGGTGAGATCGGAGGCGCGAGTCACCGCCTGATCCACCATCGCGGCGACGTCCTTCAGGTCCGGCCGATCGGACACGCCCTCGGCGAGAATCTCGATACCGCCGGTGATCACCGTGAGGATGTTGTTGAGATCGTGTGCGACGCCGCCGGTGAGCTGGCCGATCGCCTGCATCTTCTGTGCCTGGCGAAGCTGGCGCTCGGATTCCTTGAACTCGGTGAGGTTACGATACACCACCACCGCGCCGCCGAACGAACCATCGGGGTTTTCGATTCGCCGTGCGCTGGCGGCTAGCTGCACCACCGGCCCATTGTCGCCATGGCGGATGCCGAGCTCGACATTGTCGAAGCTCTCGCCGCGGCGGGCCCGCGCCGCCGGACTTTCGTGATCCGGCATCGGCGTCACGCCGTCCCCGAGAAACCGCCGATACTTCTTCAACCATCGCTCGGAGCCGACGTCTTCGGCCGGCCCGAACAGTGCCAGACAGGTCGGGTTGGCGAACACCCGTTTGCCCGCAGCGTCGAGCACCGCGACCGCATCCGCCATGCTGGCGATGGTCTTGTCCAGTAGTTCGGTCTTGCTGCGCAGCGCCGCATTGGCGGCGTCGATCTGGGCGACGGTCTGATCGAACGCATCGGCCAGAATGCGGCTTTCGCCCTGCAGTCCACCCGGCATCACCAGCCGCCCGCTGCGTGAGAACGCGGTTACTGCGCGGGTGAGTTGCGCGATCGGCTTGGCCAGCGAGCGCGACAGCAGCGCCGACAGCAGCACCGCGCCGAGCAGCGCGGCCAGCCCGACGATCAGGCCGGGGGTGCGCAGCGCCGTCGCCGGAGCCATCATCCGCTCCAGCGGCTCGGTCTCGATCACGCCGGTGCGCTCGCCGTTGGTCAGCGTCCCGACCACGAGCGCGCCAGCGGTGCGCGTACCATCCGGACCACGGAACACCGTCGCGGTGCCCGGCTTGTCGGCGAGCGCGGCGGCGAGCCCCGGGAAATCGTCCTGCCAGCGCCGCTCCGGCTCTGCCGGCACGATCCGGCCGCCGAGGTAGTTCATCAAATATCCGCCGTCGGCGGTGACGAAGTACACACTGGTGTCGTTGTCGAGCACGTCGCGGATGCGTTCAAACACCGGCCGCAGGTCCAGCTCGATCGCCAGCACGGCGAACACCGCACCGGCCTCGTCGCGGATCGGGGCGGCGAGCGTGATTCGCGGCAGCGGCGTGCCGCTTTCGTCATTCGCGGCGATCCGAAGCGGCGAGAAGTAGATCGCGTCGCCGGTCTGCTGCGACGCGCGGCGGAACGTCTCGTCGTCGCCGTGCCGCGACAGCTCGGCATCGGGCACGACGCGGATGGCGCCGCCAGGGCCGTTACGATCGACTTCGATCAGGGAACGAGCGCCGTCCGCGACGGTCGCCAGACGATAGCTGAGGATGCCGGGCTTGAACTGCATGTTGCCCGCATAGACCGTGGCCAGATGCTGCAGCCACTGAGCCTCGGTCAGCCCGAACTTCGGATCGACGCCGCCACTGCGGTGCGCGCGGACGACGCCGCTGTGCGCCGGCAACAGCCGGGCCGACAGCACTTCGTTGCGAAACACGCGCAGAGCCGACTCGTAGGCGCCGAGCCGCGCCTTGGCCTGATAGGCCAGGCGTGTCAGCCCCGACGGCACCACCGCGCGGCCGATATTGTAGTAAGCGAGCAACCCGATCGCGGCGACCGTAAATGCCACCAGTACGGTCATCGCCAGGGTCAGGCGCGCCGACAGGCGCATCGATTCAATCTCCGGGGAACGCGGACAGAGCGGCAACCTATATGAAGGACCGGTGACGCGCCACCGTCGCGGCGGTGGCGCCGGCCGCGATCAGACCGGAATTTCGCCGAAGCCCTTCCCTGGCTTCAGCGGCTTCAGACGGATCAGTCGGGAGTCTTCGACCGCTGCCTGGCGGTGCTTGACGGCCTCGCGATACACCGGATCGCGGATCATCTCGACGAACGCCGACACGCTCGGATATTCGGCAATGAAGACCCGATCCCAGCGCTCGTCCTGCGGGCCGATCAGCATCAGCTCGAACTGGCCCTGCCACACCACCTTGCCGCCGAGCCGCTCGAACACCGGGCCGGAGTCGCGGCCATACGCGGCGTAGGCTTCCGCCCCGGTCGCGGCGCGGCCGTCCGGATAAGCGGCCTGCGGCCTGAGCCGCACCAGATTGAGCATGTGGATCGGGCCTTCGCGATCGTTGGCGCGAAACTGCGCAAACACCTCTTTGGTCGGATCGATGTGGCCGGTCATACGCCCCTCCTGTTGCTTTGAATTTGTTTGGCCGTGCTAGTATCACGATTGAGCCGCCGATGTCTGCCACCGGAGCCTGTGCGTGAACGCCACTGCCACTCTTCTCGTCGCGCTGGTCGCGGCCCTGCACGTCTTCTTTCTCGTGCTCGAGATGTTCCTCTGGACCAAGCCGCTCGGGCTCAAGGTGTTTCGGAACAGTCCTGACAAAGCTGCAGCGTCCGCGGTGCTGGCCGCCAATCAGGGGCTGTATAACGGCTTCCTGGCAGCCGGGCTGATCTGGTCGCTGCTGCACCCGAACGCCGAAGTGGCACTGCAGCTTGCGACCTTCTTCCTCGGCTGCGTCATCGTCGCCGGATTGTACGGTGCCTGGACGGTGAGCCGGCGCATTCTCTACGTCCAGGCAGCTCCTGCCGTGGTGGCGCTGATCGCAGCGTGGGTCGCGTAGTCGGCAAGTAGGATGCTGCATCGCACAGCGCGGCAAATTGCACGACGCGTCAGAGCGGCATTGCCAGACCTCAAGCGCTGATCCACACTCCCATCAACGACGGCCGACACAAGACCGTCGCTCACACGCCTAGGGAGTAGACCACCGATGATCAGCCTGTATCGGGCCGCCACGGCGGCTGTTACTGCGATTGTGCTCAGCGCCGCGCCCGCGGTCGCTCAAAAGAAATACGACACCGGCGCCACCGACACCGAGATCAAGATCGGCCAGACCGTGCCGTTCTCCGGCCCCGCATCGGCCTATGCGGGCATCGGCAAGACCCAGGCCGCCTATATGCGGATGATCAATGATCAAGGCGGCATTAACGGCCGCAAGATCAACCTGATCCAGTACGACGACGCCTATTCGCCGCCCAAGGCCGTCGAGCAGGTTCGCAAGCTGGTCGAGAGCGACGAGGTGTTGCTCACCTTCCAGATCATCGGCACGCCATCCAACGCCGCGGTGCAGAAGTATCTCAACGCCAAGAAGGTGCCGCAACTGCTCGCCGCGACCGGCGCGACGCGGTTCACCGATCCGAAGAACTTCCCCTGGACGATGGGCTTCAACCCCAACTACCAGACCGAAGGCCGCATCTATGGCCGCTATATCCTTCAGAATCACCCCGACGCCAAGATCGGCGTCCTGTTCCAGAACGACGATCTCGGCCGCGACTATGTCACAGGCCTACGCGCCGCGCTCGGCGACAAGGCCGACAAGATGATCGTCGCCGAAGCCTCCTACGAACTCACCGACCCGACCGTCGACTCGCAGATCGTCAAGCTGAAGTCCGCAGGTGCCACGCTGCTGTACGACGCCTCGACGCCGCGCTTCGCCGCCCAGGCGATCAAGAAGGTCGCCGACCTCGGCTGGAATCCTGTCCATATCCTCGACATCAACGCCAGCCCGGTGTCGGCGACGCTGAAGCCGGCCGGCCTCGACATCTCCAAGGGCCTCATCAGCGTCAACTACGGCAAAGATCCTGCCGACCCGCAATGGGCCAATGACGAGGGCGTGAAGAAGTATTTCGCCTTCATGGACAAGTATTATCCGGAGGGCGACAAGCTCAACACCGTCAACAGCTACGGCTACTCCACCGCAGAGCTGCTGGTCAAGATCCTGAAGCAGTGCGGCGACAACCTGACCCGCGAGAACGTCATGAAGCAGGCCGCCAACCTGAAGAATGTCGTCGGCGATCTGTCGCTGCCGGGCATGTCGGTCAACACCTCGCCGACCGACTTCCGCGTCAACAAGCAGCTCCGAATGATGAAGTTCAACGGCGAGCGCTGGGAGCTGTTCGGCCCGATCATCGAAGACGACGCCGCAATGTGACTGACCGCCGGACACGGCGAACTTGCCCCGGTGCTTCGCCGCACCGGGGTGATTTCGGCGAGCCGGTCCGAGCCCACCAAGAAGCCCCACCGTCGTCGCCCGCCCGCAGCGCGGCGAACGGTGGGAGTTTGCCGTGCAGGGCAATCAGCTCTCTGCGCTACGCAGTCCCCCGCTCGCGATAGATGACGGCGACCTTCACGGATTTCGCCGGTACGAGGCGACCGACCTCGTGATCGTCCGCAGTGGCGCGGGCGCAACCAATGCGGGAAACCGTCCAATATTGCACAGACACCCGATCCGAATCGGCATCGAATGTTGCGATTGTTCGAAGGGGTGGAAGCCGTTGATTGGAGGCGCCGCAGCAGCGGCGGACCGCAATGAAACCAGACCACAACAGCAACCGGTATTTCACCGTCGAACAGCTCGAGGAGCTGGCTGTCGCCAAGTACATCGAGGCGGCGCTGACGCCGGCCGGGGTGGAGCGCGACGAATTACTCGATGAAGCCAAGCGGTTCGCCAGCCGCGCCAAGATGAAGAGCTGGCTGATGGGCGAAATCGGCGCTGCGCCGCACCGCCGCAACTATCACTGAGCCGGATCGCAAGCCGCCGACGCGGACTGCGCCGTTACTCCCACGGAAGCGCACTGACCTCGCGCTGCAACCGGTCCATCGCCGTCATCACTGCGGCACCGGCGAATTCGCGACTCGCCTGGCCGGGATCGACCGAGGCCACTTTCCAATTGGCGCCGTTGGTGTCGTCGCACGGCTGGCACGGGCGAATGCGGATCGCTTCGACCTTGTCGCAATGACGCTGGCCGCGGACGTCCTGGAGCAGCAACGCTTCGATCTCCTCCGCGGTCCTCAACACCCTGGTCATTGCTGGCTCCTTCTGACGCTATCGGTAGACGCCGCATCGATCGCAGAGCTGTAACCCAAGGTCTTGAGATGGCTCAAGTCTGGGGCGTTTTCGGCAAATTGGGAACCGGGTTTTAACGTTCGCTTTACCGAGCCTTAAACCGGCTTCGCTAGCGTCGACCACAATGGTCGGCGTGGACGATGCGATGGCGTGGGGCAGGAAAAAAGCCGCCGAAAGGCGAGAGCCGACATTCGGCCCCGGTGAATCGGTCGGCGACATGCGCCTGACGCCGCAGGATCGGGTGAACGTGGCCGACGACATGCCGAAGAAGAAATCAGCCGGCAAAGCCGGCGGCGCGGCGCGCAGCCGGCGCAAGCCGCGCAAGGGCGTGATCGCTTCGGTGCGCCAGGCGATCGGCCGGCTGGTGTATTGGAGCGCGGTCGCCGGGATCTGGACGGTGCTGGCAGTGGTCGGCGTCATGGTCTGGGTCGGGGCGCACCTGCCGCCGATTCAGTCGCTCGAGATTCCGAAACGGCCGCCGACCATCACCATCGTCGCCGACGACGGCTCGACGCTGGCGGTGCGCGGCGAGCAGGCCGGCACCAATGTGGCGCTGAAGGATCTGCCGCCGTATCTGCCGAAGGCGTTCATCGCGATCGAAGACCGCCGGTTCTATTCGCATTTCGGCGTCGACCCGCTCGGCATCGCGCGCGCCGCGGTCGCCAACGTGCTGCACCGGGGCGTGTCGCAGGGCGGCTCGACGCTGACCCAGCAGCTCGCCAAGAACCTGTTCCTGACCCAGGACCGCACGCTGACCCGCAAGCTGCAGGAGGTCGAGCTGGCGCTGTGGCTGGAGCGCAAGCATTCCAAGGCCGAGATCCTGGAGCTGTATCTCAACCGGGTGTATTTCGGCTCAGGCGCCTACGGCGTCGAGGCTGCAGCACAGAAGTATTTCGGCAAATCGGCCAAGGACGTCACCCTGGTCGAGGCAGCGATGCTGGCGGGGCTGGTCAAATCGCCGTCGCGGCTGGCGCCGAACCGCAATCCGGAGGGCGCCGAGAAGCGGGCCCAGATCGTGCTGGCGGCGATGGCGGACGCCGGCTTCGTCACCGACAAGCAGGCCAAGGCGGCGATCGCCAATCCGGTCTACACCGTCAAGCCGACCGGTGCGGGCACCATCAACTACGTGGCCGACTGGATCACCGAAGTGCTCGACGATCTGGTCGGGCAGATCGACCAGTCGATCATCGTCGAAACCTCGATCGATCCGAAGCTGCAGGCCGAAGCCGAGGCCGCGATCATCGACGAGCTCGCCGCCAAGAGCGTCAAATACAAGGTGACCCAGGGCGCCCTGGTGGCGATGACGCCGGATGGCGCGGTGCGGGCGATGATCGGAGGGCGCAATTACGCCGACAGCCAGTTCAACCGCGCCGTCACCGCCAAACGGCAGCCGGGCTCGGCGTTCAAGCCGTTCGTGTATCTGACCGCGGTGGAGGCCGGGCTGACGCCAGACTCGATCCGCCAGGACGCGCCGCTGGACCTCAAGGGCTGGCGGCCGGAGAACTACAGCCACGAATATTTCGGCGCGGTGACGCTGACCCAGGCGCTCGCGATGTCGCTGAACACGGTGGCGGTGCGGCTCGGCCTCGAGGTCGGACCGAAGAACGTGGTGCGCACCGCGCACCGCCTCGGCATCGCCTCCAAGCTGGACGCCAACCCGTCGATCGCGCTCGGCACATCGGAGGTGTCGGTCACCGAGCTGGTCGGCGCCTACGCCACGTTCGCAAATGGCGGGCTGTTGGCGTCGCCGCATGTGGTGAAGCGGATCCGCACCGCGCAGGGCAACAAGGTGCTGTACGTCCGCAGCGGCGAGCCGGCGAGCCGGGTGGTCGATCCGCGCGCGGTGGCGATGATGAACACCATGATGCAGGAGACGCTACGCTCCGGCACCGCCCACAAGGCCGATCTGCCGGGCTGGGTCGCGGCCGGCAAAACCGGCACCAGCCAGGATTTCCGCGACGCCTGGTTCATCGGCTACACCTCGACTCTGGTGACTGGCGTATGGCTCGGCAACGACGACAACTCGCCGACCAAGAAAGCCACCGGCGGCGGCCTGCCGGTCGAGGTGTGGACGCGGTTCATGCGCGAGGCGCTGAAGGGCGACACCCCGCAGCCGCTGCCCGGCGGCTGGAGCGGCGGTCCGATCGCGGGCCCGGCTGCAGGCGGGTTCGGTGGGACCGGCGCCAACGCCGGCGGCACCATCGCGCAGAGCGGCCCGCGCGGCGAAACCCAGGTGATCAACGCTGCCCCGCCCGGCGCCGCCCGGATGCCCCCGCCGACCCGCGCCAACGTCCGCCCCGAGGCGGCCGCCGGCCTCGACGGCTGGCTGATGGACCGGCTGTTCGGACGGTGATGCGTCGAGCACGGCCATCCTCCGCGAAAGCGGAGGATCCAGTATCCCAGAGGGGTGAGATCGCTCGTGCGCCGCAACGAGCGCTGTTCGATACTGGATCGCCCGCCTGCGCGGGCGATGACGACTAAGCCAATGGCCGCGCCGACCGTTCAGTCGGTCGATGCAAGACCCGGTCAGTCCGAGATGCCGTAGCGGTGCAGATCGTTGCCGCAGGTGTCGAGCCAGGTCTTGGCGCGTTCCATCTGCGGACAGACTTTGCCGACGACCCGCCAGAACCGCGCCGAGTGGTTCATCTCGACCAGATGCGCGACTTCGTGGGCGGCCAGATAGTCCAGCACATAGGACGGCGCCAGGATCAGCCGCCACGAGAACGACAGCGAGCCCGCCGAAGTGCACGAACCCCAACGGCTCGACTGATCGCGGATCGACAGCCGCGTGACCTTGACGCCAAGCTCGGGCGCATAGCGATCGCAGGCCTTCTGCAGATCGCGCCGCGCTTCGCGCTTGAGGAAATCGAGCACCCGGCGCTCGATGTGTTCGGTCTCGCCGGCGACGCACAGGATCTTCTCGCCGGACTCCCGCACCTCGGTCCACACCGTGCCGCGACCGGCCCGATACACGATCTTGTGGTCATGGCCGCGCAGCGGCACCAAGGTCCCCGGCAGAAACGGCGCCGCCTTCGGCAGCCGGCCGAGGCGCGCCGCGATCCACGCGCCGTGACGCTGCGCGAACTCCTTGGCATCGGCGAGCGTGCCGCGAGGCGGCATCGTCAGAATCGCTTCGCGGTCGCTCGGATGAATCCGCAAGGTGTAGCGCCGCGCGCGGCGGTGACGGCGGATACGGACGGCGAAGAACTGCGAGCCGTGCCGAACAGGGATCGTCGACGGCTCAGTGGGCCGTCGATAGAGAAGTGCGCGTGCCATGTCTGCAGGTCCAGGAAACAGAAGGTCCCCTGGAATCTGCCATAACCGCCTCCATTGGAAGCGCTCGGCGCAAAAACAAATCATTTGCCCAATATACAGGGCAAAGCGAATGTCGCACCCCTAAGTGATGGGGCTCGGAACTCGAAATTTTAGCGAATTTCGATTCAAAAAGATACACTGAGAGGTGACTCACTCCTCACTACTTGCCGAACCCATGAATCTAGATTCCCCCAGGCTCGCAAACAAACAAGAAATCGGCTCGCGCTTGATTCTTCAGCGCAAACTCATCACCGGCAATCGCATCATCCACAGCGGACGCTGATCAACGACGCGTACTAATCACTCCGCCGCTCGCGCCGGCACGTCGCTGGCCGCGGAAGCGTGGAAATCACAGATCCGCGGCACGATCTCCGAGCGGAAACGCGAGCCATTGAACACGCCGTAGTGACCGACGCCCTTCTGCACGTAGTGGACGCGCCGATTGTCCGGGATCGACGTACACAGATCATGCGTCGCCTCGGTCTGGCCGAGACCGGATATATCGTCGTTCTCACCTTCCACCGTCATCAGCGCGACGCGCGTGATCTTCGACGGCTCGACCAGCTTGCCGCGATGCGTCATCTCGCCCTTCGGCAGCGCATGCTTGACGAACACCAGGTCCACGGTCTGCAGATAGAACTCCGCAGTCAGATCCATCACCGCCAGATACTCGTCGTAGAACTCGCGATGCTTGTCGGCGAGATCGCCGTCGCCCTGAACCAGATGGTTGAACAGGTTGCGATGGGCATCGACGTGGCGGTCGAGGTTCATGCTGATGAAGCCGTTGAGCTGCAGGAACCCGGGATAGACGTCGCGCATGAAGCCGGGATGCGGGAACGGCACTTTGGTGATGACGTGGCTGCGGAACCAGTCGATCCCCTTCTCGGCGGCGAGATTGTTGACCGCGGTGGGACTGCGGCGGGTGTCGATCGGGCCGCCCATCAGCGTCATCGACAGCGGCACGAACGGATCGCCATTGGCTTCCATCACCGAGACCGCGGTCAGCACCGGCACCGACGGCTGACACACCGCCATGACGTGGACATTGCCGCCCAGCGTCTGCAGCATTTCGACGACGTAATCGACATAGTCGTCGAGGTCGAACCGGCCAGCCGTGACGGGCACCATCCGCGCGTCGGACCAATCGGTGATGTAGACCTCATGGGTCGGCAGGAACGCCTCGACCGTGCCGCGCAGCAGGGTCGCATAGTGACCGGACATCGGCGCCACGATCAGCAGCCGGGGCTGCGGATGGCGTAGCGGCCGCTCCAGCTTGCGCTCGAAATACAGCAGCCGGCAGAACGGCTTTTCCCAGACATTGTGGATTTCGACGGGAACCCGCATGCCGTTCACTTCGGTGTCGTCGAGCCCCCATTCCGGCTTGCCGTAGCGCCGGGTGGTGCGCTCGAACACTTCGCAAGCGGCGGCGATCGACTTGCCGAACTCGGTGTGACTCCACGGGTTGAGCGGATTCTTGAACGCGAGCTTGGTCGCGTCCGACATCGCCCGCGCCGGATTGAGCGAGGCGTGAGCCATCTCGTAGAACCAGTACATCGGCGTGGTCAGCGCCGGACTGACTTCCGCAGGCATATCAGGCGGGCGACCAAATTCACCAATGACGACCGGCATCGTGTTGTGTCCCTCGTAACCCCGTGCAGCGCAACATAGTGGCGGCTGGGTTATGGCGCGTCAATCACAAGATCGAAATATGCGCTTTGCCGAGCAAAATGTAAGCACGGACGGTCCACAGGCCTGTCCGGAATCCACCTACTCGCCGCTTTGAATCAGCGATCCATGGCGCCGCGCGCTGTTCAGCATCGCCAGGAAGCTGATGAACGCGGCCGCGAACAGCACCAGATTGATCGCGAGCGCCCACAGCATCAAGTCCCCTCGGAACTGATGCTCGATCAGCAGCGCGCGCATGCCTTCGAACACATAGGTGGGCGGCAGCAGCCAAGCGACGAATTGCAGCCAGTGCGGCAGCACCGAAACCGGATAGTAGACGCAGGCGAGCGGCATCACCCCGAACATCAGGCTCCAGACGATGCTCTCGGCGCCGAGGCCGTGGCGTAGCACCAGTCCGGAGACGAAGATGCCGAGCGCCCACGAGGTGAAGATCAGATTGCAGAAGAACGCGCCGAGCGGCAACCCGAACCCGAACAGATTGAAATCGAACACCCCCATAGCCAGCAGCACCATCGGCACCACGCCGATCGTGAGCCGGATCAGGCTCATGATCATCAACGCGATCAGGAACTCGATCGGCTTCAGCGGACTCATCATCAGATTGCCGAGATTGCGCGCCCACATCTCTTCGAGAAACGAGATCGAAAACCCGAGCTGGCCGCGAAACAGAATGTCCCACAGGATCACGGCGCCGATTAGCGTGCCGCCGGCGCGGGCGAAGAAACCCGCGTTCTGTGCCACGTAGCTCTGCAGGAAACCCCAGGTGATCACCTGCAGCACCGGCCAATACACCAGCTCGAACAGCCGCGGCCAGGACGAGAGCAGCAAGTACCAGTAGCGCATCACCATCGCGCTGATCCGGTGCCAGGCGATACCGCGACCGAATTCGAGGCCTTCGATCAAACTCCTCATGATTCAGCATCCCGTGCCCGCCCGCGGGCGACGTCGAGGAACACCTCTTCCAGCGTCGCGCGGTTGTAGCGGGCCATGATCGCCGACGGCGTATCGTCGTCTTCGATCCGGCCGCGCTTCATGATGACGACCCGATCGCACATCCGCTCGACCTCGAGCATGTTGTGCGAGGCGAGCAGGATGCTGGCGCCGCGCTGCTGGCGATAGCGTTCGAGATGCGACCTGATCCAGTCGGCGGTGTCGGGATCGAGCGACGCGGTCGGCTCGTCGAGCAGCAACAGTTCGGGCCGGTTGATCAGCGCTTTGGCCAGCGCCACGCGGGTCTTCTGCCCGGCCGACAGCTTGCCCGAAGCACGGTCGATGAACTCGGTCAGGTCGAAATCGGCCGCCAGCTCGGCGATGCGACCGGCCAGGTCCGGCACCGCATACAATTTGCCGAACACCGTGAGGTTCTGCCGGACCGTCAGCCGCGACGGCATATCGACATACGGACTTTCGAAATTGATCCGGCCGAGCACGTCGGCGCGCTGCTCCGGCATTGCGCAGCCGAGGACCCGAATCCGGCCCGCGGTCGGCAGCACCAGCCCCATGATCATCGCGATCGTGGTCGTCTTGCCGGCGCCATTACCGCCGAGCAGTCCGGTGACCCCGCCGCGCGGGACCGTAAAGGAAATGTCATCGACGGCGCGGGCGGCCTTGTAGACCTTGGACAGATGCGCGACCTCGATCGCGGCGGCCGTGGCCGTTGGTAATGCCGGCACTTCCGGCTCACTGAGTCTGTCGATTGCCATGACGCTGCCTGTTTGACGACTGCAACGGCTGAGCGCAAGCCGCCGGCCGGGCAATCCGCCGCGGAGAGCCTCAATTGTGATCCACACCGGCCGACGCTACTGTCCGGCCATGTCCGATGACCTGATCTCCGCCGACTTCCGCCACCCCCGCCGCCACGTCCGACTCGACACCATCCTGCGGCTGCGCTGGCTGGCTGCGCTCGGTCAGCTCGCCGCGATCTTCGTGGTCGCGGAGGGACTGGAATTCGACTTCGCGGTGATGCCCTGCATCGTGATCATCGCGCTGTCCGGGCTGGTCAATCTTGCGCTCCAGATCGCCTTTAATCCGATGCAGCGGATGGAGCCGATCTATGCGGCGCTGCTACTCGCGCTCAACATCTCGGAACTCGCCGGGCTGCTGTACTTCACCGGCGGCCTGCAGAACCCGTTCGCGTTCCTGTTCCTCGGGCCGGTGCTGATCAGCGCCACCGCGCTGCCGACCCGCATGACGATTTCGCTCGGCATCTTCGCCGCCGGCTGCGCCGCCTTTCTCGGCTACAGCCATTTGCCGCTGCCCTGGGCCGGTGACGAACCGGTGGCGTTGCCGCAGATCTATCTGGTCGGCGTCTGGCTCTCGATCCTGCTCGCGATCGGGGTGACCAGCCTCTACACCTTCCAGGTCACCGAGGAGGCCCGCAAACTCGCCGACGCATTGTCCGCCGCCGAATTGGTCCTGGAACGCGAACAGCACCTGACCCAGCTCGACGGCCTCGCCGCCGCCGCCGCGCACGAGCTCGGCACGCCGTTGTCGACGATCTTCCTGATTTCGCGCGAGTTGGAGAAAACCGCCCCGCCGGAGATGGCCTCCGACCTGCGGACGCTGCGCGAGCAGGCCAAACGCTGCCGCGAAATCCTCGGCAAGATCGCGCAGCTGTCGTCCGCAGGGGCGCCGTTCGACCGTATGCCGCTATCGACGCTGATTGAGGAGGCCGTGGCGCCGCATCGCGACTTCGGCATCGCGATCAAGATCCGGTTGGCGCAATCGGACGAAGCCGAGCCGGTGGTGATGCGTAATCCCGCGATCCTATACGGCATCGGCAATATTCTGGAGAACGCGGTCGACTTTGCCCGCACCGCCGTCGAGGTCAATGCCGGGTGGAATGCCGACATCGTGCAGATCGTGATCTCGGACGACGGCCCGGGGATCAAGCCAGACGTGTTGCGGCGGATTGGCGAGCCATATCTGTCGCGCCGCCGCAGTTCCGACGACCCCAACCGCGAGCGTTCGGGGCTCGGCCTCGGGGTGTTCATCGCCCGGACCTTGCTCGAACGGACCGGCGCGAAGGTCGAGTTTCGCAACAAGACCTTCCCCGACCACGGTGCCATCGTTCAACTGAGCTGGCCCAGGGACCGCTTCGAGACCACTGAAAACAGGGAAGAACCAATCGCTTAGCCGCCCCCGCGCGCTCCGGTCGCAGGCTCCCGCCCTTGGCAGCGCGCTACCGCACCCCCATATCTTGATGCACTCGACGAGGAGCCACGCCGTGAACGCCATTCCCGAACTGAACGACCACACCGATCGCTCACTGCTGATCGTGGAGGACGACAAGCCGTTTCTCGACCGGCTGTCACGGGCGATGGAAACACGCGGCTTCGCCGTGACGGCCTGTGACAGCGTCTCCAGCGGTCTGGCCCAGATCGGGAAGGCGGCGCCAGCCTTTGCGGTGGTCGACCTGCGGCTCGGCGACGGTAACGGCCTCGACGTGGTCTCGGCCCTGAAGCGCGAACGCCCCGATTGCCGTGCCATCGTGCTCACCGGCTACGGCAACATCGCCACTGCGGTCACCGCGGTGAAGATGGGCGCTGTGGACTATCTGTCGAAGCCGGCGGATGCCGACGACGTCGTCGCGGCGCTGCTCTCGACCGACACCGAAAAGTCGGAGCCGCCGCCGAATCCGATGTCGGCTGACCGCGTCCGCTGGGAACATATCCAGCGGATCTACGAGATGTGCAATCGCAACGTCTCGGAAACCGCGCGGCGTCTCAACATGCACCGCCGTACCCTGCAGCGCATCCTCGCCAAGCGGGCTCCGCGGTAAGCACAGCTCTCCCTTCCGATTATCAGCGCGGTCATTTCGGGGCGCGAACGAAGGTCGCGAACCCCGGAATCTGACGCGCAAATCATTCGTCGAGATTCCGGATTCGCGCTTCGCGCGCCCCGGAATGACGGAGGATGAACTACCCTTCGCCAAATCCTTGCGGATCGCTGAGCCGGCCGAGGCGCTGAGCAGCGGCCAGCGCGAAGCGCAGCATCATCGCCTTGCGGGTCGCGGCCGGCAGCCTGTGCTCCGGCGCCTCGCAATGCAGATGGGCGCCGTAACCATCGGCCACAATCAGCCCGGTGTCGGCCGGAAAGATCTCGCACGGCAGATCCTGGGTGAAGGCGAAGAACAGCCGGTCACAATGCGCGCGGTACTCGGGCCATTTGTGATCGGCCCGCAAATCCTCGACCGATGACTTGATCTCCACGATCCAGATGTCGCCGCGCTCGTTCAACGCCACCAGATCGGCGCGACGCCCGGACGGCAACGGCAGTTCGCTGACGCAGGCAAAGCCCAGCGACCGCAAAAGCCGCTGCGTCCCGCGCGCCACGTTGAGCGCAGTCTCCGACTGCCGCATGTCCCGCGGCAGAATCATTTGAACGGCCTTCGATTCCATCGCGTCCAAGTCTAGCCGAACTCGGAGCGGGTGCCCAAGCAGCACCGCGGTTCCGCAATCGGCCGCAGCAGAAACCCAGTGCGGGCTTGGCGGGGGCGCCGGAGACCACCACGATGAAACGCATTACCTTCAAAAGCGCGCTGGCCGTCGCCGCGCTGGCGCTTCCGCTCTCCTTTGCGACGGCCGCCCAAGCGCGCCCGGCGGTGGAAGTCGCCTTCGTGCTCGATACCACCGGCTCGATGAGCGGGCTGATCGAAGCCGCCAAGCGCAAGATCTGGTCGATCGCCACCGCGATCCTCGACGACAATCCGGACGCCGAAATCCGGATGGGGCTCGTCGCCTATCGCGACATCGGCGACGATTATGTGGTCCGCAGCGTCGATCTCACCACCGACATCCAGGATCTCTACGGCCAGCTCCTGCAACTGCAGGCGCACGGCGGCGGTGACTGGCCGGAGAGCGTCAACGAGGCGCTCGATACCGCGATCAACAAGCTGCATTGGCGGCAGGGCGGCGACACCCGCCGCATCGTCTTCCTGGTCGGCGATGCGCCGCCCCACATGGACTATGCGCAAGACACCAAATATCCCGAAACACTGGCCGTAGCTCGCCAGAAGGATATCATCGTCAACGCCGTGCAGGCCGGGGGCGCCCGCGACACCGCGCGGGTGTGGCACGAGATCGCCGATGGCGGGCGCGGGCGCTACATCCCGATCCCGCAGGACGGTGGCCAGCTGGTGGTGATCGAAACGCCTTATGACGACGATATCATCATCCTGCAGCAACAGATCAACGGCGCCGTGATCCCTTACGGTCCCGCGCCGCTGCAGCGGCGCACCGAAGAAAAGACCGGGCAGCTCGCCAAGGTCGCGGCGGCTGCGCCAGCCGCGGCATCCGATATGGCCAGCTACATCAACAAGCGCGCGCGCAGTTCGTCCGAAGCGGTCACCGGCGGCGGCGATCTGGTCAGCGACGTGCTCGCCGGACGACAGAAGCTCGATCAGATCAAGGACGCGGACCTGCCGCCTGACCTCCGCGCCCTCCCCGCCGAGCAACGCGCCGCCAAGCTCGACGCACAGATGACGGCCCGCAAAGCGCTCAACGACAAGCTCGCGGCGCTGGTGAAGCAACGCGACGCCTATCTGCTGGCTCAGCGCGACAAACAGCCGAAGCCTGCATCGTCGTTCGACCGCGAGGTCGAGGCGACCTTGAAGGCGCAACTGAAGCGGTAGCGAAGCGCCTCTTTCGCGACCTGGAGTTTCAGCCTCTGAGAGGTGAGTCGATCTTTGACTCACTCTCTCGGACACGGCATTGTCGAACCATGACCGAGACTCAGACCAAGGCCAAGGCTGGCGCCGCGATCATTCCCGTGACGCCGTTCCAGCAGAACTGCACGCTGCTCTGGTGCGATGCCACCCGCAAGGCGGTGGTGGTCGACCCAGGCGGGGACGTGCCGGAAATCCTGGCCGCGATCGAAAACACCAAGGTCTCGGTCGAAGCGATCTGGCTGACCCATGGCCATATCGACCATGTCGGCGGCGCCGCCGATCTGCGCGATGCCCTCAAGGTCAAGATCATCGGGCCGCATCGGGACGACCAGTTCCTGCTCGACAACGTCGTCAACTCCGGCCGCAGCTTCGGTATCGGCGGCGTCCGAGACGTCACCCCCGACCGCTGGCTCGACGACGGCGACACCGTTCAGGTCGGCGAGTTGAGCTTCCAGATTCTGCACTGCCCGGGCCATTCGCCCGGCAGCGTGGTGTTCTTCAGCGATGCGATGCGGTTCGCGCTGGTCGGAGACGTGCTGTTTGCCGGCTCGGTCGGCCGCACCGACCTTCCCGGTGGCAGCCACGCCACCCTGATCCAATCGATCACCCAGAAGCTGCTACCGCTCGGCGACGATATCGGCTTCATCTGCGGGCATGGGCCGGGCTCCAGCTTCGGCCAGGAGCGACTGACCAACCCGTTCCTGACCGGCGAAGCCTGAACCCCAGCCGGCAGCCCCTAACCGCGCCTTCGTTCTCGGACTTCTACTTCTGCGGTCACCCGACCGCACGGATCGCCTGCGCATTTGTACCGGCGAGCGGGACAAGCAGGCCGTGCGTGGCGGTGTCCTGATCGTCGCCTTGAACCAATTGCGCGCCCTTAAGTTCAATTATCGGCAAATACCTGGGAGTTCTACGAGTGACATCCGGGTCCCTCGTTCTGTTACCAGGGTCGGCCGTAGGCGCTGTGGGACCGGAGGCGTTATCAGAGATGACTGTCGAGCTTCTCAACGAACCGCTCGCGCGCTACCCGGCATTCGACACCACTGATCCGGAAGAACTTCGGCGCGGGCTGGACGCGGTGTATGGCGCCCGGCTGGTTGAGGTCGCCGCGACGGCCGGCTTCCAGGCGCGCAGCAACTTCGTTCAGCTCGATGACATCGCCCTCGGTTTCGGCGTCGGCATCGGCGCGATCACGGTAGATTTCCCGGAACGCGAATGTGCGCGGCTCCAGATCGCGCTGGCCGGCCAGCTCATCACACGGAGCGGCGGCTCGACCACGGCGATCAACGCCCGACAATCGGGCACGATCTCGCCCGGAAAGAGTGCGCGGACCGAATACGGCCCGACCTACAAATTCAGCCTGCTCCGCGTGAGCAGCAACGCGCTCGAGCGTAAGTTGACGTCGTTACTCGGCTGCAAGCCGAAGGCAGCCCTGGAATTCGAGCCGGCAGCCAACAACGAAGCCCCGCAGGTGGTCAATCTGCGCCGGCTGCTCTGCTTCCTCACCAATCAGCTCAATTGCAGCCCGTTACCGGGGGTAGTGCTGGCGGAGTTGCAAGAGGCGATTACCCTGCTGTTCCTGTCCGCCTTCCGGCACAATTACAGTCGCCAGCTCGAACGCGAGGCCAACGGCGTTGCGCCCAAGCATGTCCGGCAGGTCGAGGAATATATCGAAGCCAACTGGATGCGGCCGCTGACCATCGAGAAGCTGACGGCGCTGACCGGGATCAGTTCGCGCGGCATCTTCAAGGCCTTCCAGCGCAGCCGTGGCTACTCGCCGATGGCCTTCGCCAAGCGGGTGCGGCTGCAGCATGCGCACGATCTGCTGTCGGATGGAGCGACGCCTACCACGGTGACAGCCGCAGCGCTGGCCTGCAGATTCTCCAACCTCGGACATTTCGCCCGCGACTATCGCGATATATTCGGCGAGAAGCCGTCGGAGACGCTGCAGCGCTCCCGGCCTTGACGTCATACGCAATCGGGCCGCGTCTGCTCGACGCGGCCCGATGTCCCGATTAATGACGTCCCGATCGATAGGGACTGCCGGTTATTCGATGATCTCGACCACCTTGTGGGTCCGCGGATCGACCAGCACGGTACGATCGTTCACCACCGTGTAGCGATATTCGCTGGCGCGGCCGAAGCGATCCGGCACCTCGTAATAGGTCACACCGTCGGCCGGCAGCACGACACCGACGCGTACCTCGTCGCGGTAGCGGAACGACGGATGCCGCTGCTCGACGACGTAGTGGCGGAACTGCGGACGATCGTCGACACCCAGAATGCCTGCAACACCGCCGACGACGCCGCCGATCGTACCACCAACCACGGCGCCCACCGGCCCCGCAGCCCGCTCGCCCTCGCGCGCCCCGCGTTCGATGCCGCCCGGCACACCCTGGGCATTGGCAACGGCAGGCGCGGCGAGCGCGAGCACGACGATGGCGGTTCCAGCAAAGCGATTGATCATGGTCAGACTCCCGTTCGTGAAAGGTAGTCTAACAAAGCCAAGTTAGGCATTCTGTTCCGTACGAAGATGCACCAACCCCTGCGGACAATTAGTGCACCACTACGTCGGAACCGAATGCCTACTTCATCAATCCGGCGGCGGTGAGGGCACGCGTAATCACCGCACCGACATCGAGTCCGCGCTTACCATGACCTTTGTGAGCGGAAGCGCCGTCATGACCGGTCCCTGGCGGCGGATTGCGATCGCCGGCACGCGCAGAATCTCCCGCGCCGTTGTGTCGAGCATCGTTGTGTCGAGGATCGTCGCTCCGACGTGACACGGCTGTCTTGTTCGTCGATCGCGGCCGGTGAACTCGGCCGGTGAGGCCAAAGAACTGGGCAATGTGATAAGACGACGAGATCCCGACATCGAGCATATAGGCTCCGGCGACGCCGTAGCGTTCTTCGCCTGCGCCCGTGCCGAGTGGCGCGCCGTGCGCCATTCCGGTGATGGTGTAGGATTCCACCACGGTTTCGCCGCTCGAGTTCCGCCAGGCGCGGTGCGGATAACCGTCGATCTTGTTCTGGTCCATCGGTGTGTCCGGCAATCCGTGCAGATCGAGCCATTGCCGTAGCAGCGCATCGGCATTGGCAGGATCGACGGTGCGATCGGCATCGCCGTGCCACACCGCCAGCCTCGGCCACGGCCCCTGATGCGCGGTCGCGCCGCGCACCAGATCGCCGAGCTGGCGATCGGTTCGCGCCGAAGCGTGGCGCATCTCCTTGAGCGCCTGCCGCACATTGAGGGCCACGCCATAAGGCAGGCCGGCAATCACCGCACCGCCAGCGAACACATCCGGATAGATCGCGAGCAGCGCCGCCGCCATCGCGCCGCCGGCCGACAGGCCGGTGACGAAGATCCGCGCGCGGTCGATCCTGTGGCTTTGCGCCATATGCTCGACCATCTGGCGGATCGAGCCGACCTCGCCGCTGTCGCGGCGGATGTCGTCCGGCGAAAACCAGTTGAAGCAGGTGTTGGGGTTGTTGGAGCGGGTCTGCTCAGGCAGCAGCAGTGCGAAACCATAGCGCTGCGCCAACGTGCACCATCCAGCGCCGATCTCGTAACCGGCCGCATTCTGAGTGCAACCGTGCAACACCACCACCAGCGGGAGCTTGTGCGTGATCCCTTCCGGGACGAACGAGAACATCCGCAGGTCACCGGGATTGGGACCGAAGGCGGTGGTCTCGGTCAGACGGCTGTCGCTCGGCGCCTCGCCTCCCCACCCGAAGCCACTGGCGGATTGCATTTTTCGGAGCTGCCCGAGAAAGTCGATTTGATCTTTGAGTGACACGGTCGCTCCTAGTTTGGGCCCCTGCCCTGGGTCGGCATATAATTGCTGCATTGCAATATGGTAGATCTGGGACCGTCGGCCCCTGCCATGCAGGCCCGACATATACGGCCGGAGCACGGATCAGCCCGGACCGCGATCACAGAGGCTACCGAAGAATCGCTCGGCCCGAAGTCCCGAACGCGTTCACAAAGCTGCGTTCGGATTCGGTCGCTCGCTATCCCGTGACATGGTTCCGTTTCGTCGGAGCCGAACCGTCGCCACGCAACGCACCGATGCAACAACGCCGCGACGAAGGTCGATTTGACAATCGCGCCGAAACCGTGAGCACAAAGCTCAATATCGAGCAGTGGCGCGGCGGTGTGCTGGTCACGACGGCACAAGCGCGGAACAGACCCGATGTATGATGTGTTCAAGTTTCTCCACGTCGTCGGCGTGGTCGTGCTGGTCGGCAACGTCACCATTACAGCCTTCTGGAAAGCGTTCTCCGATATGACGCGCGACCCGAAGATCGTCGCGCATGCGCAGCGCGGCGTCACGGTGTCGGACTTCATCTTCACGCTCGCCGGCATCGCGCTGATCATCATCGGCGGCTACGGCGCAGCGCTGGTCAAAGACCTGCCGCTGTTCGATTCGTTCTGGCTGGTCGCTGGGCAGATCCTGTTCGTGATTTCCGGGGTGATGTGGCTCGGCATCCTGATCCCGCTGCAGATCCGGCAAGCCCGCCTCGCACGCAGCTTCGCGCAAGGCAGCGAAATCCCCGCGCAATACTGGCGCGACGCCAAAACCTGGCTGATCTGGGGAATTGCCGCCACAGTGCCGCTGATCGCGGCCGTCTTCGTGATGGTTTACAAAATCTGACCGCTACGCGATCCGCGCCACCGGTTTGCCGGGCAGGCCCCATTCGGTGACCCGCATTTCGAGGTCGCGGAAATTCTGGTGCAACTGCTCCATCGCAAAACCAAGCGCGAAGAACCGTTCCGCCTGATCGCCGGGTAGCGCCCGGATCAGGCCGTCGCGCCGCACGGCCGCAACCTCGGCCACATAAGCGGCGAGCGCCTGCTCCATCGGCGCGAGCGGCGGCGGCGCGTGGCGCCCGCGCAGCGCCTCGGCGCAGGCGGACAGATGTGAGGTCGCCGCGAGACGAAGACCATCGATCGCACCGCCGAGCCGCTCCTGCAGCGTCGGCGGGAGCGGTGCAGTGACCGAACGGCCGACGATCACCAGATCATGACGCAGGCGCAGCAGCGTGCGCACCAGCGGCGCGGTGTCGGGCCCGCGCGACAGCCCGGTATTGCGCTCGCGCTGCGCCTCGGCGCCGATTTCCGCGAGCGTCACCAGCGAAGCGCCGATGCCGTCCTGCAACCGGTGCAGCGCGTCGTTATCGAGTCCCTTGGTCAGCCCGGCGAGCAGTGCACCGAGCGCGTCGGCCATCAGGTCGAGCGAGCGCGCCGCTGCGGCGAGCGCCAGCCCCTGCGCGCGCGACGGCAGCACCACGAAGGAGACCGCGAGTCCGACCGCGGCGCCGACCGCGACTTCGAGCACCCGGTCGATCGCCGATGCGAGCGGCTCGACCTTGGTGATGGTCGGAACCAGCAGCACGATGATCGCCGTCACGGTGGCGACGTTGAGGCTGGGCTTGATCGCGGCGAGCAGCGCCAGCGGTGCGACCGCCAGCGCCAACGCGCCGAGCAATGCGAGCTCGCTGTGATGCGGCACGAAGATGGTGATGGCCCCGCCATAGATCGCACCGCCGATCGTGCCGACGAAATAATCTCCCGCCGTCTTCAAGGACCGCCCAACGCTGGTCTGCGTCACGATGATCGCCGTCAGCACCGCCCACAGCGGCAGATGCAGATGCAGACTTTGCGCAAAGCCAAGCGCAAGCAGCGCCGCCAGCGTGATCCGGAGCGCCAGCCCCCATTGCGGCCGGCGCGGTTTCCATTGCGAGAGCAAGCGTGTCCTGTTGGCTGTCATCGGCGGCGGCAATCGTTGCGGTTGCACCGTCTGGCGCGGAATCACGAGCGTTACAGAGCACGGCGCCGCGAGCTGCGCAAATACGGCCGAATGCGGATGGGGCCTGCGGCAGTGCGGCTTGAACCGCGTGCGCGGCCCGCCTAACGTGCCGCGCAAAAGAGGGAGCCCGAATGGCCAACGAAACCGCCACGCTCGCCGGCTACGTCGCCGCGCTGCAATTCTCCGACATTCCCCAGGACGTTCTGGCGCGCGCCAAGCTGCTGACGCTGGACTTCCTCGGCAGCGCGATCCGCGCCCGGCGCGAGGCCGAGTCGACGCCGTCGATCCTGCAGATGCTGCAGGCACTGTCGCTCGACGCGGCCGGCGAATCGACGGTGTTCGGCGACGACAAGCGCTGGACTCCGGCGGTGGCGGCGCTGCTCAACGGCGCACTCGGTCACTCGCTGGATTTCGACGACACCCACGCCGACTCCTCGCTGCATCCTTCCGCGCCGGTGGTGCCGGCCGCGTTCGCAGTCGGTGAACTGGTCGGCGCCTCGGGCAAAGACGTGCTGACTGCGATCGTCGCCGGCTATGAAGTATGCTGCCGGCTCGGCAACGCGCTCGATCCGACCTCGCACTACGCACGCGGCTTCCACCCGACAGCGACCGCCGGCACTTACGGCGCCGCGGCGGCGGCCGCCAAACTGTTCGGCCTGTCGCAGGACCAGATCGTCTCGGCGTTCGGCGTCTCCGGCAGCCAGGCGGCCGGCTCGCTGCAGTTTCTGGTCAACGGCGCCTGGAACAAGCGCTACCAGGTCGGCGCCGCCGCAATGAACGGCGTGATCGCCGCGACACTGGCCAAGAACGGCTTTGTCGGCTCGACCGAATCGGTCGAAGGCATCCACGGACTCCTGGTCGGCTACACCGACACCCCACATCACGACAAGGCGGTGGCGGATCTCGGCCGCGTGTACGAGACTATGAAGATCGGCGTGAAGCCGTATCCGAGCTGCCGTTACACCCATGCGGCGATCGACGCCCTGATCGCAATGCGCCGCGAGCACAATCTGACGCCGGAGCAGATCACGCGCGTCGAGGTCGGGCTGCATCAGAACGGCATCACCCTGACCGGCGACGCGCCGACCAAGCGTCATCCGCGCTCGATCGTCGGCGGCCAGTTCTCGATGTTCTTCACCGGCGCGCTGGCGCTGGAACAAGGCAGCTTCGGCTGGGACGACTACACCCGGCTCGGCGATCCGGCGATCAATGCCCTCGCCGACAAATTCGACGTGGTGCGCGACGAACGGCTGGAAGGCAGAACCCATCCGTTCGGCGCCCGCGTCTCGATCACCACCAAGGACGGCACGCACGAGCGCCTCTACACCGATCCGTCGGGCGAACCGAACTCGTTCCCGAGCGACCAGGCGATGGCGCAGAAGTTCATGCAGCTCGCCCGCCCGGTGCTCGACGATCGGGCGCAGGGCTTCGCAGACGCGGTCCTGACGCTGGAGCAGTTCGCCAGAGTGAGCGAGGCGACGGCGTTGGGACGCTAGGAACTTTTTGCGGTATTGACATACTTGCAATCTGGCGTAGCAGGGAAGTCGGCACTCTCGGAGGACGGAGAGCGGTCGATGCAACGCTTTGTCTGTGAACAGAACATCGCGCACTTCCAGAAGCTGCTGGAGACGGCCGAGGACGAGACGCTGCGCCGGACTCTGCTTGGCCTGCTGTCGGCCGCCAAGCGTGAGCTGGCGCTGCTGAATTCGCAGATCTCCGGCGCCGATCTGTCGCCGCTGGGGTGCCGAAGGCCGACCTGTGACATCGCGGTGGTGCTGGCGCAGCTTCGCGCCAGCTTCGGTGCGCCCAGCCATCCTTACATGCTGATCGATGCCGGCCCCGGCCTGACGATCCTCGACACCAACGACGCCTTTGCACGCGCGACGTTGACGATGCGCGACGCCATCGTCGGCAAGCCGCTGTTCGAAGTGTTTCCCGACAACCCTGCGATCGATACGGCCGACGGCGTGAGCAACATCTACAATTTGCTGCGCACCGTGGTCGAAACCGGTCAGCCGCACGCACTCGCGGTGCAGCGCTACGATGTCCGTAACGGCGATGGCGTGTTCGTCGAGCGTTATTGGCAATCAATCAACACCCCCGTTCGGGATGCCAGCGGCCGGTTGATCTGCCTGCTGCACAATGTCGAGGACGTCACCGCCGAAGTTCTGGCAAGCTAGCGGCGACCGCCCCGCCCCCCGGCGGCGGTCACGAAGCCGTGGCGAAACCATCATCCCGCTCATACGTCTGGAAGGCGTTGTCCGGAACGTCTATGGTTCTGAAGTACCGCGCTCCGGACATGAGGCGACGATCTCGTTCGCTTGGGGATGAAGCTGATGCCGATAGCCACGACTGCAGACCGCGCCTCGGAATTTCTCGGCGGACTGTTCAACAGCCTCACTGAGCGAGGCCGCAGCCTGTTCGGACTGACCAGCTCGCAGCCGATGTCCGGCGACGAACTGATCGCGCTCGGCGAGACGCTGCTATCCCGCCGCGGCGAAGCGTCCGGCGTGGCGCTGGCGGCATCGCTGCTCGCCGGCTACGAGGCCGCGGCCGAGGACGACAAGCTGGCGTTTCTCGATGCGCTCGCCGAACAGTTCGGGCCCGACCTCGCCGAACTCAACGCCGCGATCGAAGCGTTCCGCGCCGACCCCACGTCGGAGGCCACCGGCGAGCTGATGCGCGCCGCCGAGCCGCGCCGGCAGGAGTTGATCCGCCGCCTCAACCATGCGCCGGGCGGCACCGCCGCGCTGGTGAAGATGCGCGAAGCCGTGCTGGCGCGCCTCGCCGCGCATCCGCAGCTTCGGCACGTCGACGACGATTTCGTGCATCTGTTCACCTCGTGGTTCAATCGGGGGTTCCTCGTGCTGCAGCGGATCGACTGGACGACGCCCGCAAACATTCTGGAAAAGATCATCCGCTACGAGCAGGTCCACACCATTCACGACTGGGACGATCTGCGCGCGCGGCTGGCTCCGCCGGACCGGCGTTGCTACGGCTTCTTCCACCCGCGCCTGGTCGACGAGCCGCTGATCTTCGTCGAGGTCGCGCTGACCGAGGACAGTCCGGCCGCAATCGCGCCACTGCTCGATCTCGACCGCGAGCCGATCGCCGCCAGCGACGCCACCACCGCGGTGTTCTACTCGATCTCGAACACCCAGCAGGGTCTCGCCGGCATTTCGTTCGGCAACTTCCTGATCAAGCAGGTCGTGGAGGAGATCAAGCGCGAGCTGCCGAACGTGCAGACCTTCGTGACGCTGTCGCCGGTGCCGGGCTTCGCCAAGTGGCTCCAGCGCGAACGCGACAATCCGGACTCGACGCTGCTCGACGCTTCCGCGCGTACTGCCCTCGAGGCGCTCGATACTCCGAACTGGTTCGAGGATGCCGACACCGCCGATCGGCTGAAGCCGATCGTGCTGCAGCTCGCGGCTGCTTACTTCCTGCAGGCCAAGTCCAAGAACGGCCGTCCACTCGATCCGGTGGCGCGCTTCCACCTCGGCAACGGCGCCCGGCTCGACCGGCTGAATTTCCTCGGCGATCGCTCGCCGAACGGGATGCGGCAGTCGCACGGACTGATGGTTAACTACCTGTACGCGCTCGGCGACATCGAAGCCAACCACGAGGCACTGTTCGAACGCGGCCAGATCGCCGCCGCCTCGGCGGTGCGCAAGCTGGTGCCGACCAAGCCGGTAACGAGCGAGCCGCGCAAGAGCAACGGAAAAACTGCCAGCGCCCCGCAGGCCGCGCCGACGGCCTGAGGAACGTCGGCATGCCTGCCGCATCTTGCACTGGCCTCACCCCGTCATTGCGGGGAGCGAAGCGACGAAGCAATCCAGCTTGGTACACGAGGCTCCTGGATTGCTTCGCTTCGCTCGCAATGACGATCTCAAACGTCGAGGAGTTCGTCTCATGAGCTGGATGCCCACCAATGATCCGACGCTCGGCGATCCGACCACCTGCGACGCGCTGGAGCTGATTATCGTGCCGCGCACACGCGACCTCGGCGACGGCTTCGCGGTCCGTCGCGCGCTGCCCCACGGGAAGCGCCAGATGGTCGGCCCGTTCATCTTTTTCGACCATTTCGGACCGATGCAGTTCATCGCCGGCAAGGGCATGGACGTGCGGCCGCACCCGCATATCGGGCTGGCCACCGTCACCTATCTGTTCGACGGCAAGATCATGCACCGTGACAGCGAGGGCAATATTCAGGAGATCGCGCCCGGCGCGATGAACCTGATGACGGCCGGCCGCGGCATCGCGCATTCCGAACGCACGCCCGATGTCGAGCGCAGCATTGGCCAGTCGATGCTCGGCCTGCAGAGCTGGATCGCGCTGCCGCAGGGCTCCGAGGAGATCGCCCCGAGCTTCCAGCACTTTGCCGCCGCATCGCTGCCGATGGTGCAGGACACCGGCTTCACCGCACGGGTTATCGCCGGCTCCGCGTTCGGCAAGGCTTCGCCGGTGACGATGGTGTCGCCGTGGTTCTATGTCGAGATCAACGCCAAGGCCGGCACCACGGTGCCGCTCGATCCGGACCACGAGGAGCGTGCGATCTATGTGGTCGACGGCGAGGTCGAGATTGCGGGCGACCGCCACACGGGCCCAACGCTGCTGATTTTCCGGCCCGGCGACCGCATCACTGTCCGGGCAACGACCGACACGCGGATGATGTTCCTCGGCGGCGATGCACTGGAGGGGCCGCGCCACATCTGGTGGAATTTCGTCTCGTCCAGCAAAGAGCGGATCGAACAGGCCAAACAGGACTGGAAAACCGGTCGTTTCGCCGGCGTCCCGAACGAGAGCGAGTTCATTCCGCTGCCGGAATGATAGACTGCGGGCTCGAACCGCCCTGTGCCGCCGGCTGCTCCGGCGGCCGTCTCTGCCTGGATCACCGCCCATGACCACGATGCTCTCTAGCGACCTGCCGCTGACCAAGATCGGCCGCGGCAAGGTGCGCGACATCTATGCCGTCGACGACGACCGGCTGCTGCTCGTCACCACCGACCGGATCAGCGCCTTCGATGTGGTGATGGGCGAGACCATTCCGATGAAGGGCGCGGTGCTGACCCAGGTGAGCGCGTTCTGGTTCGGCCAGCTCGGCGGCGTGGTGCCGCATCACATGATCAGCGCTGATATCGACGAGATCATCGCCGCAGTTCCGGCCCTGCAGGGCCAACGCGCCGCGCTCGCCGGCCGCACCATGCTGTGCAAACGCACCACCGTATTCCCGATCGAATGCGTGATCCGCGGCTACATCACCGGTTCGGCCTGGAAGGAGTACGCCGCCTCCGGCACACTGGCGGGCGAGAAGCTGGCCGAAGGGCTGAAGGAGAGCGAGCGGCTGGTGCCGCCGATCTTCTCGCCGGCCACCAAGGCCGAAACCGGCCACGACGAGAATATCACCATTACGCGGATGCGCGAGATCGTCGGTGACGAGGCTGCCTACACGCTCGAGAGCATGACGCGCGCGATCTACACCCAGGGTGAAGAGGTCGCCCGAGAGCAGGGCATCATCATCGCCGATACCAAGTTCGAGTTCGGCCGCGACAAGGACGGACGCATCATCCTGATCGACGAGGTGATGACCCCGGACAGCTCGCGGTTCTGGGCGGCCGATACCTACGCGCCGGGCCGGTCGCAGCCGTCCTTCGACAAGCAACCGCTGCGCGATTATCTCGACGCCGAACGCCGTGCCGGCCGCTGGAACGGCGAAGCGCCGCCGCCGAAGCTGCCGGCCGAGATCGTCGAAGCGACCTCGAAGCGCTATCTGGACGCCTACCGCCGGCTCACCGGCACCGATCTGGTGGTGACTTAAAGTCACTCCGTGCTGAGCCGGATCGCGGGCATGGCTCCCGCAATCCGGCTGTAGCATCACGGCTTGGTCGATCAGACGCCTTCGAACAGCACCGTCGACAGGTAGCGTTCCGAGAACGACGGCACGATCGCCACGATCGTCTTGCCGGCATTTTCCGGCCGCTTGCCGAGCTCGATTGCGGCGGCGATCGCCGCCCCCGACGAGATGCCGCCCGGGATGCCTTCGTGCCGCGCCAGCGCCCGCGAGGTTTCGATCGCGGTGGCGCTCGGGATCTTGACCACTTCGTCGATCACCGACCGATCCAGAATGTCCGGCACGAAGCCGGCGCCGATGCCCTGGATCTTGTGCGGGCCGGGCGCGCCGCCCGACAGCACCGGGCTTTCCTCCGGCTCGACCGCCACCACCTGCAGCGACGCCTTGCGCGGCTTCAGCACCTGGCCGACGCCGGTGACGGTACCGCCAGTGCCGACACCGGCGACGAAGATATCGACCGCGCCGTCGGTGTCGTTCCAGATCTCTTCCGCAGTGGTGCGGCGATGCACCGCCGGGTTGGCGAGGTTCTTGAATTGCTGCGGCATCACCGCGTTGGGGGTCGCCGCCACCAGCTCTTCGGCCTTGGCGACCGCCCCCTTCATGCCCTTGGCGGCTTCGGTCAGCACCAGTTCGGCACCGAGGAAGGCCAGCATCTTGCGGCGCTCGATCGACATCGATTCCGGCATCACCAGCTTCAGCCGGTAGCCCTTGGCGGCGGCCACGAAGGCCAGCGCGATACCGGTGTTACCGGAGGTCGGCTCGATCAGCACGGTGTCGGGCTTGATGATCCCTTCCTGCTCCAGCGCCGCAATCATGGCCGCGCCGATACGATCCTTCACGCTGCTCGCCGGATTGAAGTACTCGAGCTTGGCGTAGATCGTCGCGTTGACGCCGTGCTGCTGCGGCAGCCGGTTCAGACGTACCAGCGGCGTATCGCCGTAAGCATCGGCGATCGACTCGTACACCCGGCCGCGGCCGGGACGATGGGCGGGTGCTTCTGCGACGGCTTTGATCGATGCGGTTGCTGCGCTGGACATGACGCCTCCTCACTCAGGTTGGCGGATTTACGGGAACTGTCACTGGGCAATCTGCTAGCCCGCCGCGGCCCCGTCAACGCGGCTGGTAAAAATGGAACAAACACCTCTAAAGCGACGGGTTTCTGGAATACGCGTGCTGCTTAGACGCTCTGGCTTGGGCTGAAATCCCGCCCTGCGGGAGGGACATTTCTGCATCGCCCTTCACAAGGCCGTCACGCTGACTGTAGTATGCCTTCGCATGCTGCTTCGCAGCGTCGATCGACGGGGGTCAGGAGCGTTTCTTGAACGCGCATGTCTCACATGGCGGTTGGCCGGTGCTGGTGCTCAACGCGGACTTCCGGCCGCTCAGCTACTATCCGTTATCGCTTTGGTCGTGGCAGGACGCGGTCAAAGCGGTGTTCCTCGATCGCGTCAATATCGTCGCCCATTACGACCGCGCGGTCCATAGCCCAAACCTCGACTTCCAGCTCCCCAGCGTGGTGTCGCTGAAGTCCTTCGTCAAGCCGACCACGCATCCGGCTTTCACCCGGTTCAACGTGTTCCTGCGGGATCGGTTCGTCTGCCAATATTGCGGCGCCCCGGACGACCTCACCTTCGATCACATCATCCCGCGCTCGAAGGGCGGCCAGACCACCTGGGAGAACGTCGTCGCGGCCTGCTCACCGTGCAACCTGCGGAAGGGCAATCTGACGCCCGAGCAAGCCAAGATGTTCCCACGCCAGACCGCGTTCGCCCCGACAGTCCACCAGCTCCACCGCAACGGCCGACTGTTCCCGCCGAACTATCTGCACGAGAGCTGGCTCGATTACTTGTACTGGGACACCGAGCTGGACCCGTAGTCCGCCCTCGGCCCGGAAGCGTCTCGTCTCGCCCTGCCGGCGCAGAATTCCGGCTTGCTTTACACCGCCTCCGACAGGCTGCACTGCTACGTTCGAAGTCGCTTGCGAACGGATCGGTGATGTTGGGTTTTCTTGTTCTGCTGGTGCCGCCGGCCCTCTGGATCGGCTGGCGGATGGCGTCCAGGCGGACGGTATTGCCGTGTCCGTCGGAGATCGCCTGGCTGGTGGAGATGGAAAACCCGCTGGCGCGCGCCACGCGCTCCGAACAGGTCGTGGCGCAATTGCAGCTGCGCCCGGGAGACCATGCGATCGACATCGGTTGCGGTCCCGGACGGGTGACGCTCCCGCTGGCACGGGCCGTTGGACCCAACGGCCAGGTGACCGCACTCGATGTGCAGGACGGCATGCTGGCGAAGGTTGCCGCCAAGGCTGAGGCCGAGGCGCTGACGAATATCCGCCTGCTCCGAGCCGACGTGCGGGAAGCGGCCGTCGCGGCGGGCTCGCTGGATGCGGCCGTGATGGTGATGGCCCTCGGCGAGTTTCCGAGCGGCACCGAGATCTTTCCCTCGGTGCATCGCATGCTGCGCCCCGGCGGCCGTCTGCTGGTCGCCGAGAGCGTGTTCGATCCGCACTACGTCTCCCGCCGCCGCGTGCGGGAGCGGGTCTCGGCCGCGGGATTTCGCGAGCTGCGCTGCGTCGGCAATGTGTTCGGATACAGCATCACGTTGGAAAGGCAGTAGCCATTGGCCACGCGATGTCTGGCGTGCCCCTCTCCTATCGAGCGGCGAAGTCAGCTCGCCGGCAGGTTCACGATCCACGGCTCCGCAAAGACGTGCTCTTCCAGGTTCACACCTGGGCCGCCGCGGTCGACCACCACGAAGTCCTGCACGGCTCCGAATGGCGTCAGGACGCCGTGCCAGATGTTACGGGCGTAGCAGACGCCCTGGTGCGGCCGGGTGACGAAGGCCTGCGGCGCGCCGGGCTTGCCGGCTTCATCGGAGCAGACCACCACCAGAAACGGCGCGGCGTTCAACGGCACGAACGCCTGGGCGCCGAGCGGGTGGCGCTCGACCAGGGTCAACCGCAGCGGCAGCGCGTAGGGCTGCGCTTCGACCAGGCCGATCACCACCCGAGCCCCCTCGCCGGTGACGTCGATCTCGGCGAGGTCGTGAAAGCGGCGAGCCATGCCGGCATTCATCGGCCGCGAGGCGACCTGGGCGGTGTCGATCGGTTTGCCGAACGGCGCGAACGCCGCCGCGGTCAGCGGCTGCGCGATGATCGTTCGCGCCGTGCTCGTGCCGGTCATCGCCCCACCCCTTTGCGGCCGAGCGCCGGATGCCGGTTGACGTCCTTGTACAACAGATAGCGGAAGCGGCCTGGACCACCGGCGTAGCAGGCCTGCGGACAGAACGCCCGCAGCCACATGAAGTCGCCGGCCTCGACCTCGACCCAGTCGCGGTTGAGCCGATACACCGCCTTGCCTTCGAGCACGAACAGCCCGTGCTCCATCACATGGGTTTCCTCGAACGGGATCGAGGCGCCGGCCTGCAGCGTGACGATGTTGACGTGCATGTCGTAGCGCAAATCGTCGGGCGAGACGAAGCGTGTCGTCGCCCAGGTGCCGCCGGTGCCGGTCATGCCGGCCGGCTCGATCTCAGACTCGTGGGTCACAAAGGCTTCCGGCGCATCGAGCCCGGGAGCCGGCTCGTAGGCCTTGCGAATCCAGTGGAAGCGCGCTGGCTCGCTGCCAGCATTGCGCAGCCGCCAGCCGCAGCCGGGCGGCAGATAGGCGTAGCTGCCGGGGTGCAGCGCGTGGGTGTTGCCGCCGAGATCGAGGCTCGGCGCCCCGCCGACCACAAACAGCACGCCTTCGGCCTGCGGATCCGGCTCCGGATGATCGCTGCTGCCGCCGGGCGCGACCTCCACCAGATATTGCGCGAAGGTCTCGGCGAAACCGGACAGTGGCCGCGCCAGAATCCAGGCGCGGGTATTCGTCCAGCCCGGCAGCAGGCTGGTGACGATGTCGCTCATTACGCCATGCGGGATCACCGCATAGGCCTCGGTGAACACCGCGCGACCGGTATGGAGCGCGGTCTGGGGCGGTAGGCCGCCGCAGACCGGGTTGTAGGTTGGGGCGTTCATCGGGCCTCTCCCATGGTTTCTTTTTAGGAGCCCCGCCGTCAGGCGGAGGCTTCCGCGACCGGCGCATCCAGGATCGCCGCGGTATCGGTGGTGACCTCGCCGTTCAGCACGCGTTTCGCTTGAGCCCGGTCGATATCGCCCTCCCATGCGGCGATCACCACGGTCGCCACGCAGTTGCCGACCAGATTGCCGAGCGCACGGGCGATGCCGACGAACCAGTCGACCGACAGCACCAGCACTAGGCCGATCAGCGGAATGTCCGGCACCGCCGACAGCGTTGCGGCCAGCACTACGATCGCCGAGCCGGGGACGCCGTGAGCGCCCTTCGAGGTGAGCAGCGCGATGCCGAGGATCACCAGCAGATGGCCGAACGACAGCGGCGTGTTGGTGGCCTGCGCGATGAACACGGTCGCGAGCGTCAGATACAGCGAGAACGCATCGAGGTTGAACGAATAGCCGGTCGGGATCACCAGACCGACGGTCGAGTCCTTGATGCCGAGCCGCTCCAGCTTGCGCATCACCTGCGGCAGCACGCTGTCCGACGACGCCGTGCCGGCTACCACCGTGAGCTCCTCGCGCAAGTAGGCCAGCAGCTTGATCAGGCTGAAGCCCGCCAGTCGCATGATGCCGCCGAGGATCACGAACACGAACAGCGCGACACCGGCATAGAACAGGGCGACCAGCATGCCGAGCTGCTTGAGCGATCCGATACCGTATTTCGCAACCGTGAACGACACCGCACCGAGCACACCGAGCGGCGCCAGCCTGACGATGATGCCGATGATCTTGAACAGCACCTCGGTGACCCGCTCGATGCTGTCCGCCAGCGGCTTGCCGCGGTCGCCGAGCAGCGACAGGCCGGCGCCGAACAGGATAGCGATGATCAGCACCTGCAGCACGTCGCCCTTGGCGAACGCATCGATGAAGGTGGTCGGCACCAGGCGCATCAGGAAGTCGGTGAAGCCGGTGACTTCCTTGACATGGCTGCTGTAGCCCGCGAGCAGCGATCCATCCAGCGTCGCCGTATCGACGTTCATGCCGGCGCCTGGTTGGAACACGTAGGCCAGCACGATGCCGAGCGCGAGCGCCACCGTCGTCACCGCCTCGAAGTAGATCAGCGATTTCAGCCCGACGCGCCCGACCTTTTTCAGATCGCCGGCACCGACGATGCCGTGGACGACGACGCCGAACACCAGCGGCGCGATCGCGAACTTGATCAGTTTGATGAACAGGTCGCCGAGCGGCTTCAGCGCGACCCCGACCTCAGGCCACAGCGCACCGACAACGACACCAAGCACGAGGGCGGCGACCACCTGCCCAAACAGCGACGCGAAAAACCGCTTCATCGGAATGTTCCCGGATCTGGAGCCTGCGAAACAATCACTGCTGAGTTTCTAGACGTCAAATATTTCGTCTGTCTTTATTGAGACGATTTACATATTATTAGCCGATGGAAATCCGCCATCTCCGCTACTTCGTCGCCGTGGCGCGCCACCTGAATTTCACCGCCGCCGCGGATAGCCTCGGCGTCGCGCAACCGCCGCTCAGTCAGCAGATCAAGGACCTGGAGACCGAGATCGGAACCGCGCTGTTCGAGCGGACCACCCGCCGCGTCGCACTGACACGCGCCGGCGAAGACTTCCTGCAGCAGGCGCTCGCAATTCTGGACCGGGCCGAGACCGCCGTTCAGCGCGCCCGCTCGATCGGCGCCGGAACGGCGGGCATCCTGAATGTCGGACTGACGGGATCGGTGCTCACCGGCCCGTTGGGACGAGCGATCCAGCAGTTCTCCCTGAGCTGCCCGGACGTCGACCTTCGAATCCATGAGATGTCGCCGGACCGGCAGATTGCGGCGCTCAAATTCGGGCAGACCGACGTCAGCTTCCTGCGCACCCCGCCGCAGGACGTCGATATTTCCAGCGAACTGGCATGGCGGGAGTCGGTGCGGCTCGTTCTTCCGAAGGGCCACGCATTGTCGGCCAAGAAGGTCACGCTCGCCGACCTCAGGAACGAGAGCTTCGTGTTCCTGCGCCTCGAAGACTCGCTGTTCGCAAAATATCTGTGGCAGTGCTGCTTCGAGGCGGGTTACGCGCCGCGCGTGACCCATCAGGCGATCGAGTCGGCGTCGCTGACGAGTCTGGTCGCGGCGGGCCTCGGCATCGCCATCATCCCGGAATTCGTCAGCAAGCTGGCGCATCAGGACGTGGTGTATCGGCCGATCGCCGGTCCGCCGATCCGGGCGGACGTCCACGCGCTGACCACCGGCGCCAACAACGCGCTCGCGCGCCAGTTCGTCGCGCTGGTCCAGACCCTCGCCGGGAAGGACACCGGATGACCGACCACCGGCAGACCGTTGGCGCCGCCACAGCCGACAGGAGGTGTCGTGGTTCGAGGACACGCTTCCGATCTCAATCGACCGCGAACCCTGCACGGTCTCCCCTTTAGGCCGCAGGCGGCGCGCTGCGATCGGTCGGGCCGGAAATAGCAGGCGCCGGCTCGATCTCCACTGGGGCGGCACCGGCGCCCATTGAAGGCGTGTTGCCGGCCTCCTGCCGCGCGGACGAGTAAATGTCCCAGGTTGCGATGAACATCGCGGCGATCACCGGGCCGATGACAAAGCCGTTCAGGCCGAGCACTTCAAGTCCGCCGAGGGTAGAGATCAGCACCACATAGTCCGGCATCCGCGTATCTTTGCCGACCAGGATCGGACGCAGGAAGTTGTCGACCATGCCGATCACCAGCGAGCCCCACACGATCAGCCCGATGCCTTGCCAGAGCGAACCGGTGGCGATCAGATACAGCGCCATCGGCAGCCAGACGATGCCGGCGCCGACGGCCGGCAGCAGCGACATAAACGCCATCACCACCGCCCACATCAGCGCGCCGCTGACGCCGAGCACATAGAAGGCGAGCCCGCCCAGCGCGCCCTGGATCAGGGCGATCAGCATGTTGCCCTTCACGGTGGCGCGGATCACCACGGTGAATTTGTCGAGCAGCCGGGTCTGGTGATCGACGCCGAGCGGCAGTGCACGGCGAATCCGCCCGGCCAGCAGATCGCCGTCACGCAGCAGGAAGAACAACAGATACACCATGACGAACAGGTTGACGGTGAAGTCGAAGGTGCTCTGGCCGATGTCGAGCGCCTGCCCCGCCAGATACTGACTGCCGCGCAGCAGCACCGCCGACAGCCGTTCCTGCAGATCGGACAGATTGCCGACGCCGAAACGGTTGAGCAGATCGCCGAGCCAGTCCGGCCGCGCCGCCATCAATTCGCGCATCTTGTTGAGCAAGTCGAGATTGCCGGATTCGATCTTCGCGTATGTCGCGGCCGCTTCCCGCGCCAACGCCGCGCCGATAAGCGACAGCGGCAGCAGCACCATCAGCACGATGATCGCGACCGACGTCAGGGCGGCGAGATTGCGCCGGAAGCCGAAGGAGCGATTGAGGCCGCGGTTCAACGGCGCAAACAGAATCGCGATCACCACGCCCCACAGCACAGCTCCGTACAGCGGCCACAAGATCCAGCAGAACAGGACGGTCGCCCCGATCAGCAGCAGAATGAAAAAGCTGTTCTCCGAGGCACGCATTCACAACATTCCCTTCGCGTCGTCGTTTCGCATAACGGTCGAGGCTGCATTTGGCTCCGGCTGGCTTACACAACTGAGGCGGCCAGTAAAAGCGGTCGCCGAGATCACGCCTCGTATTGGTACGGAGTGCAGTATTAACCTTGCAACAAGCAGAGCCATCCAAAGCTTCTTCGCACGCGACGACGTCCGACAGACGCTTCGTCCGCGATCACGCGCAACCGGTCGACGTCCTACCGCTTGCGTGCAGCAACGATCATCCAGGCGTCGGGAAATCGGAAATCAGGCCATGCTTTCAAGGATCTCGATCCGCACCAAGGTCACGTCATTGGTTGCAATACTGCTGATCGCGATGTCCGGTCTCGGCGCGCTCAGTCTGCTCAAGCTGAGTACAATGAATGCCAGGACGACGGAGATCACCACAAACTGGCTGCCGACGGTGACGCTGCTCGGCCAGATGCGGGCGGAGGTCCTCGAGTATCGCATGAGGCTTCGCGACCACCTCCTGGAAACAGACGACACCGCGATGACCTCCATCGAAAGACAGATCGAGACCACCGAGGAGCGAATCAAGAGCGCCCAGAAACGCTATGAAGCGCTGATTTCGTCGCCCGAAGAGAGGCAGATCTACCAAACCTGGGTCGAGGCCTGGGACAAGTATCGAACCATGGCGCCGAAGCTGCTCGAGCTTTCGCGCAAGGCCAACAACGGCCAGATTTCCGTCGAGGGCATGAATCTGCTGACCAAGACGATGGTTCCCTTCGGCGTGCGGATGGACGCTGATTTCCAGAAAGACATCGATCTGAACAACAAGGGTGCCGCCGATGCCAGCGCCGCGGCGGCGGCGACCTACAGCTCGGCGTTCTTCATCGTATTGTCGATCCTCGCCCTGGCGGTCTTAGTCAGTGTCGTCGCGAGCGTCATGGTGATCCGGGACATCACGACCGGCATCGGCTCGATCATCAAACCGATGCAGGCGCTAGGCCAAGGCGATCTCTCGGCTGACGTGCCCTATCGCGGTGTGAGCACCGAGATCGGCGCGATGGCGGATGCGCTGCAGATCTTCAAGGAAGCGCTGATCGCCAAGAAGGCCGCCGACGAAGCCGCCGCACGCGAGGCCGAGGCCAAAATCGCTCGCGGCCAGCGCGTCGACTCCGCAACCCGCCAGTTCGAGACCGCAATCGGTCAGATCGTCGAGACGGTGTCGTCGGCGTCGACTGAACTGGAGGCATCCGCCGGAACGCTGACCGCGACCGCCGGCCACGCCGAGGAACTGACCACCGCGGTCGCGGCGGCATCCGAACAGGCCTCCGCCAACGTGCAGTCGGTGGCTTCGGCGACCGAGGAAATGTCTTCCTCGATCTCCGAGATCAGCCGCCAGGTCCAGGAGTCGGCGCGAATTGCCAACGATGCGGTCGATCAGGCGCGCAAGACCAACGACAGCGTCGGCATGCTGTCGACCGCCGCGGCCCGAATCGGAGACGTGGTGGAGCTGATCAACACCATCGCGGGACAGACCAACCTGCTGGCGCTCAACGCCACCATCGAAGCGGCCCGTGCCGGCGACGCCGGCCGCGGTTTCGCGGTGGTCGCCGCAGAGGTGAAGGCGCTCGCCGAGCAGACCGCCAAGGCGACCGGCGAGATCGGCCAGCAGATCACCGGAATCCAGGCCGCGACCGACCAGTCGGTGGCCGCCATCAGGGAAATCGGCCTGACCATCGGGCGGATGTCGGAAATCGCCTCCACCATCGCGTCGGCGGTCGAAGAGCAGGGCGCCGCGACGCAGGAGATCTCGCGCAACGTCCAGCAAGCGGCGCAGGGAACCCAGCAAGTGTCGTCCAACATCACCGACGTTCAGCGCGGCGCGACCGAAACCGGGACGGCTTCGGGGCAGGTTCTGTCGGCGGCCAAATCGCTGTCGCAGGACAGCAGTCGCCTCAGGGACGAGGTCGCCCGGTTCCTGGAAACCGTGCGGGCGGCCTGAGCCACAGCCCATAGCTCGACAGATCCACGCCGCGCGGCAGCAGTCGCGCGGCGTTGTTCATGGCCCCAAGATTTCTGGCCCGAGCGAATTTGCGGTTGCATCGCCGCTGACGACTGACAATCTCGACGCCTCGCAGTTGCGTCGTTGCCATTCGTCGCCGACCGCTGCGGTGCGATCGGGAGGGACGCGATGAGCGACGTTGTGGTGGACGATATCGTGGCGCTGCTGCCCCCGCTGCTGCAGACCCTCGAATCGCTCGGCTTCGTGGCGCGTTATCTGCACCCGCCGGAATTCGGAGATCTCCTGAAGCTGGCCGGCACACCCGAGGACGCGCTGCGCGCCGAACTGCCGCGGCTTGCGAACTGGCCGGAGACGTTCGCCCACCTGCGCGGCCCGCTGCAGGGCGCTGGCGATCTGGCGCTCGCCGCGTTCGCCGGATTGCGCGCAGTCGACGCCGGCCAGGGCGATCTCGTCGACGTGTTCCGCGCGCTCCGACACCTGCCGCAGGCATTGGAGGCACTGTATCCGCTGGCGGCGACGCTGCCGCCAGTGTCGAGCTTCTTCCTCGATCCGGCCAGCCAGCAGGACGAGACGCTGCTGGCGCGACTGATACAGCCAAAACATCCCGACAGCGGCTCGTTTCATCGCTTCAACGATCCCGGCAGCCGCGGCGGCTACTCGCTCTATGTGCCGGAATATTACGATTCCGAGCGTGAATGGCCGCTGGTGATGGCGTTACATGGCGGCAGCGGTCACGGTCGGCTGTTTCTCTGGAGCTGGCTGCGTGACGCCCGCAGCCGCGGCGCGATCGTGGTGGCGCCGACCGCAACCGGGCGAACCTGGGCGCTGATGGGCGAGGATGTCGATTCGCCAAATCTGGCCCGCATCCTCGACGAGGTGCGGACGCATTGGCGGATCGACTCGTCCCGGCTGCTGCTCACCGGCCTCAGCGATGGCGGCACCTTCTGCTACGTTTCCGGCCTGACCAGCGACTCGCCTTTCACCCATCTGGCACCGATCGCCGCAAGCTTTCATCCGTTGCTCGCCGGCGCCGCAGACGCCGCGCGGCTCCGCGGCCTACCGATCCAGATCGTGCACGGCCGCCATGACTGGATGTTTCCGGTGGAGGTGGCCCGGCAGGCGCACGAGGCGCTGGTTTCGGCCGGTGCCGACGTCAGCTACCGCGAGATCGCCGACCTCAGTCACAGCTATCCGCGCGAGGCCAACGCCGCGCTGCTCGATTGGCTGAAGGTGCCGGCGGCGTAACGCTCAAGTGCCGCGCCGCGCCAGTAGAGTCTGCCGGGCCAATTCCGATGCCCGGCCACGATCGGCGAATACAGCCAGCAACAATAGCGCCAAACCGCCGTGAAACAGGCCGGCGCCGAGAGCAGTCGGCGCGATCTGCCAGATCAGCACCGGTGCCGCGACCATCAGGGCAGGCGCCAGCACGTAGGCTGCACTCAGAAAAGGCGACGCAGGATATCCCAGCCGCCAGGCCACAGCGCCGAGCGCGGCAAGCGCCAGCAGCGACTTCACGCCGGCCATGAAGCGCAGCAGCAACACCAGCTCGGCATCACGCTGGGCCAGCCCAATCGTGGCCGCATCGGGCGAGGCCAGCACCGCCGCAACAGCCGCGACCAACGCCGCCGCGATCACCAGTACCGGACGCGGCATCGACCAGCGCAACGGAGCGGCGGCGTGCGAGACGGGCAGCACAGAAGCATCGGACATTCGCGACATCCTCGGCTGATGATGGTGGTCGCAAGCGTAACGCGGCGGTTGCGGCGGCGGCAAATCACACTGCGGCGACGCGCACTTCAGCGCACCAACAGAGTCACCAGGACCGGCACCAGGAGCGCGGTGATCAGTGCGTTCAGGCTCATCGCGATGCCGGCGAACACGCCCGCGATGGCATCGACCTGAAACGCACGCGCGGTGCCGATGCCGTGCGAGGCGAGGCCGACCGCAAAACCGCGGGCTCGGTAGTCGCGAATTCCGAGCCGGTTCATCAGCGGCGACACGACAATGGCGCCGAGGATGCCGGTGAGGATTACCGCGACCGCAGTGAGCGACGGATCGGCGTGCAATGACTCGCTGATACCCATTGCGACGCCGGCCGTGACCGATTTCGGCGCCAGCGACAGCACCACCGTCTCCGGTAGCCCGGCGAGTTGGGCCAGCCAGACCACCGAGACGATCGCCGTGACGCAGCCGACCACCAGCGCCAAAACCATCGGCAGGATCGCGGCCAGCACCAGCTTGCGGTTTTCGTAGAGCGGAACGGCCAGCGCCACGGTGGCGGGGCCAAGCAGAAAGTGCACGAACTGCGCGCCGCCAAAGTAGGTCGTGTAGGAGGTTCCGGTCGCCCATAGGAACACGCCGATGATCCACATCGCGTGCAGAACCGGATTGACCAGCGGATTGCGCCCGGTCGCCTGCGACACCGCATCCGTCGCCGCATAGACCAGGAGCGTCACCGTCAGCCACAGCAGCGGCGTCTGCGACAGATACACCCACAACGAGAACGGATTGGCGCTCATCGGGGCACCCACAGCGACAACAGCCGCGCCACCACCACGAACGTCACCACTGTGACCACCAGCGTGATCAACACCGAGCCGGCCAGCACCAGCATGATCGCGACGCCGTGGGCGGTGATCATGTCGAGCTGCTGGATCACGCCCACGCCCGCAGGCACGAACAGCAGCGACAGATGCGCCAGCATACCTTTGGAGGCATCCTCGACACCGCCGTTACCGAGTGGTCCGCGTGCCAGCGGCTTGATGTAATCGCGCGCCACCAGCAAACCGAACAGCAACATCAAGCCAAGAACCGGACTCGGCAATGGCAAGCCCAGCCCGCGAGCGATCACTTCGCCGGCGAGCTGGCACAGCAGGATCAGGCCAAGACTGGCGATCATCAGGTTCCCCCCACGCGGAAAATCGCGTGCACCGATGCGGGCTTCGCCGGAACCTGTCAATTGCGGGAGCCGGAACGGCTGCTATGCGGCCGATACCGGCGCCTTCGCATCATGCATGGGGAGGCCACGAAGCACCTTCGCCCGGTCGGCGTCCGAGATCAGCCCTTCAGCCGTTTGTTGCATTCACTCCAATAGCCGCCCCCCTTCTGGATCCATCGCAAACCGCCGGTGGTGTTGGCCGCCTTGTTGGCTTTCCATTGCTGTGCACAGGTGTGCAGCCGGGCGAGCGACGGCTTTTCCTGAGCGAATTTGGGATCCACCGCAGTCGGATAGACCGCGGGCCCCTGCGGCACGGCCGGTGCGGCGACGCTCTTCGCTTTGGACTTCTTCTCAGGCTTGGCGTCGGTCGCCTCGGACTTGGTAGCCTCCGGCTTCGGTTCGGGCTTCGACTCCACCGGCTTGGCTTCGGCCGCCTTGCTATCGCCGCTCGCCGCTGCGGCCCCGCAATGGTCCTTGCGGAAGTCGTTCCAGCCCTGCCCGTTCAAGCTGCCGTCGGCTTTGGCCGCCTGATACTTCGCGCTGCATTCCTGCGCGGTCAGCGCCTGCGCGGGCGTCCCGCCGGACCATATTGTAAGCGCAGCCGCAATCAGCAGCGCCGCGCCGGTCTGATAGCTTCGAACTCTCATCGTCCCATCTCCCTGGAATGCCACCCGTCGACATTCTATCTCGCGGCATGCAACTGACAATTGCGATCCGATTACCAGCAACGAGGGACACCGAGCGCCCCGCGCAGCCGGAATGGCCACGCGCGCCGGACGCAATTGCCGCCGGTATAATGATTTGCAATAAGGTCGCGTGCCTCGAAATCCAGCGCTGGCCGCCACGACGTGGCGGTCCAAGACCTTCCAAGTCGTCGAGACCGTCGCGATCGGCTGTGCCGGCGGCGCCTTGTTCTATTGGGCACAACTCCCTGGCGGATTGATCACCGGCGCGATGATCGCAGTCGGCGCAGCCGGTCTTGCCGGACGCAAGATGGGGCTGCCACCGCCGCTGTCGCACATCGTGCTGATGGCGCTCGGCGTTTCACTCGGCTCTGTGGTGTCGCCCGCCATGGTGCACAATCTCAGCTCCTACCCGGTGACGATCGGCCTACTCGCGGTGGCAACGTTCTGCGCCACTTTCGGCAGCAGTATCTACCTGCAGCGCGTCCACGGCTGGGATCGCACCTCGGCACTGCTCGCCGGCAGCCCGGGCGCGCTGTCGCAGATCATCATGCTGGCCACCGAACGCAAAGCCAACGTGCCGGGCATCGCCGTCGTTCAGGTCATGCGGGTGATCATCCTCACCAGCGCGGTGCCGTTGCTGCTGGCGCTGATCGGCATGGCCGGCCATGGCCCGCTGCCCTCGCGGGGGCCCGAAGCGACACCGCTGGTCCTGGCGATCCTGGTCGCAGTCGCGATCGGGGTGGCCATGCTGCTACGGCTGGTGAACTTTCCGGCGAGCTGGATGTTCGGTGCCATGCTCGGCTCGTCGGTGCTGCACGGTGCCGGCTGGGTCGAGGGAACATTGCCGCAATGGGCCTATCTGGCGGCGCTGGTCGGAATCGGAACCCTGATCGGATCACGATTCGGCGCCATCAAACCGCGCACCATCCTCAGCTATATCGGGGCGGCGCTGGGATCGTTCGCGGTGGCGATCGCGATTTCGGCGGTGTTCGTGGTCGCCATCATGCTGACCACGCCGGTAAAGCTCAACGACCTGGTGGTGGCGTTTTCACCCGGCGCGATGGACGCCATGATGGCGCTGGCGCTGACTCTGCACATCGATCCGGTGTTCGTCGGCGCCCACCATTTGTCGCGCTTCATCTATGTGTCGATCGTCACGCCCGGCATCGTCCACCTGTTCGGCAAGAGCCCGGACGATCTCGACGACTGAAGGTTACCGCCGCAGCCGCGCTATTCCCCAGCCGCAGAGTGCGGCCAGCGCCAGCGACATCAGCACGTTGTAGCCCGCGAAAGACAGGCCGAGAAAGCGCCACTGCACCTCGTCGCAGCGCACGACTTTGACCGTGTCGAGCTGCGCAAGCAGGCCACCGGCCTTGCTGAGATCCAGGATCGGCCCGGAGCAGTCGGACGGGCCGGCCCAGAAGCGCCATTCGACGCCCGCGTGATAGGCCGCAAGCCCGGCATTGCCGAGCGCCATCAGGCCGAGCACGGCCAACCCGGCGGCGACCAACCAGACAGGCGCCCGGCGCCAGGCCGCGAAGGCCACCAGCAAACCGAGCGGAATATCGAGATAATAGGCATAGCGCTGCTCGAGGCAGAGCTTGCACGGCGCCAGCTCCAACACGAGCTGGGAAAACCAGGCCAGGCCCAGCGCCGCCACGGCCACGACCGCCACGGTCAACGCGACGCCCCCGGCGATCCGGGCCGAATCGGCCTGCCGGGCAGCGCCCCCGCGAGTGTCGAGACGATCAGCGTTCACGGCGGTCTCCATCATGCGCCGGGGTCCTAACGCGGTGCCGATCGGCTGTCGAGACGAGCGCCGATCAAACCGCGGTGTTTCAGCGGCGCACGAGGGTCGGGTTGACCCCGATTCCGGGACCGCTATAGTCCGCGCGCTTCGCGAACCGAACCAACCTTCGGCCGCGCAGGCCCCTGTGGCGGAACTGGTAGACGCGCTCGACTCAAAATCGAGTTCCGCAAGGAGTGCTGGTTCGATCCCGGCCAGGGGCACCATCTCCGGCAGCCGCAACGGCTCGTCCCGGCTCTTAGCTGCGCAACGCACCTTTCCGCTACTGTTAGTTGCAGCGCGTAAGCCGCTTTCTCAAGCGAAGCATTGCGTGTCGCGCGCAGAGACTCTTTGCAAGTGACAGTCGCTTACATTTCGGTTATCTACTTAATTGAGTAATTCAACAAATAGACCGGGGAAGATCGGGAGGGTTTCGCCGTCGTGCGACTCGACAGTGGCATTCTGGATCATCGCGACGTTCGAGGACTGCTCGATCATCACGAGTACAGTGGCGAATTCTGCAGATTACTGTGCGTGGCGAAGAACGATGGCGTCAGTTACTCTGAATGCGTCACGGCCGCGAAGCTGATCCGTTCCAACGGCGGGCCCGGCTGGCGGCAGGCTTGGGAAGAACTCGCCAGATCGCATCTGCGGCGCGCGGAGGAATTCGGTCGCGCCGGCAACGACACGGCGGCGCAGAAAGCCTGGCTGCACGCGGCGAACTACTTCATGGCCGCGGCGATCGAAAGGAGCCCCGAAGGCTCGGAACCGGCCCTGGTGGCTTTGGCGCGGAGCTGTCTGGGGCACTATCTGGAGAAGCTGAAGCCCCAGGGCAAAACCGTTGCGATCCCGTGGCTCGGGGATCGCTGGCTCGAAGGCTTCTACCTGCCGGTCGCCTCGGACGGCGCCGATGCAGGTCCGGTGGTGGTGTGTATCGCCGAGACCCGGCGGACCAAAGAAGAGATTCTGTCGCTGGTTCTACGCTCGGCCCGGCAACGGGGCATGGCGTTATTGTGTGTGGACCTGCCTGATGAGACGTCGGCGGGATGCTCCGCCCCGGAGACCGGAATCACCGCGATCCTCGATTACCTGACGGATTCCCGCGGGATCGATGCGGCACGAATCGCGGTGATCGGAGACGGCAGTCCCTCTTCGCTCGTCACCCGCGGCATCGCGCGCGATGGTCGCGTCGCCGCCGCCGTCTGTGACGGTGGGCTGTGGGACCTGTGGGCGATGCGCCACACCGAGACACGCGGCGCCTCGCTTGGCATGGTGCAAAGCTGCGCCCTACCCTCGGCGGTGGCCTGTCCGTTGCTGGTGCCCCTGAGCGACGGCGATGGCATCGCCCCGGCCCACGCCCGGCATCTTTTGGCCGAACATCATGCCGGTAAACGCGATATCCTGCTGAAAGTGTTCGGCGAGAACAGCAGCGCACCATGGCCGGTCGACGGCTATGATTGGATTTTGGTGGCCGACTTCGTGTTCGACTGGCTCGGTCAGCACCTGAAGGGCGACGACACCGAGACCGGCTGCAGTCACCTAGTCGACACTCGCCTATAGGCCGCTGGCAAGTTTGACGGTCGCCTTTTCCAGCCGATTCTGCAGCTCGCCGAGCTGCAAGGTGAGCTGCTCCAGAGCCTCGCTGCCCGTCTCTTCGAAGATGAAGCCGTTGAGCTCCTGCTCCCCGGTCGCCAGCCCGGCGATCTGCTTGTAGGCCTTGTCGGAAAGCGACAGTTTGACCACCCGCGCGTCGTGGCTGTCGACCTGTCGCCGGATCAGACCTTTCTTCTCCAGCAGCTTGGACTGCGTGGTGATGAACGAAGGATCGACATGGACGGCTTTGGCCACATGGCGAATCGACACGCCCTCGCCCTGCTCGAGATCCATCACGGCCATCAACAGCGCGAATTGCGGTCCGCTGATGCCCAACGACTTGGCCCGGAACTGGCGGATCTCATCAAGGAATATTGCAACGCTCGCGACCGTTGCGGCGAATCGCCTTGCGACGTCCGGGTCGATCGTTGAGGCGCGGGACGCACGGACCTCGCGTTTGTTCTTCGTCGTCTGCATTGTCCGGCACGTCATCCCGCACGAGCACGGCCGCTCGTGCATAGCTCATCGCTCGGTTAGGTTTCTAGTGTACACAAATTCTTCAACTGATCATATCGATTCCGAACGAACCTAAGCTCCCGCGAGCAGTCGCCCTCGTCCGACGGGACTCTATAGTCCGTTTGCGGTCGGAATTCTGCACGGGCATCTGCATCGAGACAGCCTGTTGAAGCATGACTTGTGGGTGCGCCGGCCTTGCCGCAAGGCGTCCCGCGCGGCCGGTGAGCATCTGTGGTCGGCGTGCATCACTGGCCTGCCGCCTCGCGCGGCGCCCAGCTCGAATCCAGATCGCTCGAGTTGCAACACCCTGGCGGATAGATCGCTTCACAAATGGTGCGCCGCCACAGTCTTGTTGCACAAATGCAACGTGACGTTCCAAATCCTATTGCTGAGTAGATAAATGAATTTGCTAACGTGATGAAATCAACCATGATCCGCGCAGACGGGGTGGGGCAGCACAAGTCGTCCCGTTGAGAGGTTTGCCACGCCGAGGCATCGGCGAACTTCGCGTCACAGGGCCACCTCGGGTTTCTCCCGCAGGAACCGGCTCCATCCACTTTGTTGACCTTGGAGGGTAGCAATGAACATCATCAAGCAATTGGCGCTGGGAACAGCCGCGGCGGTGATCGCCGTCGGCAGCGCCCAGGCCGCCGATCTTCCGTTGAAGGCGAAGGCCGTCGAATACGTGAAGGTCTGCTCGATCTACGGCGCCGGCTTCTACTACATCCCGGGCACCGACACCTGCATCAAGCTCGGCGGCTATCTGCGCGCCGACGTGACGATGGCGGGCGGCGCCGCCTACGACATGCCGGCTTGGAACGGCAATGCCGGCCAGAAGAACCGTCTCGCCAACGATTACATCTTCCGTTCTCGTCAGGACATCAACATCGACACCCGCACCGCGACCGAATACGGCGTGGTTCGGACGTTCTTCGATGCGACCTTCAACTGGACCTCGGGTGACGGCATTGCCGGTGGTTCGCTCGGCGTGTACTACGCCTTCATCCAGTTCGCTGGCTTCACCTTCGGTAAGGCGGTGTCGCAGTTCGATACGCCCTGGACCGGTTATCCGGGCAACAACACCTCGTTCCTGATCGGCGGCTACGACGACGTCACCGGCATCAACCAGGTGTCGTACACCGCGGAATTCGGCAACGGCGTGTCGGCCTCGATCTCGCTCGAAGATCAGTCGTCGTACCTGCGGTCGGCGCTCTACAACACTTCCGGCACCTCGACCTTCCTGGCCTACGGCACCGACTCCTATGCCGGCACGTCGGTCCCCGACATCGTCGGCAAGGTCCGTGTCGACCAGGCATGGGGTCTGTTCCAGGTGTCGGCTGCTGCGCACCAGGTTCGCGCCAGCTACTACAACACCGCGAACGAGACCTCCGGTCACCCCAGCGACACCTGGGGTTATGCGGTTCAGGGCGCCATCTCGCTCAAGAACCTGCCGACCGGCCCCGGCGACAGCATCAACTTCACCGCCACCTATTCGAACGGCGCGACCCGTTACGTGCTGGGCGGCGTGAGCCCGAACTCGTTCGCGATCTACGGCAACGGCTCGGTCCCGGGCACCTACCAGAGCGTCGCTTTCGGCGTTGCGGCTGACGGCGTGTTCGCCGGCGCGAACAACCTGACCGGCACCGGCATCGAGAAGACGGGTGCCTGGGGCGTCCGTGGTGCATTCAACCACAACTGGAACCCCTACTGGTCGACCTCGCTGTTCGGGTCGTACACCAAGATCGACTACAACGGCACCGCGACTGCTCTGATCTGCAGCGGTCTGGGCGCCAACGTGGCCGGTTTCAACTGCAACCCGGACTTCGCGATCTCTCAGATCGGTACCGTCACCCGCTGGACCCCGGTCAAGGGTCTGACCCTGTCGGGCGAAGTGATGTACACCTATCTCGATCAGGCCTCGTCGGGCGTCCTGCCGCTCACCGCTGCGGGCACCAAGCCGGCCGCGAACTACGAGTTCAAGGACCAGGGCGTCTGGAGCGGCAACCTCCGCGTTCAGCGCAACTTCTGATCCTCGCTTCTTCCAAGCGATTATCTGACGAACCCCGGCGGGCAACCGCCGGGGTTTTTCGTTGAGGCGATCGACGACACCGGCGAGTCAGAGGGTCGCAGCGTGAAGCTCTTCGTCGGAAGTAATCGGTCCATCGGCAAAGCTACGGCGCGATAGACGCCTTGGTTTTTCCCGCAAGGCGAGGCTTCGAACGCCGGCATGGTAGCGTGGCGGATCAACCTCAGATCACCCTCGGAAAGAACCGTGATTACTGAGTAAATTACCTGTTGTAGTCATGAAAAAATGATCATATACTTCTGTCCGAGGTCATCGTTCATCGGTGACCGCCGAGGGAGCAGGAAGAAATTTCAGTTTCCTTCATGAGAACCTCCAGGAAACCTCCGGCAATGCCCTGCCGGAGGTTTTCGTTTTTGGGCGGCCGCACCGTGCGATAGGCGCGATCGGTGCTCGAGACGAGCCTCGCTCCGCCAGCCAGCCAGCGCGGCCCTGCCCTGCAATAGTGGCATGCCGCGGTGAGGTGGGACGGAGCTGCTCGCGCAATCCGAAGGTCTCGCCTCCGACGCTAGACTTTCCTCGCAAAATCAAAGACCTGCCGGCGGGCCCAAGCACCGGCGACGACTTCGGCAGCGCCGCGCGGGCTGGACGTCGCTGCCGGCCGCATGGCTCCTTCGCCATTGGTTGCATGGCTCTTTTTGGCCCAGCGACTAGACGAATCGCGTCATTTTCCCGCCGCTCCTAGCAAGAAAGAGCCGTTGATGGTCAACGCCGACCGCATCCTTGCTCCCCAACTCCGCTCCAAGGTCATGACCGCAGCCGACGCTGCCGCGCTGATTCCATCCGGCGCGCATGTCGGCATGAGCGGATTCACCGGTGCCGGCTATCCCAAGCTGCTGCCGCTGGCGCTCGCCGAGCGCATCAACGCGCACCACGCGCGGGGGCAGAAGTTCAAGGTCAGCGTCTGGACCGGCGCCTCGACCGCGCCCGAGCTCGACGGTGCGCTCGCCAAGGTCGACGGCATTGAGATGCGGCTGCCGTATCAGTCCGATCCCACCTGCCGGAAGCGCATCAACGCTGGCCGGATGGAGTACATCGACATCCATCTGTCGCATGTTGCGCAGCACGCCTGGTTCGGCTTCCTCGGCAAGCTGGATATCGCGATTGTCGAGGTTGCCGGCATCCGCGAGGACGGCAGCCTGATTCCGTCGTCGTCGATCGGCAACAACAAGACCTGGCTCGATCTCGCCGACAAGGTAATCCTCGAAGTCAACGCCTGGCAGGACATCCGTCTCGAGGGTATGCACGACGTCTACTACGGCACGCAATTGCCGCCGAACCGCAAGCCGATCCCGATCGTCACGTCCGGCGACCGGATCGGCGAACAGTATCTGCGCTGCGACCCGGCCAAGATCGTCGCGATCGTCGAGACGAACCTGCCCGACCGCAACTCTGCGTTCTCGCCGCCCGACGAAACCTCGCAGGCGATCGCCGGCAACATCCTCGATTTCCTCGGCCACGAGGTGAAGAAGGGGCGGCTCCCGCACAATCTGCTGCCGCTGCAATCCGGTGTCGGCAATGTCGCCAATGCGGTGATGAACGGTCTCGAAGACGGGCCGTTCGACAATCTCACCGCCTACACCGAAGTGCTGCAGGACGGCATGCTGCACCTGTTGCGCAAGGGCAAGCTGACCCATGCCTCGGCGACGGCGTTGTCACTGTCGCCCGAGGGATACGACGAATTCCTGCGCAACCTGGACTTCTATCGCGAGCGCATCGTGCTGCGGCAGCAGGAGATTTCCAACCATCCCGAAGTGATCCGGCGGCTCGGCGTGATCGCGATGAACGGCATGATCGAGGCCGACATCTACGGCAACGTCAACTCGACGCATGTGATGGGCACCAGCATCATGAACGGCATCGGCGGTTCGGGCGACTTCGCCCGTAACAGCTTCCTGTCGTTCTTCATGACGCCATCGGCCGCCAAGGGCGGCAAGATCTCCTGCATCGTGCCGATGACGTCGCACGTCGATCACACCGAGCACGACGTCCAGGTGATCGTCACCGAGCAGGGTCTCGCCGACCTGCGTGGCCTGTCGCCGAAGCAGCGCGCGAAGGTGATCATCGAGAACTGCGCGCACCCGACCTTCCGGCCGGCGCTGAAGGAGTACTTCAAGCGCGCGCTGGAATATTCGCCGGGTCTGCACACCCCGCACATTCTCGACGAGGCGCTGACGTTCCTGCCGAACTGGATGGCCAACAAGGCCGCGCGCGAAGCCTGGCGCGACGATGCGGTGGTGCAGGCCGACGCCTGGCGATAGGGACCGGCCACGTCCCTCTCGATGTCATTGCGAGCGAAGCGAAGCAATCCAGAGCTCCCTGCACCGAGCTGGATTGCTTCGTCGCTTCGCTCCTCGCAATGACGAGATGCAAATTTTGATTATTCAGCTGCTTGTAGCCGCGTCGCCTTCTTACGCGGGGCGATCCAGAACGCGTCGGGGCGTTCGAACAGGAAGGTCGCGCCGCTCTTCATCGCGAGCTTCCAGATGATCAGCGCGCCGATCACCCCGGCAATGTTGACGAGAATAGCGATGACGCCGAGATCGAGGAACGCGGCGTATTTCAACAGCAATGCCCGGCTCGTCGCCATCGGCAGGAAGAACGCCAGATAGATCACGATCGAACGCTCGCCGCAGAACCGCAGGCCGTCGAGCCAGCGCTTCTCCGCCAGCAGGGTGCCGACCGTGATGATGGCGCAGGCGCCCGCAAGTCCGAGAAGGAGCGACAGCACCGGCAGGTCAGCGGCACCGACATGCACCAGAGCGGCGTTGATCACCGCCCACACCGCGAGACCGAACAGCGCCAGCACCGGCCGCGCGCGTGCCGAATCCGACAGCGCGAACACCTGCCTGGCGAACAGATAGCCGGTGTAGAAATAGAAGAACCGCGCACAGAACTCGTCGGGCACCATCCAGCCGGTGGTGACGTGCAGCGATTCCAGCAGCGCCGCAACGCCCCAGATCAGCAGAGGCGGCAGCCGCCGCGTCAGTTTGGTGACGACGAAAAAGATCGGCAACAGATAGATGAACCACAGCGTGCCGAACGGATCGATGAACGACAGCGCGTAAAGCTTGGCGACCCCGGCCCAGCCCATTTCGGCGGCGAAGCTCGGCGCCTTGCAGGCGAACTGGATCGTCACCCACAGCACGTAGAAATAAGCGAAGTGGACGACCTTGCGGTCGAGATAGGTTCGCCAGTCGCGATCGATCACCACTGCGAGAAACAGCCCGGAGATCAGGAAGAAGTCGGGCATCCGGAACGGACGCGCGAACTCGACCACGTAATGCATGAAGCTGGTGTGGCCGGCCGCGGCCTCGACGCCGAGCACCGAGTGCATCATCACCACCATGATGATGCAGATGCCCTTGGCGTAGTCGACCCAGTCGACCCGGCCGCCGTGCATGCGCGGAGCGTGTGTGCCGTTCGCCGTCATGGTTGTTCCCGTCAGATGCGGACGGGACGCATCTTCGGTGCGATCGGTTGCGTTAGTGTTGCCCTCGCCAGCGAATGTGCCGCATTTTTGGAATTGTGAGCGCCGGTAGGCTGTTTTGCCGCTGGGAGAGGTTTCTGTTAACCATCCGCGCCCTGCACCGTTCGAGCCGCCTTTGACCCGCACCTTCGATACGCCGCTTCCAATCGACGACGCGCTGGACGACCTCACCGGCGCGCTGGAAGCCAGCAGCACGGCGGTGCTGGTCGCGCCGCCCGGCGCCGGCAAAACCACCCGGGTGCCGCTCGCGCTGCTCGATGCACCGTGGCTGCAGAATCGAAAGATCATCGTCCTGGAGCCGCGGCGGATCGCCGCCCGCGCCAGCGCCGAGCGGATGGCCAAGACGCTCGGCCAGAAAGCCGGCGAGACGGTCGGCTACCGCGTCCGGTTCGGCTCCAAGGTGTCACGCGCCACCCGGATCGAAGTCGTCACCGAGGGAATCTTCACCCGGCAGATTCTCGACGACCCGGAGCTTTCCGGCGTCGGCGCGGTGCTGTTCGATGAATTTCACGAGCGCTCGCTCGACGCCGACCTCGGCCTGGCGTTGGCGCGCGATGCGCAGCAGGGGCTGCGCGAGGACCTCCGCATCCTGGTGATGTCGGCGACCATCGATGGCGCCCGCGTCGCGCGCCTGCTCGGCGACGCGCCGGTGGTCGAGAGCCTCGGCCGGGCGTTTCCGGTTGAGACCCGCTATCTCGGCCGCCGCAGCGATGCGCCGCTGGAGCGGCAGATGGCGGAGGCGATCGCGCAGGCGCTGCGTGCGGAGCCCGGCTCGGTGCTGGCGTTTCTGCCCGGCGCAGCCGAGATCCGCCGCACCGAGACGATGCTGCGCGAGCGCGTGCAGGACCCGGCAATCGAAATCGTGCCGCTGTTCGGCGCGCTCGACGCGGCGGTGCAAGACCGCGCGATTCAGCCGGCGCCGAAGGGACAGCGTAAGGTGGTGCTGGCGACGTCGATCGCCGAAACCTCGCTGACGATCGAGGGCGTGCGCATCGTGGTCGACTGCGGCCTGTCGCGGGTGCCACGCTACGAGCCCGATCTCGGGCTGACCCGGCTGGAGACGGTCCGTGCCTCGCGCGCCGCAGCCGATCAGCGCCGCGGCCGCGCCGGCCGTATCGAGCCCGGCATCTGCTACCGGCTGTGGGACGAGCCGCAGACCGCATCGCTGCCACCCTACACCCAGCCAGAGATTCTAAGTGCCGATCTATCGTCGCTGCTGCTCGACCTGGCGCAGTGGGGCGTCGCCGACCCGTTGTCGCTGACCTTTCTCGACCCGCCACCGCAGCCGGCGCTGAAGGAAGCCCGCGAGTTGTTGCGCGAGCTCGGCGCGCTCGATTCCGATGGCCGCATCACCGATGAAGGCCGCAGCCTGCGGGCGATGGCGCTACCGCCGCGGCTAGCGCGGATGATCGTCGATGCCGGCCGCCACGGCTATGCCGAGGACGCCGCGGAGATTGCGGCGATTCTGACCGAGCGCGGGCTCGGCGGCGACAGCGTCGATCTCGACCATCGCCGCGATCAATTCCGCCGCGACCGCTCGCAGCGTGCAACGAGCGCCCGCCAGATGGCGCAGCGCTGGGCTTCGTCACCCTCCCCGTCCCCGCAAGCGGACGGGGAGCTCAGCTCCGGCGTCTTGCTCGCCTTCGCGTTTCCGGATCGCGTCGCCAAGAATCGCGGCAATGGCAGCTTCACGCTGGCCAATGGGCGCGGCGCGACGATCGAGCAAACCTCGGCGCTGGCGCGTGCACCTTATCTGGCAGTCGGCGAACTCACCGGCAGCGCCGCGCAAGGGCGGATCCTGCTGGCGGCGCCAATGACGCTGACCGACATCGAGCTGCATTTCGGCAGCCAGATAAAGGACGCCGACGAGGTCAGCTTCGATCGCGCCGCGATGAGCCTGCGGGCGCGGCGACGGCGGTCGCTGCACGCCATCACATTGTCCGAAGCGCCGCTGGCGCTCATGCCTTCCGAGCAGACCGCGCGCGTGCTCGCCGATGGCCTGGTCGCCGCCGGGCTCGACCGGCTGCCATGGTCGAAGCAGCTCCAGCAATGGCGCGGCCGGGTGAGGTTCCTGCGCAAGGCCGAGGGCGAACCCTGGCCGGATCTATCCGATGCCGCTCTGGCCGAGTCGCGCGAGACTTGGCTGGTGCCGATGCTGTTCGATAAGACTGGGCTGAAGGACGTCTCGGCCGGCGATCTGTCGGACGCCCTGATGAATCTGCTGCCTTGGGAGCTGCGCACGCGACTGGACCGCGAAGCGCCGACGCATTTCGAAGCCCCCACAGGCTCGAACCTGCCGATCGATTACGAGGCCGAACAGGGCCCGACCATCGCGGTACGGCTGCAGGAATTGTTCGGCCTCACCGCCCATCCCTCGGTCGCAGGCGGCGCCGTGCCGCTGGTGCTGGAACTGCTGTCGCCGGCGCATCGCCCGGTGCAGGTTACGCGCGACCTGCCCGGTTTCTGGCGCGGCTCCTACGCCGGCGTGCGCGCCGATCTGCGCGGGCGTTACCCGCGCCACCCCTGGCCGGAAGACCCAGCCTCGGCGCCGCCGACCCGCCGCGCCAAGCCGAAAGGCACCTGAGCGGGCGCCGGCATTAATCCTTCGCTCACCGTTTTCGCCAAAAACAACCGCATGCATCGGGCGGCGCGGTCGCGTCCGACATCCGCGCGTGTTCCAATCGGCGCGGCGACTGGTTTTGTGAGTAGGCGTCATGCGTAGCATCCTGATTTTCGCCGCGGCTCTCGTGGTGCTGGGCACCGCGATGGCTCAAATCGCCGACCGGATTGCTCCGGCGCCGGCCCAGGCACATGCCGCTATCCGTGGGGAGGTCGCGATGACGGCGGCGCCCGAGGCCAGCGGTCGCAGCGTGGCGATCGCCAGCGATCGACGCGGCCACTTCCGCACCGATGGACGGATCGACGGGCAGCGTCTGTCCTTCATGATCGACACCGGCGCTTCCGTGGTGGCCCTGAACGAGAGTTCCGCGGCACGGTTCGGACTGCGGCCCCTGCGCGGCGACTACACCACCAAAGTCTCGACAGCGAACGGCCAGGTCAAAGCCGCGCGCGCCCGCATAGCGATGCTCGACGTCGGCGGGCTTGTCGTCCGTGATGTCGATGCACTGGTGCTTCCCGACGAAGCGCTGTCGGAAAACCTGCTCGGCCTGTCGTACCTGTCGAAGCTGAAGCGCTTCGCCTATGCGGACGGCCGGATGGTGCTCGAGCAATAGCGGCGCTTCCGGCAACGAGGAAGCGCGGGGTCAGCCGCGCTTCAGCATGTCCTTGGCCGCCAGCAACCCGCCTCCTGCGATCAGCAGTGCCGCCAGAGCCAACGCTGCGGTCGGCCGGGCGTAACCTGCGACGATCAGGAACGCTGTCGACAGTAGCGGCGTGGCGTAGGACGCCGCACCGAGTACGCGAATGTCGCCGCGCTTCATACCGATGTCCCAGGCATAGAACGCCGCCCCCACCGGACCGATGCCGAGCGCAACGATCGCGCTCCATTGCAGCAGAGTGTCCGGCCACATCGTGGTTTCGATCAGAGCATGCACCAGCGCCGCCAGCAGCGCGGTGACGAAGCAGAATCCGGCCACCGCATCGGTCGGCACGGCACTCAGCCGGCGCGACAGCACCGAATAGCTCGCCCAGACGAATGCGGCGACGAACGCTGCCGCAAGCCCGGGCAAATAGGCGCGTTCGATCGCCGCGCCATCGCCGGTGAACAGCAGCACCGTACCGGCCAGCCCGAGCAGCGCACCGACCAGATGATGCGACTTCAATCGCTCGCCGGGCAGCTGCGACGAGAACAGGACGATCAGCAGCGGCCACAGATAATTCAACAGGCCGGCCTCGGCCGGCGGGGCCAGCCGCAACGCCAGGAAATACAGCGCGTGATAGCCGAACAGGCCGCCGACGCCGATCGCCCAGACCAGCGGCGGCTGCCGTAGCGCGCGCACCGCCTGCGGCCGCACGATCCATCCCACCGCTGCGGCAGCCGCACCGATCGCGAATGTCATCGCGGCGAGCTGGAACGGCGGAATGGTGCCGGTCGCGACCGTCATCACCGCGAGCAGCGACCACATCAGGATCGCCGACAGCCCGATCAGCGTCGCAATGCGTGGCGTCATGGCTGGCCCCTTCCGCGGCCCATCGCGACGGCGCGGAACACGCGCCGTGCAATGGTTGCAGCCCGGCCGCCGAGCCTCACACCATGTATTGGCCGCCGTTGATGGTCAGCGTCGATCCCGTGATGTAGCCGGCATCGTCGCCGGCGAGAAACACCACCGCGCGCGCGATTTCCTCGGCCTCGCCGAGCCGATTGCACGGGATCAGCGGCAGGATCGCCTTGTCGAGCACGTCCTTCGGCACCGCCTGCACCATCTCGGTATTGATGTAACCGGGACAGATGACGTTGACCGTAATGCCGCCACGCGCATTCTCGAGCGCCAGCGCCTTGGTGAAGCCGATGTCGCCCGCCTTCGCGGCCGAATAATTCACCTGGCCGAACTGCCCCTTCTGCCCGTTGATCGACGAGATGTTGATGACACGGCCGAACTTGCGCGCACGCATGCCCTCGATCACCTGTCGCGTCATGTTGAACAGCGAGCCGAGATTGGTGTTGATCACCGCATTCCATTGCTCGAGCGTCATCTTGTGAAAGGCGCCGTCGCGCGTGATACCGGCGTTGTTGATGAGAATGTCGACCGGCCCGAGTTCGGCCTCGACTTTCTTGACGCCTTCGGCACAGGCATCGAACGAACTTACGTCCCATTTATATACCGGAATACCCGTCTCGCTCTTGAATTTCTCCGCTGCCGAATCGTTGCCCGCATAAGACGCTGCGACCTTGTAGCCAGCCGCTTTCAACGCCTTGCTGATTGCTGCACCGATACCGCGCGTTCCCCCCGTCACTAACGCCACTCGCGCCATTTCCAAACTCCTCCCGCAATTCCTTTTTCGTCTAGAACGCGATTGTGTCTTTTCGAATAAAAGGATGGCCGCTGACGAACATCAAGCAAAAACGCCCGGCAATCTGCCGGGCGTTTGAACAATCGTTCTTGCACTGCAACTGATCAGTTCGTTTACCGCGACATTCGCGGCACGCGTCGATCAGTCGCGAGCGAGGCACATCGCGATGCCCATACCACCGCCGATGCAAAGCGTTGCGAGTCCCTTCTTGGCGTCGCGCTTCTGCATCTCGTGCAGCAGAGTCACCAGCACGCGTGCACCCGACGCACCGATCGGATGACCGATCGCAATCGCGCCGCCATTGACGTTGACCTTCGACGTATCCCAGCCGAGATCCTTGTTCACCGCGCAGGCCTGAGCGGCGAATGCTTCGTTGGCCTCGATCAGATCGAGATCGCCGACCGACCAGCCGGCTTTCTTGAGCGCGGCGCGCGACGCCGGGATCGGGCCGCTGCCCATGATCTTCGGGTCGACGCCGGCCTGGCCCCACGACACGATGCGCGCCAGCGGCTTCTTGCCGAGCTTCTCCGCCTGCTTGGCGGTCATCAGCACCACCGCCGCCGCGCCGTCGTTGATGCCCGACGCAGATCCGGCCGTAACCGTGCCGTCCTTCTCGAACGCCGGCTTCAGCTTGGCCATCGCTTCGATCGTCGCGCCGTGGCGCGGATACTCGTCGGTGTCGACCACGATGTCGCCCTTGCGAGTCTTGATCGTGACAGGGACGATCTCGTCCTTGAATTTGCCGGCCTTCTGCGCGGCTTCGGCCTTCTGCTGCGAAGCCACCGCGAATGCGTCCTGCTGATCGCGGGTGATCTGCCATTGCCGCGCGACGTTCTCGGCGGTGTTGCCCATGTGGTAACCGTTGAAGGCATCCCACAGGCCGTCCTTGAGCATGGTGTCGACGAGTTCGACCGCGCCCATTTTCACGCCGCCGCGCAAATATTGCGCATGGGGCGCCATGCTCATCGATTCCTGACCGCCGGCAACGACGATGTCGGAGTCACCATTCATCAGCGCCTGATAGCCGAGCGCGACCGAGCGAAGACCCGACCCGCAAAGCTGATTGATGCCCCACGCCGGGCTTTCGACCGGAATACCGGCAGCGATCGACGCCTGCCGCGCCGGGTTCTGTCCCTGACCCGCGGTCAAAATCTGACCCATGATCACTTCAGAAACCTGCGCCGGGTCGATGCCGCCGCGCTCCAGCGCGGCTTTGATCGCCACTGCGCCGAGCTCGTGCGCCGGCGTGGTGGCGAAGGCGCCGTTGAAACTTCCGACAGCGGTGCGAGCAGCGCTGACGATGACAACATCGTCCGACATGGACATCTCCTGGGCTTGGGTTTTTGACGGGCTCTTGGACGGCGGGGCCTGGGTTGGCGTGCCGGTGTCGGCACGCATCCTGTGAAGCCGGCGGCGGCGTGTCAATCCGGCACACGCATCTTGGTGCTGCGATGCCGCTAAATTCACCCTGACACCGCCAGGCTGCCGGCACTGCACAAAACGGTAGCCGAAGGGCATTGAAAGTGCTTACTTTATTGCATTGCGTCTCAGCCTGCTGTCGGGAGGCGGCGGGTCCCTTATCCTCCGTGTGTGTGGGTGACATGGCGAAATCAGACCAACCGACCACGATCAAAAAATACGCGAACCGGCGACTCTACAACACCGGCACCAGTACTTACGTGACGCTCGAAGACCTCGCCGCAATGGTGAAGGATGGCGAGGACTTCCTCGTTTACGACGCCAAGACCGGCGACGACATCACCCGCAGCGTGCTCGCGCAGATCATCTTCGAGCAGGAGAACAAGGCCGGGCAGAACCTTCTGCCGACCACCTTCCTTCGGCAACTCATCCGCTTCTACGGCGACAGCATGCAAATGGTGGTGCCGAAGTATCTGGAGCAGTCGATCGATTCGCTGACGCGCGAGCAGGAGAAATTCCGCAAGCAGATGGCGTCGACCTTCAGCATGACGCCGTTCGCGCCGCTGGAGGAGACCGTCCGCCGCAACATGGAGATTTTCCAGCAGACGTTCTCGATGTTCGTGCCGCGCAAGCCGACCAGCGAATCAGCCGACGAAGTCCCGGCCGAAGCGGCTGGCGGATCCGACAGCATCGAAGATCTGCGCCGGCAGATGAAGGAGATGCAGGAGCGGCTGGAGCGGATGTCGCTCGAGCAGCCGAAGAAGGACGAGTAGTCCAGATCGTCTTCTCTCCACGTCCGGTTCTGATCGATCAGAATCGGACGTGGACAGCGATCCGGCATCTACGATCTTCGCTGCGCTCGCTGCTCGCGAGCCCACGCCGCGTTCGCCTGTAAACGTTTTAGCTGAGAGCCTTGCCCGAAGCCGAGGTTTCCGTCACCGGCCAGGGCCGGCGCTGTGAGGCCAGACCGATCAGCCGCCCCTGGATGTAGTCACAACCCCAGTCGCGCAAGAGCTGCGCGGATTCTTCATCCTGCACCCATTCGGCGACGGTCTTGATGCCGAGCCGTCGCGCCAGATCGATCAGGGTCTGCACGAAGGCGCGGTCGTCGGCAGAGCGCGCGATGTTCTGCACGAAGGCGCCGTCGATCTTGACGATGTCGACGCCGAGCGCGCGCAGATTGCGGAACGAGGTGTAGCCGGCGCCGAAATCGTCGATCGCGATTTTCGCCCCGAGATTCTTCAACCGATTGACGAAGCCGCGAACCTCGTCGAGGTCGGGGATTGCCACCGTCTCGGTGATCTCGACGATCAAGCGATCAGCGACTCCGGGATGCGCCAGCATCAGCGATTCGATACCCGCCCACCAATCGGCGTCGATCGTGGTGTCGGGCGAGATGTTGAGGCTGAGCGTGACGCCCGGTGCCGCCGCGAGCTCGGCCACCACCAGCTCCAGCACGCGATGATCGACCAGCCGGATCAACCCGAGGCGCTCCGCCACCGGCACGATGTCGGGCGCGAGCAGGACCTGACCGTCATCGGTCTTCATCCGCACCAGGCACTCGTAGAAGGCCGGCGCGCGCGACGCCGCCGCGACCACCGGCTCGTGTGCCAGGACGATACGCCGCTCGTTCAGCGCGGTGACGATCTCATCGGTCACGCGGATGTTGACCCGGCGCTGAGTGTCGCGCTCGACGTTCGGTCGCCACATCGAAAACGAGCCGCTGCGGCGATGCTTGGCGGCGGCGAGCGCCTCCTGGGCGCGGTTGATCGCCTCTTCGGCATCACGCGCGTGACGCGGCGCGCTCACTGCGCCAATCGATACGGTCGCCGAGACCGGCCCGGACTTCGTCGGCACGATCTCGCCGCCGATCGCCGCGAGAAACCGCCCGGCAGCGACCTGAGCGTCGTCGATGGAGCAGTTCTTCAGAATCAGGCCGAATTTGTTGCCCGAGAACCGGCCGAGCTGATCGCCGGTGCGCAGCCGGTTGCGGATCCGTCCGGCGATCGTCGAGATCACTTCGTCGGCGACATCGAATCCGAACGAATCGTTGACCCGCGCCAAATGATCGATGCCGACCAGCATGAACGACAGGCTGGTGCGGAATCGCGAAGATTCTTCGATTGCCTCGGCGAGCGCAGCAATCAGATGAGCCCGGTTGAGCTCGCCGGTCAGCGGATCGTGCTGCGACAGTTTCAGAAGCTGCTCGTCCCAGGCATGGCGCTCGTTGTTGATGCGCACGATGCCCTCGACACGCGACGGGCGACCGTCGGGGCCGGCGAACCAGACCCCGGTTTCCTCGATCCAGCACAACGGCGCGGCCGTGGAAGCGCGGATGCCGTATTCGATCCGGTAAGGCACGCAGCCGGGCCCGGCCGCAGCGGCCGCGTTGAGCAACGCTTCCGAGCGAACGCTCCGGGATGGCTCCAGCAGTGCCGAGAAGCTCGCGCCGGTGGCCAGCGTCGACGCCGGAATGTCTTGAAACAGGTCCCCGACAGCACCGGTCCAGGCCAGCGCGTCGGTGGCGAGATCCCACACGAAAGCGGCTTGCCCGAGCAGCGAGAGGATCGACGACGGAAAAGCATCACTCACAGTCTGCGCGGTCGACGGGCGGGGCGCAGGAGCGGCGGACGACACGACTGCCTCGTTTCGGGACGCTGTCAGGTGATTCTCCTGTGCAGGATAGGTCGACCGACCCTCCGCACGCTAGATCGATTCGATTAAGAATTCGGAAACTAAGTCCGATTCCAGGACAGGAACGGAAGTCCGAGCCTCGGTATATTACGAGGTACAGGGCTCCGGCACACGACTTGCGAAGACGGCATCAGGACGGGGTCACCCGCTCCGAAACGACACAAGTGAACGCGGGTGCGAGAATGGCGAAGATCTGGATCGACGACGGGAGCGACGTCCGCAGCGCCTCGGCAGAACCGGATTGCGAACAAGGCGAGCTGATCGAGCCGCTGCCTGTCCCGGTTACGCCACCGCCGATGCGAACCCGCTACACCGACCGACAGGTTCGGCCGTCGTCGAACTTCGTGGCGCACCTGATGGCAATTGACGGCGGCTATCCGCAGACCCGCGACAGCAATCGGGCCGAGCCGGGACGAGCCAATGCCGCATACCGCGCTGCCCCCGGCCCCGCCTTCACGGCGCCGCCCTCCGGCTTCAGAACTCAGCGGACATCCTGATCGCCCAGCCGGCACGCCTCAGCGGGCGGGCGACTTGTCCGCATCCTTCGTCGCCTCGACGGAGCTCACCGGCTCCGGTCGGTCGAGCAGCACCGCTTCGGCCATTGACGCCGCCGCAGCAGCGGACGCGGACGCCGGCTCAATCGGCTGAGGCGCGAGTTCGGCCGATGGCACCGCGGGGGCGCTGTCCTCGACCGGCTCGGATGGCGCCGCCGGCTCGACGGTTTTGGCCAAGGGGGATTTTTCGGACTTTGCAGGGACCGGACGAGCCGCCCGGGCAGCTCGCTGATGCCGGCTGCGCAACGCAATGCCGCTGAGGAAATCGACCAGCGCCAGCATTGCCAGCAGAAACACCGTCGGATTGGCAAACTGCGGCAGCATCACAAATTCGGCCGCCGTGCCGCCGAGCACCAGCAGCGACAGCAGATGATCGGTGAGGTACTTGGCGCCGGGCCGCGCCGCCTTCATCACCTCGGGCAACAGCAGCAGGATGCCGAGGGAGACCAGCACATCGCCGAGCCTAATCGCCCACGCTGCCCCCGACGGCAACACGAGATTCCAAAGCGGGGCGTCGAAACTCAGCCCCGGCATCAGAAACACGATGATGTTGCAGATCGCGACCGGAATCAGCAGCAGCGGAAAACCGATAATCGACATCGGCGAAGCCTGTGGTTCACGACAACCAGACGCGAGCGGGCCTTCGTCCGGACGCGAACGTCAACGCGTTAACGCAACACTTGGCACGAATTCAGACATCGGTCGGATCGTATTCGCGGTGGCTGCCGCACGGATGCGGCTCGCGCTCGCGTGGATCCTAAAGGGTCGGAGCGACAGTCATGCCGCACCGACCAGGTCCGAGCAAAAGCTCAGGAATCCTTCTTCTTCAGAACCTGACGGCCCTTGTACATCCCGGTCTTCAGATCGAGATGGTGCGGGCGGCGCAGTTCGCCGGAATCCTTGTCCTCGACATAGGTCGGGCGCTTGATCGCGTCCGCGGACCGGCGCATGCCACGCCGCGAGGGCGAAGTTTTTCTTCTCGGAACGGCCATATCGGTAATCCTTAACGGAGGTTCCCTGGCGAAATCGGTGTCGGCGTCCACACTCGGACGGCCCGCTTGCGCGCAGGCAAAATGCGTAAGGCCGGGCTTATAACGGAAGCTGGGCGGGAATGCTAGGGCGGTCGGCGGTCAAAATGCCGCCAAGTGAGTGGCGAGATTCGCGATTTTCCCGCCAGCACTGCCGCAACTCCGCCGAGCGGGCGCGGGCCACATAGGTGGCTGCGAGACGCCGAACGCCGCGCCCCGGAGTCTTGGCGCTACGGACGTGCGGGTTCGGCAGAATAGCCGCCATCAACGCAGCTTCCCTGGCCGACAATTGGGCCGCTGAGCGCCCGAATGCGTAATCGGCCCCGGCCATCGCGCCGAATTGGCCGTCCGGCCCCCATTCGGCAATGTTGAGATAGATCTCCAGGATCCGCTGCTTCGACAGCACCAGGTCGATCCACAACGCCAGCGGCGCCTCGAGCGCCTTGCGGACCAGACTGCGCCCCGGCCACAGGAACAGGTTCTTGGCGACCTGCTGGGTAATGGTGGAGCCGCCGCGGGTGGCATCGTCGTCGTCGAGCACATCGCGCACCGCATCCCAGTCGATGCCGTGGTGGCTGCAGAACTTGGCGTCTTCGGCCGCCACCACGCTGCGCGGCAGAGCCGGCGAGATGGTCTCGATGTCGATCCAGGTCCGGCTGACCGGCGAACCGGTGAGCCAGCGCCAAGCCATCAGGGTCGAAACCGGTTGGCCGCCCGCATAGAGAATGGTCAGGACGTAAGGCAGGGCGACCAGCGCAAGCACGACCAGAATGGCAACACGAACCACGCGCTTCCTATGAGGCGCAAACGCAACGGGATCAGGCACGATCGCTCCCGGTGTTGGCCAGGCCCCTTGCCCACCGCCGAATTGACGAAGCCGGTGCCATGATGAATGGTCCGGCCGAATTTTATCTGGAGCACTTCCGAATGGCCACCGCCCCGTCCACGATCGATTTTGCCAAACGGCTCGACTGCACCGCCGAAGATACCGAAAAGCTGCTCGATCGGCTGCTGTCCGACGAATTGATGACGGACGAGATCGCGCGGCCGCGCCGGCTGATGGACGCCATCCGATATTCCACGCTCGGCGGCGGCAAGCGATTGCGGCCGTTCCTCGCGGTGGAAAGCGCCGCGGTGTTCGGCATCGATCGCGCGGCCGCACTTTTGGTCGGCGCCGCGCTCGAGTGCATCCACTGCTACTCGCTGATCCACGACGATCTGCCGGCAATGGACAACAGCGATCTGCGCCGCGGTCGGCCGACCCTACACAAAGCCTATGACGACGCCACCGCGATCCTCGCCGGCGATGCGCTGCTGACCTTCGCATTCGACATCGTCACCCGCGACGAAGTGCACAACGACCCGACGGTGCGCTTGATGCTGACGCGCGTGCTGGCGCGCTGCGCCGGGCTCGGCGGCATGGTCGGCGGCCAGATGCTGGATCTGGCCGGCGAAGGCCGGTTCGGCGACCGCGAGCCGGTCGACGTCGCGCGGCTGCAACAAATGAAGACCGGCGCGCTGCTGCGCTACGGCTGTGTTGCCGGCGCGATCCTCGGTCAGGCCAACGCCGATCAGTATCGCGCGCTCGACGATTACGGCCGCGCGCTCGGCGAGGCGTTCCAGATCGCCGACGACCTGCTCGACGTCGAAGGCGACGCCGAAGCGCTCGGCAAGCCCGCCGGCGCAGACGCGGCGCTCGGCAAGACGACGTTCGTCACCCAGCTCGGCATCGACGGCGCCAAACAGCGTCTGCGCGACCTGATCGCGCGAGCCGATCAGGCCCTGGCACCGTTCGGCGAGCGCGGCGATGTGCTGCGCGCCGCAGCCCGCTTCGTCGCGGAGCGGAAGAACTGATCGACACATGACGCATCATTCGGACGACGATGCGCGTCTGCTCCGCTTTCGGAAGCTGCCGCGCGTCGTCCGGATGGTTTATTCCCGCCCCCGGTTGTTCGCTTCGATCGCGGTCGGCATCGGCGCGGCGCTGCTGCTGCCGAGCGGGTTGCGGCCAGTGACGCGGGCGTTGGTCGGCTGGGATGTCTCGATCCTCGCCTACCTGACGCTGGCCTATACGATGATGGCGCGTTGCGGGATCGCCTACATTCGCCGCAACGCGGTGCTGCAGGACGACGGCCGCTTCCTGATCCTGATGGTGACGGCGTTCGGCGCCTTCGCCAGCATCGCGGCGATCGTCTCCGAACTCGGAAACGCGCATCGCGGCGCCGCCGAGCTGGCGCTCGCCACATTCACGATCGCGCTGTCATGGGCGGCGGTTCACACCACCTTCGCGCTGCATTACGCCCACGAATATTATCGCGGCGATCGCGAGGGCGGGCTGGCGTTTCCGGGCGGCGACGAGCACACCGAGCCCGACTACTGGGATTTCGTGTACTTCTCGTTCGTGATCGGCATGACCGCACAGGTGTCGGACGTCGGCATTACCGACAGGACCATCCGCCGCACCGCGACCGCGCACGGCGTGGTGTCGTTCGTGTTCAACACTGCCCTGGTGGCACTGATGGTCAACATCGCGGCGAGCGCGATCTGACCTCTCCTTCGCCGGCACCGCTCAGGCGGCGCGGGCTTCTTCCTCGAATGCCAGATTGCGGATGATCTCGAGCAGACGGTCCCCCGCGATCCGCTCGGTGTTGAACCCGGTCTGCCGGCCGATATGACCGAACAGGTTCTCGTCTTCGCGCGAGCGGCCGAGAAACGCCATCGACCAATTGCTGAACAGCCGCTCCGGGGCGGCACCGAAGGCGAGCACCTGAATGTCGCCGTGACGCTCGTCGCGCAGGATCTTCTCGAACAGGGTTTCGACCGACGGGCACGGTCCTTCCAGCACCTGGGCGAACAGGCCGCGGTTGAACAGCAAGGCGCCGGTAATCGACAGCCGCGGGTTGTTGCGGCGCGCAGCGCCGAGGATCGATTCGATCTCCTCGGCGATTCGCGCCGGTCCGCCGGCAATCAGGTTTCTACTATAATACACGCAGCGATAGAGCTCGCTCGGCATGTGAGGATGCTCCCCGGTCATAGGCTGACTTCCGTCGCCGCGTTGATCACGTTGCGGCTCTCGGCGAGAAAATGTTCGATCTCTCCCGGCGGGATCGGCCGGCTGATCAGATAGCCCTGCACGTCGGTGCAGCCGTCGGCCGCCACACGCGCGAGCTGGTCCTCGGTTTCCACGCCTTCAGCCACCGTCGCCATGCCGAGGCTGGCGCCGAGCGAGGCGATCGCCCGTACGATCGCGCGGTTGCCGCGATCGTCGCTGGCTTCGCGCACGAACGACTGATCGATTTTGATCTTGTCGAACGGGAAGCTGCGCAGGTAGCCGAGCGACGAATAGCCGGTGCCGAAATCGTCGAGCGACACCCGAACCCCGAGTCCGCGCAGTTGCTGCAGCACCGCCAGCGCATTGCCGCGCGCGTCCAGCATCACGCTTTCGGTGATCTCCAGCTCCAGCCGTCGCGGATCGAGCCCGCTGTCGGCGAGCGCCGAGACGACGGTCGCGACCAGCGACCGGTTGGCGAACTGGATCGCCGAAATGTTGACCGCCACCGTGTAGTCGCCCGGCCAGCTTGCAGCGTCCCGACAGGCGGTGCGCAGCACCCACTCGCCGATCGGACCGATGATCCCGGTCTCTTCGGCAATCGGAATGAAGTCGAGCGGCGACACCGGCCCACGCGTCGGGCAGCGCCAGCGCAGCAGCGCCTCGAAGCCTGCCACCCGGCGGCTCTGCAGATTGACCTGCGGCTGATACACCAGGGAGAACTCGCGCAGCGCCAGCGCGCGGCGCAGATCGGTCTCCAGCGCCCGCCGCGCCCGCATGCTCTCGTCCATCGCGGATTCGAACACGCGATAGCCGGCGTAGCGCTCCTGCTTGGCGCGATGCAGAGCCAGATCGGCGTTCTTCAGCACGCCATCGACGTCGATGTCGGCGTCGTCGAGCAGCGCGATGCCGACGAAAGCGCTGACATTGATGAGCTGGCCTTCGAGCAGGTACGGCCGGCCGAGCAGATCGACCAGCCGCTTGGCCAGCGTCACTGCGGCTTCCGGCTGATCTCGCCCGGCCTGGATCACGCCGAACTCGTCGGCGTCGAGCCGGGCCAACACATCGCTCGGCGTCAACGCCGAGCTGATGCGTTTGGCAACCAGACACAGCAACGCATCGCCGATGGTGCGCCCGAGCGTGTCGTTGATCGCCTTGAAGCGATCGAGATCGATCGTCAGCACCGCAGCGTCGCGGCGGATATCGGCCGGCTGTGCCAGCATATCGGCGAGCCGCTCGTGAAACACCAGGCGGTTCGCCAATTGGGTCAGGCGGTCGGTGCGCGACAGTTCGGCGCCAACGATGCCCTGGCGCAGGCGCTCGCTGATGTCCGCGGCGCTGATCAGCCAGCCGTCGGGGAACGTCGTGATGTCGACCCAGTAGATCCGGTCGTTCGGGAAAATGATCGGGCGGGAGATCTTGCCGTCCTCGCGGCAGGCATCGAAGCCGATTCGTGCCAGCACCTGCTCGCGCGGAACTGCACCGAAGGCCAGATCGAACACCGGATTGGTCAGCACGATGTCGCCGTCCGGCGACACCAGCGCCAACCCGACATCGATCGCCATGAACGCCGCCAGCGTCAATTGCCCGGTGCGATCCGACGCGTCGCGATCAGCCACGCCACCTCGAGCGCTCTCGCTCGGATGCGGCTCAGGCAGATCGGCGGTTCTGATGACTGAGACTACCCCCATAACCTTGAACAAAACGCGGGGAGTATTGCCAAATGCATAATTACCATCAATCGGCCCCGGCGACGGTGAATCGCTGGTTAGTTGGTCGGCGCAGGTTTGAGACGAAAGTCGTAGACACTCCTACGATCGCGCGCCCCGCACGTATTGGAGCACCGCTTGACCGACCGGAACTTCCGAGCGATGCAAGCACTTGCCGGCAAGCCAATTTGAATTCAGCGTGGCGACGTGGAAGCCAAGTTCCAGATCTTTCTCACGCTGCTCGCGGTTCTGGCCGGAACCGCATTGCTGGCCCGACGGGTCAATATCGCACCGGCGATCTTGCTGCTGGTTGCCGGCATCACGCTGGCCTTCATTCCGGGCATGCCGGCAATCGAGCTGCCGCCGGAGCTGATCCTGCTTCTGGTGCTGCCGCCGCTGATCTATTCGGCGAGCGTCGCGATGAGCTGGCGCGAATTCTGCGCCAACCTTCAAGCCATCGGATTGCTCGCGATCGGCTGCGTGATCTTCACCGCATTCGCCGTGGCGGCGGCGGCGCACTATCTGATCGGTCTGCCGTGGTCGGCCGGCTTCCTGCTCGGTGCGATAGTCGCACCGCCGGACGTGGTGGCGCCGCTGGCGATCGCCCGCAAGCTCGGCCTGCCACGCCGGATCGTGGTGGTGCTCGAGGGCGAAGGGCTCGCCAACGATGCCACCGCGCTGATCCTGTACCGCTTCGCGGTGGCGGCGATCATGACCGGCGCATTCTCGCTGACCAAGGCGTCCGGAACCTTCGTGGCGATCATGGCCGGCGAGCTCGCCTTCGGCGTGGCGGTCGGCTGGCTCAGCCTGCGGCTGCGGCATTGGGTGCGCGATCCGCAGATCGAAATCACGCTGTCGCTGCTGACGCCCTATATCGCCTATTGGATTCCCGAGCACCATGGCGGCTCCGGCGTGATCGCCACCGTCGCCTGCGGCCTCTACATCTCCTGGAACGGCCCGCTGCTGATCTCGGCAGCGACGCGGCTGCAGGGCATCTTCTTTTGGGACTTGGTGATCTACCTGATCGAAGGGATGCTGTTCCTGCTCACCGGCTTCCAGCTCCGCGCACTGCTGGAAAGGTCCAAGGAATTCCCCTTCGGGGACATCCTGACGGCAACGCTGCTGGTCGCCGCGATCGTGATCGCCGCGCGCTTCGTCTGGGTCTATCCGGCGTTCTATCTGCCGCGTTTTCTCAGCCGCAGCTTGCGGGCGCGCGATCCCTACCCGTCGTGGCGCACCGTGTTCGTAATTGGCTTCACCGGCGTGCGCGGTGCAGTGTCGCTCGCCGCGGCGCTGGCGCTACCCTATGCGCTGCCGGGCGGCGAGGCGTTTCCGTATCGCGATCTGATTTTGTTCGTCACCTTCGGGGTGATCCTGATCACCCTGGTGGGACTCGGCCTGACGCTACCTGCGGTGGTGAAACTGCTCGGCATCACCCATGTCGGACATCGGGAGCAGATCGCCGAACACGAAGATGAGATCACGGCGCGGCGCGAGGCGCTCGCCGCCGCTCAGGCGTCGTTGAAAACCATCACCGACAACCGCGAACTCACCGACGAGGTGCTGAAGCTGCTGCACGCCCGGCACCAGACCCGCACCAGCCTGCTGCCCGATCCGATCGGCTCGCCGGAGCACGAGGCCTCCGCGGTCGGCATCGCGCTGGTGCGTGAGCTGATCAAGGTCGAGCGCAAATTCATCCATGCCCAGCTTCGCGCCGGCAAGATTACCGACGAAGCGAGGCGCCGGATCGAGCGCGACCTCGATCTGGAAGAGGCGACCCTCGCCAACCGCGAAAGCGGGCCTGCGCCGCTGTAAGGCGGGTTCGTAGGTACGGCTGAGTTGCCCGGTATTTGTCACACCGCAAGACGCGATCCCACTCGTTCCGAATGAGAGGCTGCGCCCCGGCGGACTTACTCCGCCGCCGGCACCATCTGGGCAGCGCCGGGCTTCGGCGTCGCGGCGTAGCGCTGCTCGATGTAGTCGATCACCAGCGCCTTGAAGTCGGCCGCGATATTCTCGCCGCGCAGGGTGCGGAATTTCTCGCCGTCGACGAACACCGGGGCGGCCGGAGTTTCGCCGGTGCCGGGCAGCGAGATGCCGATATTGGCGTGCTTGCTTTCGCCCGGGCCGTTGACGATGCAGCCCATCACCGCGACGTTGAGGTTCTCGACGCCCGGATAGCGGCTGCGCCATTCCGGCATCTCGTCGCGGATGAAATCCTGGATCGAGCGCGCCAGCTCCTGGAACGTGGTCGAGGTGGTGCGGCCGCAGCCGGGGCACGCAGCCACCAGCGGCACGAAGGTGCGGAAGCCCATGGTCTGCAGCAGTTCCTGCGCGACCTGCACCTCCTTGGTGCGATCGCCGCCGGGCTCGGGCGTCAGCGAAATCCGGATGGTGTCGCCGATGCCTTGCTGCAGCAGGATGCCGAGCGCGGCGGACGACGCCACGATGCCCTTCGACCCCATGCCGGCTTCGGTGAGGCCGAGATGGATCGCGTAGTCGGAGCGCGAAGCGAGATCCTGATACACGGCGATCAGGTCCTGCACCGCGGAGACCTTGGCGGACAGGATCATCTTGTTCTTCGGCAGGCCGATCTCTTCGGCGCGCGCGGCCGACAATAGCGCCGACTGCACCATTGCCTCGCGGGTGACGGCGCGGACGTCGCGCGGATTGGCGCTGGCGGCGTTCTCGTCCATCAGCTTGGTGAGCAGTTCCTGGTCGAGCGAACCCCAATTGGCGCCGATGCGGACCGCCTTGTTGTTCTTCAACGCAATCTCGACGATGTCGGCGAACTGGGTGTCGCGCTTGGCCTTGAAGCCGACATTGCCCGGGTTGATCCGATACTTGTCGAGCGCCTCGGCGCAGGCCGGGTACTCCGCCAGCAGCTTGTGGCCGATGTAGTGGAAGTCGCCGATCAGCGGCGTGGTCAGGCCGAGCTTGCGGATGCCGTCGCGGATGTGCGGAACGGCGGCAGCGGCCTCCTCGCGGTCGACGGTGATCCGGACCATCTCCGAACCGGCCCGGGCCAGCGCGGCGATCTGCTTGATGGTGCCCTCGACATCCGCGGTGTCGGTGTTGGTCATCGACTGGACGACAATCGGAGCGCCGCCGCCGACGGCCACATCGCCGACCATGACCTGGGTGGTTTGGTGCCGCGGCGCGGGGCCTGCGACGTCGTCCTGCAGCGGATTTTCGAGCTTGTTCATGGCGGTCCGAATATCAGGTTTTTGTGACATTCAGCAATGGATCGTTGGGTGCAGGAACCGGAGCCGGCCGGTTCACGAGGTAAAGGCCGGCGATCACCAGCACCGCCGCGGCGCCGAATGCCGGGGTCAGCGGGTCGTGCATGATCAGATAGCCGGCCGCCACCCCGAATAAAGGGGTAATGAAGGTGAAAGCCGACAATTTGCTGGCCGAATAGGTCTTCACCAGCCCGAACCAGAGCAAAAATGTCAGTCCGACCACCCAGATGGTCTGATAAGCCATCAGGCCGAGCGAGAGCGGCGACGGGATCTTGGTGATGGTTTCACCGGACAGCAGCGCCGCAGCGGTCAAAATCGGCACCGAGACCGCCACCTGATAGGCCAGCCCCTTCTCGGCCGGCGCCCGCTGCAACCGGGTCGATTTGACGATCAGGGTGGTGGCGGCCCACAGCGCGCCGCCGCCGACCAGCATCAGGTCACCGACCAGAACGCTCGTGTCGACGTCGGCCTGCGGCACGCCGATCGCCAGCGCCACCCCGGCGAAACTCAACGCCAGCCCGGCCCATTGCAGCCGGCGCAGCCGTTCGCCGAGCAGCCGGTACGAGCCAAGCGCGACGAAGAACGGCGCGGTGTAGAGGAACACGACCGCCCGGGACGCCGTGGTCAGCGTCAGGCCATGATAGATCAGCACGAATTCGAGCCCAAACAGCACGCCGGCGAACAGCCCGGCCCGGAGCGTGCCGTCACGCAGGAACAGCTTCACCCGGCGTGACCTGGCGATGATCAGGATGATGATCAGGGCCCCGGCCGACCGGATCGCCGCCTGCAGGAACGGCGGAATGTCCGGCAAAACCAGCTTCACGGCGATCTGGTTGAAGCCCCACGACAGGCAGCACAGCAACATCAGCGCGATCGCGCCGGCGCTCAGCGGACGCCCCATGGTGCCGCTCACCGCAGCGGTCGCGCGGGCTGGGTGATCAGGTTCGAGGAGACCGCCGTCGTCCGGCGGGACGTCTTGATCGACATGGTGCCTCCGGCTTTTCGCCGTGTTGTGGCGGGCGCTGGCGCGCCACGCTCCTCCCATGGATCAAGGCGTAAACCGCGTCAGGCGGCTTGGCAATGGCCGCACAAGCCGGTGATCTCGACCACCGACATCTTCGGCGTGAAGCCAGTCTGGCGTGCCGCTTCGTTGAGGCGCTGCGTGACTTCCGAAGCCGGGATCTCGCCGACAGAACCGCAGCATTCGCAGATCAGGAATGCGACCGTCGCAGTGTCGTCGTGATCGTGGCCGCAGGCAAGGAAGGCGTTGCGGCTCTCGATCCGGTGGACGAGGCCATTCTGCATCAGAAAATCCAGCGCCCGGTACACCGTGATCGGCGCCGGCCGCGGCATGACCCGGGCCAGTTCGTCGATCACCTCGTAGGCGCCGAGCGGCCGATGGCTCGACAACAGCGCACGCAGCACCTGCCGACGGATCGGCGTGAGATTCTGCGATCGATCGGCACAGACTCGCTCCGCATGCTCCAACCCCTCGGCCGAGCAACGCTCATGATCGTGTCCCGGCGCGGGGAAGGTCGGCTTCAGTGCGGTCATCGAACGTCACCACTGCGCCGGCAACAGGCCGGCTCATGTCTTCCGCAACATCCTACACCGGGCAGGCCCTCGAAGTCTCGCGGCCCGCCGCCACTTGCGAGACATGCGCAACGGTATCGGACGTATGCGATTCCTGTATCTTGTGAAATAATAAGCAAGCTTATTTTATTCGTTGCTTAGGGAGACCTGCCCAATGTCCAATGGTCCGGGGGACCAGAACATCATCTTCGTGTTCGCCGAAGTGCAGCGGCTGATCCGCGCCTATGCGGACAAGCAGGCGTCGCGGCACGGCATTACGCGCGCCCAATGGGCAGTGCTGGCCAAGGTGGAGCGCGCCGAAGGACTGAAGCAGTCCGAACTCGCTGAACAGATGGAACTACAGCCGATCACGCTGACCCGCCTGATCGACAAGCTGTGCGACAACGGTTGGCTCGAACGTCGCAGCGACGACACCGACCGGCGCTGCAAGCGGCTCCACCTGCGCGAGGCGGCCAAGCCGCTGCTCCGCAAGCTGGCCGATCTCCGTGCCGAACTCACCGCGACCGCACTCGCCGGCCTCACGACCGACGATGCGCAGCGCCTGCTGCACCAGATGCAGATCATCAAGGAGAATTTGCGTGGCGCCCTCCAGCACCAGTGCCAACGCGAAGAGAAACGACGGGAAGAGCGCTATGGCTGAACCGGCCCTGAAATTTCCGACCGAGCAGAAAGAACCTTCGAGCGATCCGTCCGTCACCGCCGGTTCCGGACCACACAGCGGGGTCGGCGGTGCGCTGCGCCGCTATCGCCGGCCGCTGCTGCTGATCGTGCTGCCGCTGTTGGCGCTGATCGGCGGCATCACCTTCTATCTGGAAGGCGGTCGCTACGTGACCACCGACGACGCCTATGTGGGCGCCCAGAAGGTGCTGATCACGCCCGACGTCGCCGGCAAGATCGTCGAGGTCACGGTCAAGGAAGGCCAGCATGTCGAGCCCGGCGACGAGCTCTTCCAGATCGATCCGGTGCCGTTCCGGCTCGCTGTGGCACAGGCTCAGGCCAAGCTGGCGGACGCCAAGACCAGCCACGCCAACCTCGTCGCCAACGTCAAACTGTACGGCAAGACCGTCGAGCTGGTGGATGCCGGCATCGCGCTGAAGCAGCGCGACGTCGAACGCAAGACCTCGCTGGTGCAGAGCCGTGCCGGCTCACAGCTCGACCTCGACAACTCCACCGCGGCGCTGGTGACCGCGCAGGCGCAGTTGCAGCTCGTCAAGCAGCAGCAGTCGACCGCGCTCAACCAGTTGCTGGGCGACCCCGACCTGCCGCTGGAGAAGTTTCCCGCCTATTCCCAAGCCAAAGCGGCGCTCGACGATGCCGAGCGCAACCTCCATTTGGCGACGGTGCGGGCGCCGATGCGCGGCACGGCTACCCAGGTCGACAACATTCAGCTCGGCCGTTTCGTTGCCGCCGGCACGCCGGTGTTCAGCGTCATCGACACCTCGCAGCCCTGGGTCGATGCCAACCCGAAGGAAAGCGATTTCACCTATGTGGCGGTCGGGCAGGCTGTGACGCTCGACGTCGACGCCTTCCCGGATCACCCTTTCAAGGGCCGGGTGACGTCGCTGTCGCCGGGCACTGGCGCGCAATTCGCGGTACTGCCGCCGCAGAACGCCACCGGCAATTTCGTCAAGGTAGTGCAGCGCGTGCCGCTGCGGATTGCGTTCGACAACACCGACGCGATGGTGCGCCGGTTGAAGGCGGGCATGAGCGTGACCGTGTCGATCGACACCAACCACCGGCGTTCACTGGCGGGCCTGCTCGGCTTCGGCCCCGCCAAGGCCGCGCAGCCGGAGCAGCACTGAGCAATGGCCGGCGCCGCACAATCCCACGCGGTCCCCGGCTTACGCCGGAACATGGTGACGATCTGCGCCATGACGGCGACGATCATGCAGGCGCTCGACACCACCATCGCCAACGTCGCGCTGCCCTATATGCAGGGCTCGCTGTCGGCATCGCAGGACCAGATCAACTGGGTGCTGACGTCCTACATCGTGGCGGCCGCGATCATGACGGCGCCGGTCGGCTGGATCGCCAACCGGTTCGGCCGCAAGCGCATCTTCATCATCTGCGCGGCCGGCTTCACCGCCGCATCGGTGATGTGCGGCCTCGCCCAGGACATCACCCAGATGGTGGCGTTCCGGCTGCTGCAGGGCGTGTTCGGCGCCGCGCTGGTGCCGCTGTCGCAGGCCGTGATGCTGGACAGCTACGCGCTACACGAGCGCGCCAAGGCGATGTCGATCTGGGGCATGGGCGTGATGATGGGGCCGATCATGGGCCCCTCTCTCGGCGCCTGGCTGACCGAAACCTACTCCTGGCACTGGGTGTTCTTCGTCAACCTGCCGTTCGGCGCCATCACGGTGCTCGGTCTGGCGATGTTCATGGAAGAAACCGACACGAACCAGGAGCTCAAATTCGACTGGTTCGGCTTTGCGGCGCTCGCGGTCGGCATCGGGGCGATGCAGCTCGCGCTCGACCGCGGCGAACAGCTCGACTGGTTCAATTCGACCGAGATCGTCATCGAGTCGATCGTCTCGGTGGTCGGGTTCTACTACTTCTTCGCCCACTCCTTCACCACTGCACGCCCGTTCATCCAGTTCGCGATCTTCAAGGATCGTAACTTCGTCGGCGGCGTGGTGTTCATGACGGTGATGGGGCTGGTGCTGTTCTCGACCATGGCGCTGTCGTCGCCGTTCTTGCAGAACGTCGAAGGCTACCCGATCATGACCGCCGGCCTGCTGCTTGCCTCGCGCGGCTGCGGCACTTTCGTGGCGATGATGATCGTCGGCCGGATCATGCGCCATATCGAGGCGCGCACCCTGATCGCCACCGGTCTGTCGCTGACCTGCGCGTCGCTCTACGTGATGACCGCATGGACCGACCAGACCAGCGTGCCGAGCGTCGTCGTTACCAGCATCGTTCAGGGGTTCGGCTTCGGTCTGGTGTTCGTGCCGCTGTCGACGGTGGCGTTCATGACGCTGCCGGGGCAACTCCGCACCGACGGCACCGCCATGCTGACGCTGGTGCGCAACGTCGCCAGCTCGGTCGGAATTTCGGTGGTGATCGCGAAACTGTCGTCGGGCACCACCACGGCGCACGCCATCCTGTCCGAGCACATCAACCCGTTCAACGACGCGCTGCAGATGCCGAACGTCACCGGCATGATCGACCTGTCGACCACCACCGGCAAGGCGATGATGGATGCGATCGTCACCATGCAGGCGCAGATCATCGCATTCTCGCACGACTACGCGATGGTGATGTTCCTCACCGCCGCCGCGGTGCCGATGGCGATCATCATCGGCTCGACCAAAGCGGCGCTGCGCAAGCAGGGCGAAGCCGCAGCGGATCATGCGGCGGTGATGGAGTAGCTTGTTCAGCTCTCCCACGCCGGAAGATGCCGAGGAGCCCAGCAATTGAACAAGGCCGTCATTCCGGACGCCGCGCAGCGGCGATCCGGAATCCCGAGGTTGGTGTGCACGGATCGAGATTCCGGGTTCGCTCACTGCGTGAGCGCCCCGGAATGACCAGGTAATCTCAGTTCACCTTCTCGATCGCCATCGCGACACCCTGGCCGACGCCGACGCACATCGTGGCGAGCGCGAGCTTGCCGCCGCGCTTCTCCATGCCGTGCACCGCGGTCAGCGCCAGCCGAGCGCCGCTCATGCCGAGCGGGTGGCCGAGCGCGATCGCGCCGCCGTGCGGATTGACGAAGTCGGCATCGTCCTTGACGCCGAGCTGGCGCAGGCAGGCGATGCCCTGAGAGGCAAATGCTTCGTTCAGCTCGATCAGATCGAAGTCGCTGATCTTCAGCCCGAGCCGTTCCATCAGCTTCCTGGTCGCCGGCACCGGGCCGATGCCCATGATCCGCGGCGGCACCGCGGCCGAAGCGAGGCCGAGGATTTTGGCGCGCGGCGTCAGGCCATACTTCTTCACCGCGGCCGCGGATGCGATCAGCAGCGCGGCGGCGCCGTCATTGACGCCCGACGCATTGCCGGCCGTCACCGTGCCCGGATTGCGCACGATCGGCTTCAGCTTGGCGAGACCTTCGAGCGTGGTTTCGGGGCGCGGATGCTCGTCCTTGTCGACGGTGATCGGGCCGGCCTTGCCGCCCGAATACGTCACCGGCGCGATCTCCTCGGCAAAGTAGCCGGCCGCGATCGCCGCACCGGCCCGCTGCTGGGACCGGATCGCGAACGCGTCCTGATCGGCGCGCGAGATCTGGAACTCTTCGGCGACGTTCTCGCCGGTCTCGGGCATCGAATCGACGCCATATTGCTGCTTCATCAGCGGATTGATGAAACGCCAGCCGATCGTGGTGTCGAAGATGTCGGCGGTGCGGGCGAACGCTTCGGTCGCCTTGCCCTGCACGAACGGCGCGCGGGTCATCGACTCGACACCGCCGGCGATCGCCAGATCGATTTCGCCGCCGCGGATCGCACGGCCTGCCGCACCGACCGCGTCGAGGCCAGAGGCGCACAGCCGGTTGAGGGTCTGACCGGGCACGGAGTCGGGAAGGCCCGCCAGCAGTGCCGCCATACGGGCGACGTTGCGGTTGTCTTCGCCGGCCTGATTGGCGCAGCCGAAGAACACCTCGTCCACCGCACTCCAGTCCATGTCGGGATGCTTGGCCATCAGCGCCTTGATCGGCACCGCTGCAAGATCGTCGGTCCGCACCTTGGCGAGCGATCCGCCGTAACGGCCGATCGGAGTGCGCACCGCGTCGCAGACAAACACGTCGGCCATCGAAACTCTCCCTGTTTTGTCGATCCGGGCTGGGGCGCCGGACTTGAAGCCGGTTTGTAGAAAGCGCCGCCGAACAGGTCAACGTGCCGCCGATCGTCGCGGGCGCGGTTGAAACCCGTGCATGGCTCGCCGCCCGAGGTAGGAACGAAGGGACGAATTTTGCTATGCATCGGCCATGACCATCCGCCCCGACATTGCTCCGCCGCCGAACGCCGCTCCGCCAGCCGAGGCGCCGGCGAAAATGTCGCCGATGATGGAGCAGTACCACGAGATCAAGGCCGCCAATCCGGGGCTGTTGCTGTTTTACCGGATGGGCGACTTCTACGAGCTGTTCTTCGAGGATGCCGAGATTGCGTCCCGCGCACTCGGCATCACCTTGACCAAGCGCGGCAAACATCTCGGCGCCGACATTCCGATGTGCGGCGTGCCGGTGGAACGCTCCGACGATTATCTGCACCGCTTGATTGCGCTCGGCCACCGCGTCGCGGTGTGCGAGCAGACCGAAGATCCGGCAGCGGCGCGCGCCCGCAAGAGTGTGGTGCGGCGCGACGTGGTCCGGCTGATCACGCCCGGCACGCTGACCGAAGACACCCTGCTCGACGCGCGCGCCAACAACTATCTGCTGGCAATCGCGCGTGCCCGCGGCTCCGCCGGTGTTGATCGGATTGGGCTGGCCTGGATCGACATCTCGACCGGAGAGTTCTGCGTCACCGAGTGCTCGACCGCCGAACTCGCCGCGACGCTGGCGCGGATCAATCCGAACGAAGCGATCGTGCCGGATGCGCTGTACGGCGACGCCGAAGTCGCGCCTACCTTGCGCGAACTGGCTGCCGTCACGCCACTGACCCGCGACGTGTTCGATTCGGCCACCGCCGAGCGGCGGCTGTGCGATTACTTCGCCGTCGCCACCATGGACGGCCTCGCCGTGCTGTCGCGGCTGGAGGCGACCGCGGCGGCGGCCTGCGTCACCTATGTCGACCGCACTCAGCTCGGTAAACGGCCGCCGCTATCGCCGCCGTCGCGCGAGGCGACCGGCACCACGATGGCGATCGACCCGGCGACCCGCGCCAATCTCGAACTCACCCGTACACTCGCCGGCGAGCGCCGCGGTTCGCTGCTCGACGCGATCGACTGCACGGTGACGGCCGCCGGCTCGCGGCTGCTCGCGCAGCGGCTCGCCGCGCCGCTCACCGATGCGGCCACGATCGCCCGGCGGCTGGATGCGGTCGAAGCCTTCGCGGTGGATTCCGGACTTCGCGAACAGATCCGCAGCTCGCTGCGGGCGGCGCCCGACATGGCGCGCGCACTGGCGCGGCTGTCGCTCGGCCGCGGCGGTCCTCGAGATCTGGCGAACTTGCGCGACGGCATCCGCGCCGCCGACGAGGTGCTGGTGCAGCTTGCACAGCTCGCAAGCCCGCCGCAGGAAATCGCAAGCGCGATGGCGGCGCTGCAGCGGCCGTCGCGCGAGCTGTGCGCCGAGCTCGGCCGCGCACTGGCCGATGATCTGCCACTGCAGAAGCGCGACGGCGGCTTCGTCCGCGAAGGCTTCGAGCCGACGCTCGACGAAACCCGCAAGCTGCGCGACGCCTCGCGGCTGGTCGTGGCGTCGATGCAGGCGCGCTACGCCGACGACACCGGCATCAAGGCGCTCAAGATCCGGCACAACAACGTGCTCGGCTACTTCGTCGAAGTCTCGGCGCAGCACGGCGACAGGCTGATGGCGCCGCCGCTGAACGCCACCTTCATCCATCGCCAGACTCTCGCCGGCCAGGTGCGCTTCACCACCGCCGAGCTCGGCGAGATCGAGGCCAAGATCGCCAATGCGGGCGACCGCGCGCTCGGGCTCGAGCTCGAGATCTTCGACCGCCTCGCAGCGATGATCGATGCGGCCGGCGAAGACCTGCGCGCCGCCGCGCACGCATTCGCGCTGCTCGACGTCGCCACCGCGCTCGCCAAGCTCGCCTCCGACGACAATTACGTCCGTCCCGAGGTCGATCAGTCGCTGTCGTTCGCGATCGAGGGCGGCCGGCATCCGGTGGTCGAGCAGGCGCTGAAGAAGGCCGGCGAGCCGTTCATCGCCAACGCCTGCGACCTGTCGCCCGGCCCGGCGCAGACCAGCGGCCAGATCTGGCTGCTGACCGGCCCGAACATGGCCGGCAAATCGACCTTCCTGCGCCAGAACGCGCTGATCGCGCTGCTCGCCCAGGTCGGCAGCTTCGTGCCGGCGAGCCGGGCGCGGATCGGCATCGTCGACCGGCTGTTCTCGCGCGTCGGCGCCGCCGACGACCTCGCCCGTGGGCGCTCGACTTTCATGGTCGAGATGGTCGAAACCGCCGCGATCCTGAACCAGGCGTCGGAGCGCGCTCTGGTGATCCTCGACGAGATCGGCCGCGGCACCGCGACCTTCGACGGTCTGTCGATCGCCTGGGCGGCGATCGAGCATCTGCACGAACAAAACAGGTGCCGTTCGCTGTTCGCCACGCACTACCACGAGCTGACCGCACTGTCGGCCAAGCTGCCGCGGCTGTTCAACGCTACGGTGCGGGTCAAGGAATGGCGCGGCGAGGTGGTGTTCCTGCACGAGGTGCTGCCGGGCTCTGCCGACCGCTCTTACGGCATTCAGGTCGCCAAGCTGGCCGGCCTGCCGCCCTCGGTGGTGAACCGGGCCAAAGCGGTGCTGGCCAAGCTCGAGGCCAACGACCGCGGCCAGCCCAAGGCGCTGATCGACGATCTGCCGCTGTTCGCCATCACGGCGCGCGCGCCCGCCGAAGGCGTGATCCCGAGCGAGGCCGACCAACTGATCGAGGCGGTGAAGGCCCTGCATCCCGATGAGATGACCCCGCGCGAGGCGCTGGATGCGCTTTACGCCCTGAAGGCGAAGCTGCCGCGATCGTAGATCGTAGGATGGGTTGAGCGGACGCGAAACCCATCAACGCCAGCACGGTTCAGATGAGTTTCGCTGCCGCTCAACCCATCCTACGAACTGACGGCTAAGCGCGCCGGAAAAAGCAAAATGGCCGGGACGAGCCCGGCCATTTCACCAACAACTCTTTGAGAAGACTTACTTCTTGGCCGGCGCCGGGGTGGCGGGCTTGGCCGGATCGGCAGGCTTCGCGGCATCCGCCGGCTTGGCTGCATCCGGCTTCGCAGCCGGCTGGTCCATGCGCTCGATCTTGGCGCTCTGGCGCAGCTTGGCAACGTAATCCGACTGCGCCTTGCGGGTGACGTACTGCTCGATCTGCGCCTTGACCTGATCGAAGCTCGGCGGCTTGCGGTTGCGCTTTTCCTCGACCTTGATGATGTGCCAGCCGAACTGGGTCTTGATCGGTTCGGAGATCTTGCCCGGCTCGAGCGCGAAGGCGGCGGCGGAGAACTCCGGCACCATCTGGTCCTTGGTGAAGAAGCCGAGATCGCCGCCATCGGAGGCGCCCGGATCCTTGGACTTCTTCTTCGCCAGCTCGGCGAAGTCGGCGCCCTTCTTCAGCTCGGCCTCGACGGCCTTGGCCTCGTCCTCGGTCTCGACCAGGATGTGACGGGCGTGGACTTCCTGTTCGCCGGAAATCTGCTTGGCGGCCTCGTCATAGACCTTCTTCATCGCCTCGTCGGTGGAGCCGGACTTGCCCTCGGCGGCGAGCAGATCGTCCATCAGCAGCCGGTCACGGGCAAATTCGAGCCGCTTCTTGAATTCCGGGGTGTCCTGGATCTTCTTGTCTTCGGCGGCCTTGGCGACAATTTTCATGTCGATCAGGAAGGCCAGGACGTTCTCTTTCTTGGTCGCCGGATCGAGCTGGGCGAGGCTCGGCCCGAGCTCCTGCTCGGCGAGATCGACGTCGCTCTGACGGATCTCAGCGCCGTTGACCTTGGCGAGCACGGGGTTCGCATCCTCGGCGCGCGCCGCAGGGGCAGCCAGAAGCGCAAATGCGAGACAACCTGTCACAGCCGCGCTGAAGAGGCCGGCGCGCAGGCCGGATGTGACTGCGTTGAACGCAGGTGTCATGGAAAATCCTTGTGTTGAAAGCCGGGGTGTCGGGGCGGCGAGACAGTCACCCAATCGCAGTGCCTTGGCAACGCGAAAACTCTGTCAAAATGATGAAATCCTTGAAAGGTCGGCGCGTTGACAACCCCCAGGCCCAGCCATATCTGTGCCGCCACAGGCTCGGGTCGGGCGGTCGCCGCGCGACCGCGCCCGGGCGGCCGGCTCTCGGATTGCTGGATTACCAATCATTTCGCGCGCGCACCTGTATCCTGATAGGTGCCCGAGCGTCACGATGAGTTGATAGTGGCTCGAGCGAACGGCATCACGGCTGCTAAGTCACAGCGCAACAACAGGAAGCTGGCATGATCGGCGCGCTCGCCCGCAAACTCTTCGGCTCCGCTAACGACCGCAGGGTCAAGGGTTACCAGTCTCGGGTCGCCGCGATCAATGCGCTCGAACCGGAACTGGCCAAGCTGTCCGACGAGGCGCTGAAGGCTCGCACCGCGGAATTCCGCGCCGAGCTCGCCGCCGGCAAGACCCTCGATGAGCTGCTGGTGCCGGCGTTCGCCACCGTGCGCGAGGCCGCCAAGCGCACGCTGGGCCAGCGCCACTTCGACGTGCAGTTGATCGGCGGCATGGTGCTGCACGAAGGCGACATCGCCGAGATGAAGACCGGCGAAGGCAAAACGCTGGTCGCGACGCTGGCGGTTTATCTCAACGCGCTCGCCGGCAAGGGCGTGCACGTCGTCACCGTCAACGACTACCTCGCCAGCCGCGACGCCGGCTGGATGGGGCAGATCTACGGCTTCCTCGGCATGACCACCGGCGTGATCGTGCACGGGCTGGACGACGCTCAGCGCCAGGCCGCCTATGCCTGCGACATCACCTACGGCACCAACAACGAATACGGCTTCGACTATCTGCGCGACAACATGAAGTACCGGCTGGAGGACATGGTCCAGCGCGGGCACTATTTCGCGATCGTCGACGAAGTCGACTCGATCCTGATCGACGAAGCGCGCACCCCGCTGATCATCTCCGGCCCGCTCGACGATCGCTCCGACTTCTACAACACCATCGACACCTTCATTCCGCGCCTCGACAAGTCCGACTACGAGGTCGACGAGAAGCAGCGCACCGTGACGCTGACCGAAGCCGGCATGGAGAAGATCGAGACGCTGCTGAAGGACGCCGGCCAGCTTCGCGGCGAGTCGCTGTACGACGTCGAGAACGTCTCGGTGGTGCATCACGTCAACCAGGCGCTGCGCGCCCACACGCTGTTCCAGCGCGACAAGGACTACATCGTCCGCAACGACGAGGTGGTGATCATCGACGAGTTCACCGGCCGCATGATGCAGGGCCGGCGCTATTCGGAAGGCCTGCACCAGGCGCTGGAAGCCAAGGAACACGTCACGGTCCAGCCGGAAAACCAGACGCTGGCCTCGATCACCTTCCAGAACTACTTCCGGATGTACGACAAGCTCGCCGGCATGACCGGCACCGCGGCCACCGAGGCCGACGAGTTCTTCGACATCTACAAGCTCGAAGTGGTCGAGATCCCGACCAACCTGCCCATCGCCCGTCTCGACGAAGACGACGAGGTGTACCGCACCCAGCAGGAAAAATACGCCGCGATCCTGGCCGAGGTCGAGCGCGCCAACGCCCGGATGCAGCCGGTGCTGGTCGGCACCGCGTCGATCGAGAAGTCCGAGGTGCTGGCCGATTATCTGCTCAAGCACGGCTACAAGCAGATCGACTTCACCGACCCCAAGGGGATGGACAAGCTGTACGCGGCCGCCCGCGCGGGCAAGCCGGCGAAACTGTTCGCGGTGCTGAACGCGCGCTTCCACGAGCAGGAAGCCTACATCGTGGCCGAAGCCGGCGTTCCGGGGGCGATCACCATCGCCACCAACATGGCCGGCCGCGGCACCGACATCAAACTCGGCGGCTCGCTGGAAATGCGGCTTCAGCAGGAAGCTGCGCACATCACCGACGAAGCCGAGAAGGCGGCGAAGATCACCGAGATCAAGGCCGATATCGAGCGCTTCCGCGACATCGTGCTGAACGCCGAGGACGAGATCGAGATCGAACCCGCCAAGGGCAACAAGCCGGCCAAGACCGCCAAGCGCCCCGGCGGCCTGTACATCATCGGCTCCGAGCGCCACGAGAGCCGGCGCATCGACAACCAGCTCCGCGGTCGTTCCGGCCGTCAGGGCGACCCGGGCCGCTCCAAGTTCTTCCTGTCGCTGGAAGACGACCTGATGCGGATCTTCGGCTCCGACAAGCTCGACACCATGCTGACACGGCTCGGCCTGAAGGAAGGCGAGGCGATCATCCATCCTTGGATCAACAAGGCGCTGGAAAAGGCACAGCAGAAGGTCGAGGCCCGCAACTTCGACATCCGCAAGAATCTGCTGAAATTCGACGACGTCCAGAACGACCAGCGCAAGGTGATCTTCGATCAGCGCGTCGAGCTGATGAAGGAAGAGAGCGTGGCCGAAACGGTCACCGACATGCGTCACACCTTCATCGAGGAACTGGTCGCCAAGCATGTGCCCGAGCACGCTTATGCCGAGCAGTGGGACGTCGCGGGTCTGAAGGAAGAACTCAACCGCGTCGTCGGCATCGACATTCCGGTCGATGAATGGGCCAAGGAAGAAGGCATCGCCGACGAGGAGCTGATCACACGGCTGGAGCGGGTGTTCGACGAGCACATGGCCGCCAAGGTCGGTCAGTGGGGCTCGGACGTGATGCGCTACGCCGAGAAGAGCATCCTGCTGCAGACCCTCGACCATCTGTGGCGCGAACATTTGGTGATGCTCGATCACCTGCGCCAGGTGATCGGCCTGCGCGGCTACGGCCAGCGCGATCCGCTGCAGGAATACAAGTCGGAAGCCTTCAATCTCTTCCAGGAGATGAGCGCGCATCTGCGCGAGGCGGTGACGGCGCAGTTGATGCGGGTCGAGATCATTCCGCCGGACCAGCCGCAGGAACTGCCGCCGATGGAAGTCCACAAGATGGACCCCGACACCGGACAGGACGAGATGGCGTTCGCCAACGTTTCGCTGGCGCCGACGCAGGCGGCCGACAAGACGGCGCGCGACCCGAACAAGCCCGAGACCTGGGGCAAGGTCGGCCGCAACGAGGATTGCCCTTGCGGCTCCGGCAAGAAGTACAAGCACTGCCACGGCCGCTACGCGTAACCGCCGCAGACCCGATCAAGACACTCGGCAATGCCCGGCCTCGCGCCGGGCATTTTGCTGTTTGCTGTCTGGAAAGTCGGCTCCCGCCCCGGAATCCAGAGGTTTTTGAGTCGTCCGTGAAGTTTGCTGAACTGGATTGATTTAGGGGTGTCGGGCGGCTTCGAGTCGGAGTGACAGCATCATCAGCAGGGCACGCAAAAGCCGTTTGAACCAGCGCAGCAGCAAGTGGAAGTTGAAGCCTGC